>NZ_JAMYND010000014.1:0-159886 GCF_040318885.1 Mesorhizobium sp. M0998
TACCGCTTGCGGCCGCATCTGCATGCACAGGAAGAAGATCAACGTCTCGACCGTGCTCGCCGGTCAGAGGCTGGGAATCAAGGAGGTCGACGACGGCATTTGGCTCGTCAGCTTCATGCATTACGATCTCGGTTATATCGACTTGGAACAGAGGACCTCGCAGACCATCGACAACCCGTTCGGCACGAGGTTGTCACCCATGTCTTAAGTACAATCTGTTACCCATGTCTCCGGGTTGGACAAATTAGGATCACTGGCGGAGAGGGAGGGATTCGAACCCCCGATGGGCTTGCACCCATGCCGCATTTCGAGTGCGGTGCATTCGACCACTCTGCCACCTCTCCGCGGTCATGGTCCGCCGTTGCCGGCGCGGCGCACTAGATAACGGCTGGACAGGCAGGTTACAAGGGCCAATCTGCCCCGACGCCGCAGCTTCTGTCCGTGCTTCTTCGAGGCTCCGGTGGTCACTGCTCGATATTTGCAAGGTCTGGGCTCAACCCATTCGCAGCTTGCCCGCGGCGCTTGCCTTGACTCAAGCCGAACCTTCGGTTAGGGACAGCGCGCAATCGGCGTGGAGGGATCTTCCGCGCCGCTTGTTTTTTGAACCCGCAGACTGACAAAAAGACGGCCGAACCGCCTGTGGCGGTTCATCAAGGCCGACCGAACAGCGAAAGGCAAAAAATGTTCGCAGTCATCAAAACGGGCGGCAAGCAGTATCGCGTTGCCGCCAACGATCTCCTGAAGATCGAAAAACTCGAAGCCAATGTCGGCGACATCGTCGAGATCGGTAGTGTGCTCGCGCATGGCGAGGGCGAAAACGTCACGTTCGGCGCACCGTTCGTGGATGGTGCGATGGTCACCGCCGAAGTCGTCGAGCAGGGCAAGAACCGCACCGTCATCGCCTTCAAGAAGCGCCGCCGGCAGAATTCGCGCCGCAAGATCGGCCATCGCCAGCTTTTGACCACCGTCAGGATTGCTGAAATCCTGCTGGGTGGCGCCAAGCCGGCGAAGAAGGCCGCCGCCAAGACCGAAGCGAAGGCTGAAGTTGCAGCCAAGACCGAGGCGAAGGCTGAAGCCGCGCCGAAGGCAGCAGCGAAGGCAGAGGCTGCGCCGAAGAAGGAAGCCAAGGCCGAGACGACCGAGGACAAGGCTGCCGAAGCCGCCGCACCGTTGTTCAAGGCGCCGAAGGGCGAGCCGGACGACCTGACCGTGATCAAGGGCATCGGCCCGGTCGCCGCCGGCCAGCTCAACGAACAGGGCATCACCACCTTTGCCCAAATCGCCAAGCTGTCCGACAAGGACGTCGCCAAGATCGACGAGCACATGCCGTTCAGCGCCGACCAGATCAAGGACTGGCGTGAGCAGGCCAAGGAATTGGCGAAGAAGTAGAACGAACCGACGCAATCGTCGCCGGATCGGACTTGAAACGGAACGCGAACGCGTTCATAAGATCGTTTAGGCGCCTCGCGGCGCATCGGAGTAGTTAGATGGCACACAAGAAAGCTGGCGGATCGTCGCGCAATGGTCGCGACTCCCATTCCAAGCGGCTCGGCGTGAAGAAGTTCGGCGGCGAAGCCGTGATTCCGGGCAACATCATCATTCGTCAGCGTGGCACGACGTGGCATCCCGGCACCAATGTCGGCATTGGCACGGACCACACGCTGTTTGCGCTCGAAGCTGGCGCAGTCACCTTCAACAAAAAAGCCAATGGCCGAACCTACGTATCGGTGAACCCGATGACGAAGGCAGCGGAGTAGCCGGTTCCGCACGAGAACACCGGCACCCATCTCGGGACCGGTGTCTGGCCAAGCCAGGAAATGGATCAGGGGAGATGGGTTTCCATCTCCCCTTTTTCTTGTGCCTGGAGGACTTTGATATGGTTGCCGAAGCGGAAGCGACAGACGACGAAAGTTACACGATAGATTGCCCGGTGCTCGCGACCGAGCGGCTGGTCATGCGTGCCCCGCGTGAAAGCGACATCGAGCAATTGGTGGCGCTCGCCGACAACCGCCATGTCGCGGAAATGCTGGCTCGCATGCCGCATCCCTATGGCGAGGCGGAGGCACGCGCTTTCCTGGCCATGACGGCATCGCGCCGGGCCGGAATCGCCTATGCGTTGACGCTGGCCGGCACCGAGACCTTCGTCGGCTGTGCCGGGCTCAACACCACGGATCGCGGGCTGGAGCTTGGCTACTGGATCGGCGAGCCGTACTGGAAGCGCGGCTACGCGACGGAAGCAGCGCACGCACTGGTCGACCTTGCCTTCCAGAGAACCACGATCCAGGTGCTGCACGCCTCGACGCGGGTTATCAATCCGGCCTCGCGCCGGGTCATCCACAAATGCGGCTTCCAGTATGCCGGCCAGGGCATGCTGAATTCGATCGTTGCCGGTCAGGTGCCGGTCGAACGCTACCGCCTCGATCGCAAGACCTGGACCAGCCTGCGGAACTGGGTGCATTTTTGATGGATGCGGCTCACGTCATCTCGAGCCAGACCGGCAAGTGATCCGAACCGGCCGCTTGCCGGTCGACCCACAGGCGCCTCAGCGATTTGGCAAGCGAGGCGCTGGTGAAGATGTAGTCGATGCGCTTGTAGCGGCTGGTATCGCCCGGCTGCTTGGGGTCGACCCAGGTGACGAGATCGGCGCCGGCAGCGCCGAGGCGTGCGGCGGCATCGATGGCGAGGTCGGCGGTCACCGGCATGCCGAATTCGTGGTCAGGCTGGCCGGCGAGTTCGACATGTTCCGGCGATCCGGCCAGCATGTTGAAGTCGCCCATGACGACGAAGGCTTCGGGAGAAGGCAGCTCCGGCAAGCCGATCTCGGCGACGCCGGAGAGCCCGCCGCCCTCGAGCGGGTATTTCAACAGACGCTGGCGCAGAAAGCGGATCTGGCTCAGGCGTTCAACCGGGCTGCGATGGTCGAGATGGGTGGAATAGAAGCGGATCGGACCAAGCGGCGTTTCGACCAGCGCCTCCAGCGCGCCGCGCTGGAAGTTCATCGCCTCGACACTGCGGCTGCGCGGCAAAAGGAGATTGCGCGACAGATGGATCGGCGTCCTCGACAGCACCATGTTGCCGAGCTGGAAGGTGGTCGTGATGGCGCGGCCGTTCTCCAGGCGCGAGCCGGCGTCGGCTTCGAAATTGCTGCCGTAGACGGCAAAATAGTCGGGCAGCGCCTCGCCGAGCTCGGCCACCATGTCGCGGCCGCCATTCTTCGGGTTAGCGCGGGTGACCTCCTGCAGCGCGATCACGTCGGCGCCGCGCACGGCATCGGCGATACGGCCGACATCGTAGCGGGCGTCGAGACCGACGCCGTAGTGGATATTGTAAGTTACCAGCTTCATTCCGACATCTCGCGCTTGGAAAGCCGAAGATCGATTTTCGGCAAGGGTCAACCAAATGCTACGCGTCCAGAGATACGCGCGACGTTACAGTAGCAAAAACGGCCCTCGCCCTTCGACCCGCCTTGGTTTAGAGCAATCCCGCAAAGCCAATAACAGAAACCATACAATCCGATGAAATTTCTCGATCAAGCCAAGGTCTACATCCGCTCCGGCGACGGCGGCGCCGGTTCGGTGTCGTTCCGGCGCGAAAAGTTCATCGAGTTCGGCGGCCCGGACGGCGGCGACGGCGGTCGCGGCGGCGATGTCTGGGTCGAGGCGGTCGATGGGCTGAACACGCTGATCGACTATCGCTACCAGCAGCATTTCAAGGCCAAGACCGGGACGCACGGCATGGGCCGCAATATGACCGGCGCCAAGGGTGCCGACGTGACGCTGAAAGTGCCGGCCGGAACACAGGTCTTTGCCGAGGACAATGAGACGCTGATCTGCGATCTGACGGTCGTCGGCCAGCGCTTTCTGTTGGCCAAGGGCGGCAATGGCGGTTTCGGCAACCAGCATTTCAAGACCTCGACCAACCAGGCGCCGCGCCGCGCCAATCCCGGACTGCCGGGCGAAGAGCTCAACATCTGGCTCAGGCTGAAGCTGATCGCCGATGCCGGCCTGGTCGGGCTGCCCAACGCCGGCAAGTCGACCTTCTTGGCGGCGGTCACCGCGGCCAAGCCGAAGATCGCCGACTATCCCTTCACCACGCTGCATCCGGGCCTTGGCGTGGCACGCATCGACGGTCGCGAATTCGTCATTGCCGACATTCCGGGCCTGATCGAAGGCGCGCATGAAGGTGTCGGCATCGGCGACCGCTTCCTTGGCCATGTCGAGCGCACGCGTGTCCTTCTGCATCTTGTCTCGGCGCAGGAAGAAAATCCGGCCAATGCCTACAAAACCGTGCGTGCCGAGCTCGAAGCCTACGGCAATGGGCTGACCGACAAGGTCGAAATCATCGCGCTTTCCCAGGTCGACATACTCGATGCCGACGCGCGCAAGAAGAAGGCCGCCTCGCTGAAACGCGCGGCCGGCCGCGCGCCGATGCTGCTTTCGGCAGTCACCGGCGAAGGCGTCGAAGCGGTGTTGCGCGCGCTGATCGCTGTGGTGGCCGATGCACGCGAGGCGGTCGCTGCGCCGGTCGAGACGCGCTGGAACACATAGCCATGGCCGCGCAATCGCTGAAAAATTATCGGCGCATTGCCGTCAAGATCGGCTCGGCGCTGCTTGTCGACCGCACGACGGGCCTGAAGCGCGACTGGCTGGCCTCGCTTGCCGACGACATCGCCATGCTGGCCAGTGGCGGCGCCGAAATTCTCGTCGTGTCTTCCGGGGCGATTGCACTTGGCCGCACCATCCTCGGTCTCGGCAAGCGGGCGCTGAAGCTCGAGGAGAGCCAGGCGGCGGCCGCCGTCGGGCAGATCGCATTGGCCGGCGCCTGGTCGGATGCGCTCGGCAAGAATGGCTTGAAATCGGGCCAGATCCTGCTGACGCTCGGCGACACCGAAGAGCGTCGCCGCTATCTCAACGCACGGGCGACGATCTCGACACTGCTCAAAATGAAGGCGGTGCCGGTCATCAACGAGAACGATACGGTGGCCACCTCCGAAATCCGCTATGGCGACAACGACCGCCTGGCGGCGCGCGTCGCCACCATGATGGGCGCCGATCTTTTGGTGCTGCTTTCCGACATTGACGGGCTCTACACGGCGCCGCCGGCGCGCGACCCGCAAGCCCGGTTCATTCCGGTCGTCGACCGCATCACCCCTGACATCGAGGCGATGGCGGGTGCCGCTGCTTCGGAATTGTCGCGCGGCGGCATGCGCACCAAGCTCGACGCCGGCAAGATCGCGACCGCCGCCGGCACCGCCATGATCATCACATCAGGCACGCGGCTGTCGCCGTTGCTGGCAATCGAGCGCGGCGAGCGCGCCACCTTCTTCCGGCCGAGCGCCAATCCGGTCAAGGGCTACAAGACCTGGATCGCCGGGCAGCTCGAACCGGCCGGCCGGCTGACCGTCGATGCCGGCGCCATCGGCGCGCTGCTCTCGGGCAAGTCGCTGCTGCCGGCCGGCGTCAAACTGGTCAGCGGCAATTTTGCGCGTGGCGACACGGTGGCGATCCTGTCGCCCGAGGGCCGCGAGATCGCGCGCGGGCTGGTTGCCTATGATGCCGCCGATGCCGTAAGGATCGCTGGCCTGAAGACGACCGAGATCGAAACGGTGCTCGGCTACGAGGCGCGTTCGGCGATGATCCACCGCGATGACCTTGTGGTGAGCCATGCCGGTGGCGAGCAAGTAGTCGGTGACCAGGTTACATAGCGGAGGATGAGCTATGCTGACGCTGCATGAAAAATCCCGGGACGACACCATTACGCTGATGGCCGATGTCGGCCGCCGCGCGCGTGCCGCGGCCCGCCCGCTGGCCACCGCTGCGGCCGAGCGCAAGCACGCGGCGCTGATCGGCATGGCTCAGACGATCCTTCGGCATGAGCAGGACATCCTCGACGCCAATGCCATCGACATCAGAAATGGCAGGGAGGCTGGCCTATCGGCAGCGTCGATGGATCGGCTGAAGCTCGATCCCGCCCGCATCCGCGCCATGGCAGACGGTATCAGCGAGATCGCCGGGTTTCGCGATCCGGTCGGCGATGTCATTGCCGCATGGGACCGGCCGAACGGGTTGCATATCGAACGGGTGCGCACGCCGCTCGGCGTCGTCGGCGTCATTTACGAGAGCCGGCCGAACGTTACCGCGGATGCCGGCGCGCTGTGCCTCAAGGCGGGCAATCCAGTAATCCTTCGCGGCGGCTCGGATTCGCTCAACTCTTCCGCCGCTATCCATGCCTGCCTGGTCGAGGGGTTGAAGGCAGCCGGGCTGCCGGAGGATGCCATCCAGCTGGTGCCGACTACCGATCGCGCCGCCGTCGGCGAAATGCTGAAAGGACTTTCCGGCAATCTCGAGGTCATCATTCCGCGCGGCGGCCGCAGCCTGGTCGAGCGTGTGCAGAACGAGGCACGGGTGCCGGTCTTCGCGCATCTCGAGGGCATCTGCCATCTCTATATCGACCGATCGGCTGATCTCGACATGGCGGTCAAGATCGCGGTCAATGCCAAGATGCGGCGCACCGGGGTATGCGGTGCTGCCGAGACGCTGCTGGTCGACCGTGCCGCCGCCGGCACGCACCTGGTGCCGATCCTCGAGGCCTTGCGGGCGGCAGGCTGCGAGATCCATGCCGATGCCGAGGTGCTGAGGCTTTATGCCGATGCCCAGCCCGCGACCGATGCAGACTGGGTGACCGAGTATCTGGACGCGATCATTGCGGTGAAGCTGGTCGACGGCATCGCCGGCGCCATCGAGCATATCGAGACGTTTTCCTCGCATCACACCGAGGCGATCATCGCCGAGGACGCCACAGCGGTCGACCGGTTCTTCAACGAGGTCGATTCGGCGATCCTTCTGCACAACGCCTCGACCCAGTTTGCCGATGGCGGCGAGTTCGGCATGGGCGCCGAGATCGGCATCGCCACCGGCAAGATGCATGCACGCGGGCCGGTCGGCGTCGAGCAACTGACCTCGTTCAAATACCGCGTACGCGGGTCGGGACAGGTGAGGCCTTGAGCGCCGGTCTTACCCTCCCCCTTGTGGGGAGGGTGGCGAGCATCGCGAGCCGGGTGGGGGTGCGACGCTGAACTCTGCAACACCCCCACCCCGCTCCGCTTCGCGGATCGACCCTCCCCACAAGGGGGAGGGTAAGGAATCCGTATCCTCCCACTATCTGCACATGCCGCATGCCGGGAAAGGCGTGGCGGTCGGGCTGTTCGGCGGTTCATTCAACCCACCGCATGCCGGCCATGCGCTGGTCGCCGAGATCGCGCTCAGACGGCTTGCGCTCGATCAGCTGTGGTGGATGGTGACGCCGGGCAACCCGCTCAAGAATGCCGGTGACCTGGCGCCGCTGGCCGAGCGGCTGCAGCTATCCGAAAAGATCGCCAAGAACCCGAAGATCAAGGTCACCGCCTTCGAGGCGGCCCACCGCGTCCGCTTCACCGCCGACACGCTGGCGCTGGTCAAGGCGCGGAACCCGGGCGTCGATTTCGTCTGGATCATGGGCGCCGACTCGCTTCGCGACTTCCACCGCTGGCAGCGCTGGCGCCGCATCGTGATGACGTTTCCGATCGCGGTGGTCGACCGGCCGGGTGCGACGCTGTCGTTCCTGTCGTCGGTGGTCGCCAAGACCTTCGACTATGCCCGCGTCGACGAAGGCGACGCACCGCGGCTCGCCCGCATGACGGCGCCGGCCTGGACCTTCATCCACGGCCCGCGTTCGTCGCTGTCGTCGAGCGCGATCCGCAAGGTGGCAAAGGGCTGAACCGGCGCGGAAGGCAAGTCCGGTGATGTCGCTTTTGCCGCTGCCTTGACCTGCTTGATGGGCGATCCTCGGTCATGACGATTCTCGCGCGCGACCAGGACAAGAACGGTCTAGGGCAGCCGGCGCCGTCGATCGCCATTGCCAGCATCCTCTTGTCGATGGCGCTGATCGCCGTCGGCAATGGGCTGATGTTCGCCTATATCCCAGTCCGGCTCGGCGCCGAGGGCTTCGATCCGACATGGGCGGGGCTGATCGTCACCGGCCTTTCGGCTGGCGGCCTTGCCGGCTGCATCCTGACCGGGCCGCTGGTGCGGCGTGTCGGCCATGCCCGCGTGTTCATGGTGCTGTCGGCACTGATCGTGCTGTCCAACGCCGCGGTCGGCGCCGGGCCGCACCCCTTGCCATGGATCGCTGCACGGGCACTCTACGGCTTTGCCATATGCGGCCTGTTCATCGTCGCGCAGAGCTGGCTGAACGATGTCGTCGCCAACGCCATCCGCGGCCGGGTCATGGCCATCTTCTACGTTGCCTATGTCGCCGGGCTCGGCGTCGGTTATTCGACGCTGGCGTTGATCGATATCCGCGCGGCCGATGCGCCGCTGATCGGCATTGCCTTTACCGCGCTGTCGATCCTTCCCGTCGGGCTGACGCGGCTCGCGCAGCCGCCGGCGCCGCAAGCGGCTTCCGTGGCGCTCGGTCGCGCCTGGCGGATCTCCCCGGTCGGCGTCGCCGGCATGCTTGCCGTCGGCGGCCTGTCGATGACGATCTCGGGTTTTGCGCCGATCCATGCCACGACCAAGGGCTACAGCCAGGCCGACGTCGCCTTGCTGCTTTCGGCAATGCCGGTCGGCACGCTGATCCTGCAGATTCCGCTCGGCTGGATTTCCGACCGCACCGACCGGCGCTTTGTGCTGATCGCGGCGTCGGCGCTTGCCGCCGCGGCGGGCGTGTTTGCCCTCGGTTTCGACGGCGGCGCGCTGGCGGCTCTGCTTGTCATCTATGTGGTCTGGGACGGCGCCTCGGAATCGATCTACTCGCTGGCCAGCGCCCATGCCGGTGACCGCGCCGGCAAGGACGACATGGTGGCGCTGTCGAGCTCGCTTTTGTTTGCCTGGTCGCTTTCCGGCTTCGTCGTACCCGGCATTGTGACCGGACTTTCCGCCGTCTACGGCACGCAGGCCTTCATCTATGTGGCAATCGTCATTGCCGCCGCCTACTGCCTGTTCGTTCTCTGGCGCGTCGTCATGGTGCGGCCGGTGCCCGCCACCGAGACCGGCAGTTTCGCGCCAATGACGGCGCAGGCGCCGTTGCCTGTCGATCTCGCCTTCGCGCCTGAAGATCAGCGCGGGCGCGGAGAGCTTTGAGGGGCATCCTGCCAGCTGGCTGCAACGCTCTATTGCTGCGTGGCTGAGGCCTCCGGCTGCGGCGCTTGCGGCGCCGGCGCCGGAATTGAAAGACCTTCGGCATCGAACGCCTGCTTGACCCCTTTGGTGAGGTCGATCTGGGCGGCGAAGAAATCGGCAGCCGCCGTCCAGTAGCGCAAGCTGATGGCGACGGTGCTGTCGCCGACGGTCGCGACAAAGGCGATCGGCGCAGGCTGCCGCCTGACGCGCCGGTCGGCGGCGGCAACGCCAAGCATGGTCTTCTGCGCAAAATCGATGTCGTTCCAGGAGCCGATGCTGAGCGTGATGTCGCCGCGCCGCACACCGTTGCGGGTGAAGTTGCGGACCGGCTGGTTCCACAGGGTCGAGTTGGGTGCAAGCACGTAGACGCCTTCGACCGTCCTCAGCGTTGTGGCAAACAGCCCGATCTCCTCGACGGTGCCGGATATCGCGCCGACTTCGACATATTCGCCGATGCGGAACGGCCGCAGCGCCAGCAGCATGATGCCGGCGGCAATGTTCTGCAGCGTGCCTTGCAGCGCCAGGCCGATGGCCAGGCCGGCGGCACCGATAGCGGCAATGATCGAAGCCGTCTGCACGCCGAACTGGCCGAGAACCATGATCACGACCAGTCCCAGGATGGCGTAGCGGACGACCTGCGAGAAGAAATGGCGGAGCGTTTCGTCGAAGCCGCTGATATGGCCGAGGCCGGCATAGATCGAACGCTCGGCGAGGCCGGCGACGATGTAGCCGATGACCAGCAGGATGACGGCGCCGACCGCCGAAAGCGAGTAGGAGACGATCAGCGTGCTGAGTTGCGCAAGGCCGGATTGCACGGTGAGGAGGGCGTTCTGGGGATCGATCGGCATGTCGGGATTCCGGTTCGTGGATGAGCCGATAACCGCTGCGGGGCGAGGCGGTTCCGATTTTCTGGCCCGAAAAGCCGGATATTCGGCCGTTACCGGGCGTCTGCTTGTGAGCGGTGTCTTGAAACTGCAACCTAACTCTGCCTATCTAAGCAGTGTCACCTGATTTCAGAGGTGATTTGGTTGTTCTTGCTGCGAAAGGAAATACACTGAGAACAGCACTGCGGAAGAAGGCCGACATCGTGCCTTCGCCGGCCGGGATCAGCGTAAACGACGCCGTGTCCCGCGCCATCAAGACAGTCCTTGCCAGTCTGGAAGACTCCAAGGCCGAAAATATCGTCTCAATCGACATTCAGGGGAAATCGAGCCTCGGCGACTACATGGTCGTCGCATCGGGCCGATCGCACCGTCATGTCTCGGCTGTTGCCGATCATCTCCTCAAGGCGCTCAAGGATGCCGGGCTCGGCACGGCGCGCGTCGAGGGGCTGGCTGGCGCCGACTGGGTCCTGATCGATTCGGGCGACATCATCGTCCATGTCTTCCGTCCCGAGGTCCGCGACTTCTACAATCTCGAAAAGATGTGGCAGGCGCCCGATCTCGAGGAGGAGACCCTCCACTGAGCCGTATTCGTCTTGATGCATGTCGTTGTCCGACATGCATCAGCGGCTCTTCGAGGCAGGGATGAAGATTACGGTTCATGCCGTGGGCCGAATGAAAGCCGGCCCCGAGAAGCAGTTGGCCGACCGCTATTTCGAGCGTTTTGCCAGGAGCGGTCCTGCCGTAGGCCTCGAATTCGCCGGGATCGTCGAGATTGCGGAAGGTCGCGCGCAGACGGCCAATGAGCGCCGGCGCGAGGAAGGCCAGAAGCTGCAGACGCACTTGCAACCGGGCACGGCGCTGATGCTGCTGGATGAGCGCGGCAAGAACCTTTCCTCCGAGGATTTCGCCGGCCGCATAGGTTCGCTGCGCGATGGCGGGCGCAAGGCGGTGGTGATCGCCATTGGCGGCGCCGACGGCCATGACCAGTCGCTGCGCGACCTGGCTGATCTGACGGTGTCGCTCGGCGCGCTGACCTGGCCGCATCAGCTGGTCCGCGTGATGCTGGGCGAGCAGCTTTACCGGGCGGCCACGATCCTTTCCGGTCACCCCTACCATCGTTCATGAACTCGGCTCCATCGGCGAATTGATGCCAGCCGCCCGGATTTTTGCCCCAATGCTCATCGACAGTTTGGGCTCATGGGGTTTGCGGATGGCGGCCGGGGCTCGAACATGGTTGATGGTTCGTTAACGAAGCCGCGCATAGAGTTGGGCTTCAATGTCTGAAGACTGGAAATCACGAACGGGCTCCTGGCGCGTGCGCTACGGCATCGCCGTGGCGACGATCGCGCTTTCGCTCGGCGTCGCGCGGGCCGAGAACACGCTCGACCTGGCGCCCGACCCGGACCAGAGCCGCGCCGAATACGAAAAAGTATCGAAAGAGATCACGCTGTCGTCCGAGCGGCTGGCCAAGCTCGCCGCCGACATAGCGGCTGTCAAGAAGGACCACGCCTCGATCACCGCGGCGCTGATCCAGTCGGCGATGACCGAGCAGAAGCTCGGCCAGGACATTGAGGACATTGGCGGCAAGCTGGAAGGGCTGAAGGCGCAGGAGCAGAAGATCCGCGCCTCACTGGCCGCCAGACGCGACGTTCTGGCCGAAGTGCTCGGCGCGCTGCAGCGCATGGGGCTCAATCCGCCGCCGGCGATCCTGGTCAAGCCGGAGGACGCATTGTCGTCGGTGCGCAGCGCCATCCTGCTCGGTGCCGTGGTGCCGGAACTGCGCCAGCAGACCGACATGTTGCTGGCCGACCTCAAGGAGCAGTCGCGGGTGACGGCCTCGATCGAGGCCGAGCGGGCGCGGCTGACGGCAGCTGTCGGCGAGCAGGCGGCGGAAAAAAAGCGGCTCGGCATGCTGCTCGAAGCCAAGCAGAAGCTCGCCGCCGATACGCAAACCGCGCTGGCCGCCGAAAAGCAGCGGTCCGCGACGTTGGCGGCCAAGGCCGGCAGCCTGAAAGAACTGATCGCCTCGCTCGAGGCCGACAGAGCCCGCAAGGCGGCGGATGCGGCCAAGGCAGCCGAGCAAAAGACGGCCGACGCCGACAAGGGCCCGGCATCGGCTGCGGCGCCGACGGAATTGGCCTCGCTGCCGGTGCCGGAGAGCAACAGGCTCACCGCTGCCGCGCCGTTTTCCGCGCTTCAAGGGCAGATCGCGCTACCGGTCACCGGCAGGATCAAGCGGCGCTTCGGGGCCAACGACGGTAACGGCGCGGTGATGCTCGGTGACATGGTTGCGACACAATCGGGAGCCATCGTCACAGCGCCGGCGGATGGAAATGTGCTTTATGCGGGGCCTTTCCGCTCTTACGGTCAACTCTTGATCCTGAATGCGGGTGACGGCTATCATGTCGTCCTGGCGGGGATGAGCAGAATCAGCGTCGCGTCTGGCCAGTCGGTGCTCGCAGGTGAGCCGGTCGGCGCGATGGGAGAGGCCCGGGTGGCGAGCACCTCGGCATCGAAGAATGGAAATGCCACGCCGGAGCTCTATGTCGAGTTCCGCAAGGATGGAAAACCCGTCGATCCGGCCCCATGGTGGGCGGACCGTTTTTCTGGAAGGACGTGAATGATGCGGAAACTGTCGCTTCTGTTTGCCGGTGCGCTGATGGGTGCATCGGCGATGAGCCTGGTCTATGGCGCGCCCGGCTCGACAGCGAAAGCTGCGGGCTCCGAGACCTATAAGCAACTGGCGATCTTCGGCGATATCTTCGAACGGGTACGGGCGAATTATGTGACGCCGCCCGACGACAAGTCGCTGGTTGAAAATGCCATCAACGGCATGCTGTCGTCGCTCGACCCGCACTCCTCCTACATGAATGCCGAAGAAGCGCAGGACATGCGCGTGCAGACCAAGGGCGAATTCGGCGGCCTCGGCATCGAGGTCACCATGGAGAACGACCTGGTCAAGGTGATCACGCCGATCGACGATACGCCGGCCGCCAAGGCAGGCGTGCTTGCCGGCGACTATATCGCCAAGATCGACGGCGAGGAGGTTCGCGGCCTGACGCTCAACGACGCCGTCGAGAAGATGCGCGGGCTGGTCAATACGCCGATCAAGCTCACCATCCTGCGCCAGGGCGCCGACAAGCCGATCGAACTGACGGTCGTGCGCGACATCATCAAGGTCAAGGCGGTCAAGTTCCGGGTCGAAAACGACATCGGCTACATGAAGATCACCTCCTTTACCGAAAAAACCTATGACGACCTCGAGAATGCTATCGAAACCATCAAGAAGCAGGTGCCGAACGACAAGCTCAAGGGCTACGTGCTCGACCTGCGCCTCAATCCGGGCGGCTTGCTCGACCAGGCGGTGAGCGTGTCGGATGCCTTCCTCGACCGTGGCGAGATCGTCTCGACGCGCGGCCGCGACCCGAAGGACGTCACCCGCTTCGACGCGCGGGCCGGCGACGACATCGGCGGCAAGCCGCTGATCGTGCTCGTCAATGGCGGCTCGGCCAGTGCCTCGGAAATCGTCGCCGGCGCACTGCAGGATCTGCGCCGCGCCACGGTGGTCGGCACGCAATCCTTCGGCAAGGGTTCGGTGCAGACCATCATCCCGCTTGGCGAGAACGGAGCGCTGCGGCTGACGACGGCGCTCTATTACACGCCGTCCGGCAAGTCGATCCAGGGCAAGGGCATCACGCCCGACATCAAGGTCGACCAGCCGCTGCCGGCGGAACTGCAGGGCAGGGACCTGACGCGCGGCGAATCTGACCTCAAGGGCCATATCAAGGGCGCCGACGAAAGCACGACCGGTTCGGGTTCGGCAGCCTATGTGCCGCCGGAACCGAAGGACGATTTGCAACTCATCTATGCCGAGCAGCTGCTGCGTGGCCAGAAGACCGATCCGGCGTTCCCGCCGAATCCGCAAAAGGCCGTGTTGAACCAGTAAGGGCGGGCAAGCCGGGCCAAACAGGTCTGGCTGCCTGAGCGAAGCGATGCGATGCTGCCGGGGCCGCGAGGCTCCGGCAGTTTGATTCGGGGGCCGCGGCCAGCATGCTGCGCGTCCAGTGAAGCAAGGGGACGCGCCGACATTTTGGATTTTGCGCCTCCGGAGAAGGTTTACTTCGGGGATGCACGCCGGGGGTGCGGGCTTGGCTGATATCGGCAAGGACATAGAACGACCTCTCGGACAGGCGATCCGGCTGCCGCGCTCAGGCAGCGGGATCAGCGCCGGTGCGGTCGCGGCCACGCTTGTCGTGCTGTCCGTGGTCGGCGTCTCCAGCGCCATCGCCTTGCGAGACAAGCCGTTCCGGAAGCTGCAAGAAGTAGCCGTTTCGACGCCGAAGACGCCGGCGGCGGATACCGCCGCCGCGCCCGCCAAGGCGACGCCCGAAATGGCTGCGCCAGGCAACGCAAGCGGGGCCAACATAAGCGGGCCGAAGACGGGCGGTCCGCAGATCATCCATGTCCAGACCGAGGGGGGCGCCGCTCCACCCGAGGCGGCCATAGTCATTCGCGACCCTTCGACGATCGGCCAGAACCTCAGGATCGCGCATATTCCCGACAAGGCGCTGGTCGAGGCCAGCGAAACCGGTCCGTTGCCGATCCGCGCCGCCGACGGCAGGCGCCCGTTCGATGTCTATGCGCGGCCGTGGTCCGGGGCTCGCGGTGCACGCGTGGCGCTCGTCATCGGCGGGCTTGCCGTGTCGCAGACCGGCACGCAGGCAGCCATCGCCAAGCTGCCGGCGGAAGTGACGCTGGCCTTCGCGCCGCAAGGCAACAGCATCGGCCGCTGGATGCAGGTGGCGCGGCAGAGCGGCCATGAGGTCATCATGCAGGTACCGCTTGAGCCGTTCGACTATCCGAACGTCAATCCCGGCCGTAACACGCTGACCGTGGCTGCAACGCCGGACGAGAATTTGAAGAATTTACGCTGGGCGCTGTCGCGAACGACCAACTACACCGGCGTCATGAACTATATGGGCGCCCGCTTTTCGGCCGACGCGACGGCGATGGGGCCGTTGATGGCCGAGCTTGGCAAGCGTGGTCTGGCCTATGTCGACGACGGTTCGTCGGCGCGCAGCCTGGCACCCGAACTGGCGCTGAAGGACGGCGTGCCGTTCGTCGGCGGCGATACGGCGATCGATGCGGTGCAGGACCGCGGCGCCATATTGAAGAAACTGGATGGGCTGGAAGCGACGGCACGGGCGAAAGGGTTTGCCGTCGGCATCGGCTCGGCTTTCGACCTGACGGTGGATACCGTGTCTTCCTGGGTGACCGAGGCCAAGAAGCGTGGCATCGAGATCGTGCCGGTTTCGGCGGTGGCCATAGATCCGGAAAAAGGCTGAGATGGCAAAGAACAAGCTCGTTGAGCCCGAGACGCTGCCCTACCGGCCCTGCGTAGGGGTGATGGTCCTCAATGAAGCCGGCCTGGTTTGGGTCGGCCGTCGCATTGCCGAGCCGGACAGCGAATTCGCTGGAACGACGCAGCTCTGGCAGATGCCGCAGGGCGGCATCGATGATGGCGAGGAGCCGCTGCCCGCGGCGGCGCGTGAACTTTACGAAGAGACCGGCATGCGCTCGGTGTCGCTGCTGGCCGAGGCGCCGCACTGGATCAAATACGACCTGCCGGCGCATCTGGTCGGCGTCGCCTTCAAGGGACGATATCTCGGCCAGACGCAGAAATGGTTTGCCTTCCGTTTCCACGGCGACGAAAGCGAGATCGCGATCAATCCGCCGCCGGGTGGCCACAAGGCCGAGTTCGACCGGTGGGCGTGGCGGCCGATGCTGGAATTGCCGGGCCTGATCGTGCCGTTCAAGCGCAAGGTCTACGAAGACGTGGTGGCGGCGTTCCGGCACCTGGTGGCGTAGCCGCCGGCCTTCCGTTAAAACAGGTCGGCATGAGCGACATCTCCAGCAAATCTCTTCCGCCGACCGTCACCCTGGGCGAACCGATCAGCGAAGCCGCGGCAGGGGCGATCCTGACCATCGATCTCGGCGCCGTCCGTGAGAACTACCGGCGGCTGAAGGCGCGGCTGGGCGGCGTCGGCTGTGCTGGAGTGGTCAAGGCCGACGGTTACGGGATTGGCGCGGCGCCGGTGGCGGCGGCGCTGATGGGTGAGGGCTGTAATACTTTCTTTGTTGCGCATTTGGCCGGCGGCATCTTGCTGCGCAAGGCGCTCGGCTCAGTCCCGGCCATTTATGTGCTGAACGGCATTCCGCCGGGTGCGGAAAGGGAAGCGGTTGCGGCAGGGCTTTGCCCAGTACTCAACAGCGCCAGCCAACTCGCGGCATGGCGCGAGATGGCCGGGCGGGTGGGCCGTAAGTTGCCGGCCGCCCTCCAGGTCGACAGCGGCATGTCGCGGCTCGGCATGACGCCATCCGAGGTGAAGGCAGTCGCGCAGGATCCGCAGGCTTTCGACGGTGTCGAACTGACGTTCGTGATGAGCCATCTCGCCTGCGCCGATGAACCCGAGCAGCCGGCCAACGAGCGGCAGCGGCTCGAATTCGAACGGCTGCGCCGGATGCTGCCGGAAGCGCCGGCTTCCTTTGCCAATTCATCAGGCATTTTTCTCGGGCAGCGCTATCACTACGACCTCGTTCGTCCGGGTGCCGCTCTCTATGGCGTCAATCCGACGCCGGCGAAGGACAATCCGATGCTGCCGGTGGTGCGATTGCAAGCCAAGGTCATCCAGACGCGGATATTGGGGGCCGGCGCCGGTGTCGGCTACGGCCACACTTTCCACACCAAGGCTCCGCTTGCCGCGGCGACGATTTCGCTCGGCTATGGCGATGGCTGGCATCGACGCGCCGCTTCCTCCGCCTGGCTCGAAAATGTGCGGCTGCCCTTCGTCGGCCGGGTTTCGATGGATACGATCATCCTCGACATTTCCGCACTGCCGCCCGGCAGGCTGAAGGCCGGCGACCTCGTCGAACTGATCGGACCGTCGTCGCAGACGGTGGATCAGGTAGCCGGCCAGGCCGGCACCATCGGCTATGAGGTCTTGACCAGCCTCGGCCACCGTTTCCACCGGCGCTATGTGAATGGCTAGGACGCAAGGTTGTTGTCCTCACGCATGTCTTTTCCCTAAGCATCGGCACTTGGCTGACGCCACAGAATCCGGCAGACATGAGGCGGCGATGATCCCGGTCTCGAATCCCGACGAGATGCCGCCGCGGAGAACCAAACGATGAAGATCTTCGTGCTGGGCGGCGGCGTGATCGGGGTCACCACCGCCTATTTTCTTGCCGAGGCCGGTCATCAGGTGACGGTGATCGATCGCCAGAAAGGCCCGGCGCTGGAAACCAGCTTTGCCAATGCCGGCGAGATCTCGCCCGGCTATGCCTCGCCCTGGGCCGGGCCCGGCGTTCCGCTGAAGGCCATCAAATGGCTTTTGATGAAGCACGGTCCACTGGTGGTGCGACCGGCCCTCGATCCGCATATGTGGATATGGCTGGTCAAGATGCTGCGCAATTGCACGGCTGAACGCTACGCGCTGAACAAGGCGCGCATGGTGCCGCTGGCCGAGTACAGCCGCGACACGCTGAAGGCGCTGCGCGAGGCGACCGGCATCGCCTATGACGAGCGCGCCAAGGGCACGCTGCAGCTCTTCCGAACGCAAAAGCAGCTCGACGGCGTCGGCGGCGATGTCGAGGTGCTGAAGGCCTATGGCGTCCCCTACGAGGTCCTCGACCCCGACGGCTGCATTGCGGCCGAGCCTGGGCTGGCCGGCGTGCGCGAGAAATTCGTCGGTGGCCTGCGGTTGCCCGGCGACGAAACCGGCGACTGCAAGATGTTCACCGACAGGCTTGCCGAGCTTTGCGCGGCACGCGGCGTCACCTTCGAATACGACACGGAGATACGGCGCGTCGTCAAGAAGCGCGATCGCATCACCAACATCAGCACCAGCAAGGGCTGGATGGTCGCCGATGCCTATGTGATGGCGATGGGCAGCTATTCGGCACGGTTCATGCGCATGCTGAAGCGGCCCATCCCGGTCTACCCGGTCAAGGGCTATTCGATCACCCTGCCGATCAAGGACGCCGCCGCTGCACCGGTCTCGACCGTGATGGACGAGAGCTACAAAGTAGCGATCACCCGGCTCGGCGACCGTATCCGGGTCGGCGGCACGGCGGAGATTTCCGGCTTCGACCTGCGGCTGCATGAATCGCGGCGCCGCACGCTCGAACATTCGGTCGGCGACCTGTTTCCGGGCAGCGGCGACATGCGATCGGCGACCTTCTGGTGCGGGCTGCGGCCGATGACACCGGACGGGCCGCCGCTGATCGGCCGCACCGATTTCTCCAATCTCTATCTCAACACTGGCCATGGCACACTCGGCTGGACCATGGCCTGCGGCTCGGCCAAAGTTCTGGCCGACATCATCTCCAGCCGGGTGCCCGACATCGACGTCGGCGATCTCGGGCCCGGACGATACGCCAAGTAAGACGCCCACCAGCTAAGACAGCCAGCAGCCGGCAGGCTCACGCGAACAAACCCCTGTCCCGTTCGACGGCCTTGGTAATGAAGCTCGCGACGACCTGGACGCGGCGCAGCGGCCTGACCGATTCATGATAGACCAGCCAGTAGGCGCGGCGGATGGGTGCGACGATATCGAGAGGCACCAGCTCCGGCATCGAGCGGGCAACGAAGGTGTGCAGGATGCCGATGCCGGCGCCGGAACGCACCGCTTCGGCCTGGCCGAGCGCGGAGGAAATGGCGAAGCTGGTCCGCCAGTCGGGGCTGAATTCGGCCGCGTAGTCGAGTGAGGGACTGACGATCAGGTCCGGCACGTAGCCGATCAGCGTATGCTGGCCTAGCTCGGCGGCGGTTCCGGGCAGGCCATGGGTGTCGGCGTAGGCACGCGACGCGAACAGGCCGAG
Organism: Mesorhizobium sp. M0998; assembly: GCF_040318885.1. Lineage (NCBI taxonomy): Bacteria > Pseudomonadati > Pseudomonadota > Alphaproteobacteria > Hyphomicrobiales > Phyllobacteriaceae > Mesorhizobium > Mesorhizobium sp. M0998. The sequence continues at coordinate 18,923 of NZ_JAMYND010000014.1, forward strand.
CGTGTAGTCGACCAGCTTTCCCGCCGCCAGGCGGCCTTCCGTCGGCCGTTCGACGGTGATGGCAATGTCGGCCTCGCGCCGGGACAAAGAGAAGGAGCGTGGCACCGGCACCAGCTGGATGGTGAGCTCACGGTTCAGAGCGGTCAGCGCGCCGAGGCGCCTGGCCAGGAAGGCGACGCCAAAGCCGTCCGGCGCGCCGATGCGCACGGTGCCCGAGATGTCGTCGCCTTCGCCTGAAACGGTCGAGCGCGCGGCGATCATGTCGCCCTCCATGCGTTCGGCAATCTCGAGGAAACGCTCGCCCGCCGGCGTCAGCTCACTGCCGGTGGTAAGCCGGCGAAACAGTTTTGTCCTGAGCGCGGCCTCGAGGGCGGCAATGCGGCGCGAGACGGTCGCGTGATTAAGCTCCAGCCGCCGGGCGGCACCGAGGATCTGGCCGGCCCGCGCTACGGCAAGGAAGATACGGGCATCATCCCAGTTCATGAGGGTCCTGGCGATAACGATCAAAACCGCGTTCCTTCGCGCCCCCCTCTGTCCTGCCGGACATCTCCCCCTCAAGGGGGGAGATTGGCAGTTTCGCCGCAGGCGTCTTTCTTGCCGCGGTGAAGATTTCCGAAGGCGGGCGTGACAGCCAATCTCCCCCCTTGAGGGGGAGATGTCCGGCAGGACAGAGGGGGGCGGTGAAGGAACTCAATCTCAATCCTTGCTGCTGGGGACCTGCATTCTTCCTATTTGCGAGAATTGATGCTCTGCCGTCAACCGCTATCTATTTTCTGCACAGCGGTTGCGTTTTCGCTCGCGTTGCCATCGCTCCCGCAAAGGCGGACAATGCCTCATCACGAACCAGGGAGAGAGACCATGATCGAATACGGTCATTTCATCGGCGGCAAGCGCATCGCCGGAACCAGCGGCCGCAAGCAGGACGTCATGCAGCCGATGGACGGCACGGTGCGCGGCACGGTGGCGCTGGCTTCGCAGGCGGAATTGCGCGCGGCGGTCGAAAACGCCAAGGCCGCACAGCCCGGCTGGGCGGCGACCAATCCGCAGCGGCGCGTACGCGTCCTGATGCGGTTCCTCGAGCTGGTCGCCAAGGAGTATGACGCGCTGGCCGAGATATTGGCGCGCGAACACGGCAAGACCATCGCCGACGCCAAGGGTGACATCCAGCGCGGCCTCGAAGTGGTCGAGGTCTGCATCGGTGCGCCGCATATGATGAAGGGCGAGTTCACCGATGGCGCCGGCCCCGGCATCGACGTCTATTCGATGCGCCAGCCGCTCGGCGTCGTCGCCGGCATCACGCCGTTCAATTTTCCGGCGATGATCCCGCTGTGGAAGATCGCGCCGGCCATCGCCTGCGGCAATGCCTTCATTCTCAAGCCGTCCGAACGCGACCCGGGCGTGCCGATGCGCATTGCCGAACTGTTTATCGAGGCCGGTCTGCCGGCGGGCATCCTCAATGTCGTCAATGGCGACAAGGAAGTGGTCGACGCCATCCTCGACGATGCTGACATCAAGGCCATCGGTTTCGTCGGCTCGACACCGATCGCCCAGTACATCTATTCGCGCGGCTGCGTGGCCGGCAAGCGCGTGCAGTGCTTCGGCGGTGCCAAGAATCACATGATCATCATGCCGGATGCCGACATGGACCAGACCGTCGACGCGCTGATCGGCGCCGGCTACGGCTCGGCCGGCGAGCGCTGCATGGCGATCTCGGTGGCCGTCCCGGTCGGCAACGACACCGCCAACCGGCTGATGGAAAGACTGGTGCCGCGCGTCGAGAGCCTGAAGGTCGGTCCGTCGACGGATTCTTCCGCCGATTTCGGCCCGCTGGTCACGGCGCAGGCGCTGGAGCGGGTCAAGTCCTATGTCGACACCGGTGTCAAGGAAGGCGCCAAGCTGGTCGTCGACGGCCGCGGCTTCTCCATGCAGGGCTACGAGAACGGCTACTATATGGGCGGCTGCCTGTTCGACAATGTGACCGCCGACATGCGCATCTACAAGGAAGAGATCTTCGGGCCGGTGCTCTCGGTCGTTCGCGCACCGACCTACGAGAACGCCATCAAGCTCGCCAACGAGCACGAGATGGGCAATGGCGTCGCCATCTTCACCCGCGACGGCGACGCGGCGCGCGACTTCGCCTCGCGGGTTCAGGTCGGCATGGTCGGGATCAACGTGCCGATCCCGGTGCCGATCGCCTACTACACCTTTGGCGGCTGGAAGGCGTCCTCCTTCGGCGACCTCAACCAGCACGGGCCGGACGCGTTCCGCTTCTACACCAAGACCAAGACGGTAACGTCGCGCTGGCCGTCCGGCGTGAAGGACGGTGCCGAGTTCGTCATCCCGACGATGAACTGACCGAACGGTTTCCTGTCAGCGCGTCCTCGCCTTCGGCTTGGGGCGCGCGGGCCGGCGTGAAGGATGGCGCCGAATTCGTCACCCCGACGATGAACTGATCCAAATCGCAGAAAGCAAGAAAAGGCCCGGGCACCAAGCTCGGACCTTTTTGTCGCGGTCTTCATCGGCATGAACACTAATGTGATGGAACCAAGAAGGCAGCAATCTTCTTAGGTTGCAGTCCTGCCGCGAAGGAGATGCTGGCAGATCAACCAACGGCGCTGGTGACGGCTCCGGGGGATATCGTCCGGCGCAAAGGAGGTGTCAGATGGCACGTCTCATGGCGACTATAGCTTGCGCTGCGATGGCCCTTTCCGCCGTCCCGGCAATGGCTGCCGAGCAATGTGCGGCACGCGCCGATATGGTCAAGGCGCTCGGCGAGAAGTTTCATGAAAACCCGAGCGCGGTCGGTGTCGTCAATCCGAATGTGGTGCTTGAAGTCTTCGTTTCCGACAAGGGCACATGGACCATCCTCGCCAGCGACACAAAAGGTCAAAGCTGCGTGATTTCAGTCGGCGAAGGCTGGGAGAGCGCGATGACGAAAGCGGCGCTGCCAGGCACCTGAACGATTTATCACGGGTCTGCGCGCCTCGGCATGGCCGCGCGGCCTGTGGCTCATTCTTTCGGCGACAGCCGTAAAACGGATCTGCAGGCGCCCGCTTGGGCGCCTGCTTGCGCTTTTCCATTATCGATACCATATATCGAGAACATAATGGGAACATCTTAAATCGTTCCCACCAATGGCAGACCGGAACACAGAAAGGAACGACGCGATGATGATGACGTCGGAACCGGCCTGGATCGCTCCGGCAAAATGAGGCCGTCAAACCCCTCCTTTGCCGGAACGTGATGGCAAAGGAGGTGCCCTATGGCACGCAAATCGCTGTTGAGATGGGTGAAAACCCTGGTTCTTGCTGGCGCATTGGCGGTGGGTACGAACACCGCAGGCGCGCAATATCAACACTGCGTTGAACATGGCGAGCTCGTCGCCCATTTGAGCGAGAAGTTCCAGGAAAGGCAGTTTGCTTTGGGGCTGATCGGTCATGAGGCGGTCATGGAAGTCTTTGTCGCCGAGACCGGAACCTGGACCATCGTCGTCACCGATATCGCCGGCAGAAGCTGCATCGTCGCGGCCGGCGACAATTGGGAAAACGTGATGGCCCTGCCCGGCCAGGGCGCATGACGAAATGGCAGGCTCAGCGTGTGGCAGCTGCCTCGGCATGGCCGCGCAAAAGCGCCATCAGGCGCTTGGCGTCCTTGGCCGCGGCATCTTCGTCGCCGGCGAGGATCGAACGGATCAGTGCGACATGATGCTCGGCGGATTCGGCCAAGCCGGTATCGGCCTTGTAGCGGAACCAGAAGCGACGGCTATGGGTTTGCAAGGGTGCCGCCAGGCGCGCGGCGAACGGGTTGTCGGCAGCCAGGGCCAGCGCCTCGTCGAGCGCCTTGTCGGCCTGGATAAAGTAGAACACATTTTCCGAAATCACCGCCTTTTGCATGGCAAGGGCAGCGTCATGGAACAGGTCGGCGGCCTCGCGGGTGACGAAGCGGGCGGCCGAGCGGGCAAGCACCACCTCGACGCCACGGCGGGCGTCGAGGACACGCAGCCAGTCGCCGGGGTGAAGCGGCGCGATGGCGATGCCGGCGCGCGGCCGGACCTCGAGCAGGCCCTCCCAGGCCAGCCGCTGGATTGCTTCGCGAACCGGGGTGCGGCCGAGGCCGAGCCTGTCAATCAGCGCCCCCTCGGTGATGAAGCTCGCCGGCGCCAGTTCGAGAGTTACGATCATGTGCTCGAGCCTGCGGTAGGCCTTCGCAGTTGCCGGCTCGGAGCCCGGGCTGTCATATACCAATGCGGCATCTCCTGATATATTGTTGATATATCATATCAGATTCAACGTTGACAGCCGGATTCTTAAGAAATATACGACTGATATATCAGATGGAGCGATCGACATGTGGGCCGGAGTCTTCCCCGCCGTTACGACCAAATTCACCGAGGACGACGGCCTCGACCATGCCGAGATGGAGCGCTGCTTTGCGCTGCAGATGGAGGCCGGCTGTGACGGCATCATCGTCTGCGGGTCGCTCGGCGAAGGCCCGATGCTGTCGCACGACGAGAAGATCGCGGTGCTGAAGACCGCGCAGAAGATCGCCGGCAAGAAACCGGTGCTGTTGACGGTCAACGAGGCCGGTACACGCGAGGCGGCGGCGATCGCGCGCCGCGCCGCCAAGGAAGGCGCCAACGGTTTGATGGTGGTGCCGAGCCCGATCTACCATACCAATGCCGAGGAGACGGTCGCGGCACTCAGCGCCGTCGCCGCGGCCGGCGACCTGCCGGTGATGATCTACTCCAACCGGCTTGCCTACCGCGTCGACGTTACCGTCGACCAGATGGAGGAGTTGGCGAAGGACCAACGCTTCGTCGCCATAAAAGAGTCCTCCGACGACATCCGCCGCTCGACCGAGATCATCAACCGCCTCGGCGACCGCTACGACCTGTTCACCGGCGTAGACAATCTCGCCTTCGAGGCGCTGTCGGTCGGCGCCATCGGCTGGGTGGCGGGCCTGGTCACCGCGTTCCCGCGCGAGACCGTCGCCATCTACCAGCTGATGCGACAGGGCCGCCGCGAGGAGGCGTTGAAGATCTACCGCTGGTTCCGGCCGCTGCTCGACCTCGACGTTTCGACCTATCTGGTGCAGAACATCAAGCTTGCCGAAGTGCTGGCGATCAACACCAACGACCGCGTGCGCATGCCGCGCCAGCCATTGTCGGGCGAGCGGCGCAAGGCAGTCGAAAAGATCGTCAGGGATGCGCTGGCGGTGCGGCCAGAGCTGCCGACATTCTGATCCAGTCGCTTTGAAGGCATTTGCAGATGTGCAGCGCGGCGCACGGCAATGAATGATAATGCTACGCTCGATGTCGCCATCATTGGTGGCGGCATCATCGGCATCTGCGCCGCCGCCCTTCTGGCAGAGGCGGGGCGAAACGTGACGATCTTCGATCGGACGGGGATCTGTGAGGAAACCAGCTCCGGCAATGCCGCTGCCTTTGCCTTCTCCGATGTGCTGCCGCTCGCCCACAAGGGCATGATCAAGCAGTTGCCGAAATGGCTCGCCGACCCGCTCGGCCCGCTCAGCATCCCACCCGCGTATCTGCCGAAGCTGCTGCCCTGGCTGGTCCGCTTCTGGCGCGCCGGCCGAAGCGACCGCTATGAAGCCGGCCTTGCCGCGCAGGCCGGGATGATGAAGCTCGCCGAGGCGGAATGGATGGGCTTGCTCGACCGTTCCGGCACACGGCCGATGCTGCATGAGGACGGCTCGCTGGAACTCTACGACAGCGAGACCGAGTTCAAGGCTTCACTGCCCGGCTGGGCGGCAAGGCAGCGCTTCGGCATCGGCTTCGGCCATGTCGAGGGGAGCGCTCTCACAGCCCTGCAGCCCGGTCTGTCGCCGCGCTTCGTCAAGGGAACGTTCGTGCCGGGGTGGAAAACCGTTGCCGATCCCAAGCTGCTTGGAAAGGCCTTGTGGGCCTATGCCGAGAGGTTGGGCGCCGTGTTCGAAAGGGCCCGGATCGAGCGTGTCGAGGCGGGACAGGACGGCGCGATCCTGACCACGGCCGACGGCACGCGGCGACGGGCGAAGCACGTCGTCATCGCTGCCGGGGCCTGGTCGCATCTGCTGGCGAGACATCTCGGCGACGGAATCCCGCTGGAGACCGAGCGTGGCTACAACACGACGTTGCCGAAGACTGCCTTCGACGTAAAGCGGCAATTGATCTTCTCCGGGCATGGCTTCGTCATCACGCCGCTCGAGACGGGCCTGCGCGTCGGCGGCGCGGTCGAACTCGGCGGCCTTGAGAGGCCGCCCAATTATGCGCGCTCGAAAGCGCTGCTCGAAAAGGCGCAGAAATTCCTGCCGGGACTGGATCCGGCCAATGGACGCGAATGGATGGGGTTCCGGCCGTCGCTGCCGGACTCGCTGCCGGTGATCGGGCGGTCGCAACAAACGCCGTCGGTGGTGTATGGTTTCGGCCACGGTCACCTCGGCCTGACCCAGGCCGCGGTGACCGGGCGCTTGATCCGCGAGCTCGTTCTCGGGCAGAATCCATCGCTCGATCTCGGCCCGTTCAGCCCGCAACGGTTTTGAGTTCGAAGACAGTCAGTTGGGAGCCGGCATGGCCAAGAATTCCTTCTTCTGCATAGACGGCCACACCTGCGGCAATCCGGTGCGGCTGGTCGCCGGCGGCGGGCCTTTGCTCAAGGGCTCGACGATGATGGAGCGGCGAGCGCATTTCCTGGCCGAATATGACTGGATCCGCACCGGGCTGATGTTCGAGCCGCGCGGCCATGACGTGATGTCCGGCTCGATCCTCTATCCGCCGACGCGTGAAGATTGCGACATCGCCATCCTGTTCATCGAAACCTCGGGCTGCTTGCCGATGTGCGGCCACGGCACCATCGGGACGGTAACTTTTGCCGTCGAGCATGGGCTGATCAAGCCGAAGACACCGGGCGTGCTCAGGCTGGATACGCCGGCGGGCGTGGTCGTAGCCGAGTACAGCCAAGTCGGCGACTATGTCGAGGAGGTGCGCATCACCAATGTGCCTTCCTTCCTCCATGCCGAGGCACTGACGGTCGAATGCCCCGGGCTCGGCGAGATCAGCGTCGATGTCGCCTATGGCGGCAATTTCTACGCCATCGTCGAACCGCAAAAGACCTATCGCGACATGGCCGACCATTCGGCCGGCGAACTGATCGCCTGGAGCCCGGTGGTGCGGCAGCGGCTCAACGAAAAATATACCTTCGTGCATCCGGAGAATCCCGGCATCAATACGCTGTCGCACATATTGTGGACCGGCGCGCCGACCAACCCGCAAGCCGATGCCCGCAACGCCGTCTTCTACGGCGACAAGGCAATCGACCGTTCGCCCTGCGGCACCGGCACCTCGGCGCGCATGGCGCAGCTTCACGCCAAGGGCAAGCTTGGGGTCGGCGACGACTTCGTCCACGAATCGATCATCGGGTCGCTGTTCAAGGGCAGGGTCGAGAAAGAGGTCACCGTCGCCGGCAAGCCGGCAATCATTCCGTCGATCGGCGGGTGGGCGCGGATGACCGGATTGAACACGATCTTCATCGACGACCGCGACCCGTTCGCGCACGGCTTCGTCGTCAAATAGAGAAAACGCTGACGCAAGCGAAAGAAAGAGAGCGCAAACGGATTGCCTTCGACGGCGCAACGATCCCGCTCATCAACTTATTTTGACGGCGATTTCTTCGAAATGGGTCGCATGCTGCGATTGAATCGTCAAAGACATTGCGTTAGGCCAATGGTAGGGTCCGCGATGGTCCAGGGGGCGGACGGGAACAAAACGGGCAATCGGACGACGTGCGGCGAAAACACGCGTAATGATCGAAAAATCACGTTGCAATCCGGGCTCGAAACTTTACGACTAGGGAAAATACGAAAAGGAATGCGTCTGCATGGGCGACATTCCAGGGGAGCCACGACAGCATGCAGTATTTTGTCCAGCAGCTTATCAACGGGCTGACGCTGGGATCGATCTATGGGCTGATAGCGATCGGCTATACGATGGTCTACGGCATCATCGGCATGATAAATTTCGCCCATGGCGACATTTTCATGATCGGCGCTTTCACCGCGCTCATCGTTTTCCTTATCCTCGGTGCATTGTTCTATTCGCTGCCGATCGTCGTTGCGCTGCTGATCATGATGATCGTCGCGATGCTGCTGACCAGCCTGTATAACTGGACGATCGAGAAGGTGGCCTACCGGCCTTTGCGCGGTTCATTCCGGCTGGCGCCGCTGATCACCGCGATTGGCATGTCGATTGCGCTGTCCAATTTCGTCCAGGTGACGCAAGGGCCGCGCAACAAGCCGGTCCCGCCAATGGTGTCCAAGGTCTACAACATCGAAGGCATCAGCGTCTCGCTGAAGCAGATCATCATCGTCCTGGTCACCATAGTCCTGCTGGCGCTGTTCTGGTACCTGGTCAACAAGACCTCGCTCGGCCGGGCACAGCGCGCCTGCGAGCAGGATCGCAAGATGGCCGCACTGCTCGGCGTCGACGTCGATCGCACCATCTCGATCACCTTCATCATGGGCGCCGCCCTTGCCGCCGTCGCCGGCACGTTGTTCCTGATGTATTACGGCGTTGTGGTGTTTTCCGACGGCTTTACGCCCGGTGTGAAGGCGTTTACTGCCGCGGTGCTCGGCGGCATCGGCTCACTGCCCGGCGCCGTGCTCGGCGGGCTGATGATTGGCTTCATCGAAAGCATGTGGTCGGCTTATTTCTCGATCGACTACAAGGACGTCGCCGCCTTCTCCATCCTGGCGATCGTGCTGATCTTCCTGCCTTCCGGCATTCTCGGCCGGCCAGAAGTCGAAAAGGTCTGAGATCATGGCGGTTACCGTGTCTCCGGAAAGCACCGTCGTTGCCACCCCGGTCCAGCGCGCTTTTCGCGAAGCGCTCTATGCCGGCGCCATCTCGCTTGGCCTGTTCGTGCTGTTCATCGGCCTGAAAACCGACCAGAATATCTCCAACGAACTGATCCTGGTGCAACGCTGGGGCTTGCTCGCCGGCGTCGTGATCGCCACCATGGCAGGACGCTTCCTCTATGTCGCCTATGGCCAGCCCTTCCTGGCGAACCAGAAGATCGTCGACGTCGCCACCGGCCTGCTGCCGGTCAGCCTGGCTTCGCGATTCTTCCGCCTTCCCGCGTTCATCGTGGCGCTCGCCGTCGCCGTTATTCTGCTCGCGCTCAGCGGCTTTCTGACCGAGGCCTTAGGGCCGGAACTTTCCGATTTTGTGCGGTTCCTGCGGGCGCTCGCAATCATCTATGCGCTGGCTTGGCTGATATATCGGTTCCGGGCCTTCATTCACGCTCATTTCTCGGCATTGGGCATAACCGCACTGGCGCTCTACCCGATTATCGTGGTGTTGGTGCTGGCTCTATATGCCGGGTCGATGGCCGCCGGTTTCCAGGGCTCGCTGAAATATGTCGACAATTACGGCATCCAGATCCTGATCTACGTGATGCTGGCTTGGGGGCTGAATATCGTTATCGGCTTGGCCGGCTTGCTCGATCTCGGCTATGTCGCCTTCTACGCCGTCGGTGCCTACGCCTATGCGCTGCTCGGCACGCATTTCGGCCTCTCCTTCTGGATCCTGCTGCCCGCCGCTGGCCTGATGGCTGCGTTCTGGGGCGTGATGCTCGGCTTCCCGGTGCTGCGCCTGCGCGGTGACTATCTGGCGATCGTGACGCTCGCCTTCGGCGAAATCATAAGGCTGGTGATCATCAACTGGCGCGAGGTGACCAACGGCTCGGCCGGCATTTCCGGCATCCCGAAGGTGTCTTTCTTCGGCCTGATGTCGTTCAACGTCTCCGATCCGAACTACATCTCGAAGGTGCTCGGCATCGCCCAATCGGGTGCCTACTACAAGATATTCCTCTACTATTTGATCCTTGGGCTCTGTCTGCTGACGGCCTTCGTCACCGTGAGGCTCAGGCGTCTGCCGGTCGGCCGCGCCTGGGAAGCGCTGCGCGAGGACGAGATCGCCTGCCGCTCGCTCGGTATCAACACCACCACCACCAAGCTCACGGCCTTTGCCACGGGCGCGATGTTTGGCGGCTTCGCCGGCTCGTTCTTTGCCGCGCGGCAAGGCTTCGTCAGCCCGGAATCCTTCGTCTTCCTGGAATCCGCGATCATCCTTGCCATCGTCGTGCTTGGCGGCATGGGCTCGCTGGTCGGCATTGCCGTCGCCGCGATGGTGATGATCGGCGGCACCGAAATCCTGCGCGAACTGGATTTCCTCAAGACCGGCCTGAGTTGGGGCAACATCAAGGTTATACCCGGGTTCGGCCCCGACTTCACGCCGGAGCTTTATCGCATGCTGTTGTTCGGCATGGCCATGGTCATCGTCATGCTGTGGAAGCCGCGCGGCTTCGTCGGCAGCCGCGAGCCGACAGCCTTCCTCAAGGTGCGCAGGGCGGTGTCGGGGTCCTTCACCAAGGAGGGACACGGCTGATGAACGCGAGCCCCTCCGTGAACGATGCCATCCTGCAGGTCGATCATTTGTCGATGAAGTTCGGCGGTCTCGTCGCCATCGGCGACCTGTCGTTCCAGGCCAAACGCGGCGAGATCACCGCGCTGATCGGTCCCAACGGCGCCGGCAAGACCACCGTGTTCAATTGCATCACCGGTTTCTACAAACCGTCGGAAGGCATGATCACGCTCAATCGGCGCGACGGCTCGACCTTCCTGCTCGAACGTTTGCCGAACCATGAAATCCCGGCGCGGGCCAAGGTGGCGCGCACCTTCCAGAACATCCGCCTGTTCTCGGGCATGACGCTGCTGGAGAACCTGCTGGTGGCCCAGCACAACAAGCTGATGAAGGCGTCCGGCTATACCATTCTCGGCCTGTTCGGTTATAGCGGATACAGACAGGCTTCGGCGGAATCGGTTGAACTGGCCGAGCACTGGCTGGAAAAGGCCGATCTCGTCGACCGCGCCGACGATCCTGCCGGCGATCTGCCCTATGGCGCGCAGCGACGGCTCGAAATTGCTCGCGCCATGTGCACCGGCCCTGAGCTTCTGTGCCTCGACGAGCCGGCCGCCGGCCTTAATCCGAAGGAATCGGCGGCGCTCAATGCACTGCTGATGGACATCAAGGACAACACCGGCACGTCGATCCTTTTGATCGAACACGATATGGCGGTGGTTATGCAGATTTCAGACCATGTCGTCGTGCTCGAATACGGGCGCAAGATCTCCGACGGCAACCCGCAATCGGTGCGGACCGACCCGCGCGTCATCGCTGCCTACCTCGGCGTCGAAGACGAGGACGTCGAGACGGTGCTGACCGAAGTCGGCGACGAAGACGTCATCGAGCAATTGGATACGGGTCCGGATGCGGCCCACGGCCCAGGCACATCGTCTTCGTATCTCGCCGGACCGGTTGCCGACACGGTTGGCCACAGCGAGGGCGAACGCGTCACCGTGTCAAAGGGCGCTTCGAAAGCCGGGCAGATCGATGCAAGGTCGAGCGCCGCGGCAAAGTCCGGATCGCCGGCCAAAGCCAAATCGGCCGCGAAATCTTCTGCCGCAAAATCTTCCACTGCAAAGCCGGCCTCCAAGGCTCCGGTGAAGTCAAAAACTCCCGGCACCTCTAATCGGCGTGGGGGGCGGAAATAATGGCCGGCACAACGCTGCTCGATATCAAGGGCGTCCAGACCTACTACGGCAACATCAGGGCGCTGAACGGCGTCGATGTCACGGTCAAGCAAGGTGAGATCGTAGCGCTGATCGGTGCCAACGGCGCCGGCAAGTCGACGCTGATGATGACCATCTTCGGTGCTCCCCGCGCCCGCGCGGGTACCATCACATTCGCCGGTACCGACATCACCCAGATGCCGACCCACGAGATCGCGCGCATGCGCATCGCCCAGTCGCCGGAAGGGCGCCGCATTTTCCCGCGCATGACGGTGATGGAAAACCTGCAAATGGGCGCCAGCCTCGACAACCTCGAGCATTATGACGAGGACGTCGAGAAGGTGTTCACGCTGTTTCCACGCCTGAAGGAACGCATTGCCCAGCGTGGTGGCACGCTGTCCGGCGGCGAGCAGCAGATGCTGTCGATCGGGCGCGCGCTGATGGCGCGGCCGAAGCTGCTTTTGCTCGACGAGCCGTCGCTTGGCCTGGCGCCGCTGATCGTCAAGCAGATATTCGACGCTATCCGGGAGCTGAACCGCACGCAGGGACTGACCGTGTTCCTGGTCGAGCAAAACGCCTTCGGCGCTCTGAAGCTCGCCACGCGCGGCTATGTCATGGTCAACGGCAACGTGACGATGAGCGGCACCGGCAAGGAGTTGCTCGCCAATCCGGAGGTGCGCGCCGCCTATCTCGAAGGCGGCCATCACTGAGTTTCAGGAGACATCAATCATGCAGGGCATTGTCTATGAGGAACCCTCGATCTGGCAGTTCTTCTTCGTCACCTGCCTGCTCGGCGGCTGGGCGGCGTGGATGACGGGCAAGGCATGTGCGCAGACGTGGCGCAGCTTCGCCCAGTTGTTCGCCTACATGCTGGGGCTCGGCATCGGCGTAAGATTCATCCATCATGCGCTGTTCGGCGGAACGATGTTTTCGCTGCATTACTACGTGGTCGACACCATCGTGCTGATGATATTGGGCTTCATTGGCTACCAATACACGCGCACCAACCAGATGGTAACGCAGTATAATTGGCTTTACGAAAGAGCCTCTCTTTTGAGCTGGAAACCAAAAGGTTGACATTTATCATTAACGGCGCTTCAGGGATGAATCGGCGTGACAAGTGCCTGAAAATCGGCAAAGTACTCTTTCTGCGAGCAAGAGTGGGCATCGCATGAAAGCAACATCCACGCCCACTCGGTAAATGGGAGCGTTTCAATGAAAAAGTCACTTTTGTCCGCCGTCGCCCTGACCGCGCTTGTCGCGTTCAGCGGCAGCGCGTGGGCTGACATCCTGATCGGCGTTGCCGGTCCGATCACTGGCCCGAACGCAGCATTCGGCGCGCAGTTGCAGAAGGGCGCCGAACAGGCTGCCGCCGATATCAACGCGGCTGGCGGCATTAACGGCGAGCAGATCAAGATCGAGGTCGGCGACGACGTGTCGGATCCGAAGCAGGGCATCTCGGTCGCCAACAAGTTTGTCGCCGATGGCGTCAAATATGTCGTCGGCCACTTCAATTCGGGCGTCACCATTCCGGCGTCAGAGGTCTATGCCGAGAACGGCATTCTCGTCATCACGCCTTCCGCGACCAACCCGAAGCTGACCGAGCGGGGCCTGTGGAACACGTTCCGTACCTGCGGACGCGACGATCAGCAGGGCAAGGTTGCCGGCGACTACCTCGCCGCGCACTTTAAGGACGGCAAGATCGCCGTCGTCCACGACAAGACGCCTTACGGCCAGGGTCTCGCCGACGAAACCAAGAAGGCACTCAATGCTGATGGCGTGACCGAAGCCATGTATGAGGGCATCAATGTCGGCGACAAGGACTTCTCGGCGTTGATCGCCAAGATGAAGGATGCCGGCGTCAACGTCGTCTACTATGGCGGCCTGCACACCGAGGCCGGCCTGATTATGCGCCAGCTCGCCGATCAGGGTCTCAAGGCCCAGTTCATGTCCGGCGACGGCATCGTGTCGAACGAATTGGCCTCCATCGCCGGCGATGCCGTCGACGGCACGCTGATGACGTTCGCTCCCGATCCGCGCAAGAACCCGAACGCCAAGGAACTCGTGGAGAAGTTCCGCGCCGCCGGTTTCGAGCCTGAAGCCTATACGCTCTACTCCTACGCCGCGCTGCAGATCGTCGCCGCCGCCGCCAACAAGGTCGGCTCTTCCGACGACGCGCAGAAGGTTGCGGAAGAGATCAAGAAGAGTGGCCCGTGGAAGACCGCCATCGGCGACATCGGCTATGACGCAAAGGGCGACATCACCCGTCCCGACTACGTCATCTACACTTGGAAGAAGGGTGACGACGGCAAGTACACCTACTTCGAACAATAAGCCGGCAAACGCCTGCAGCCCAAAAAATGCCCGGCGCCTCGCGCCGGGCATTTTTCATTTGTCTTTTGCTTCATCGCATAGCCGCAAGGATTTAAATCGGTTTAGCCGACGTCTCCATTTTTGTTTGCACTGCAGCATTTTCGCGCTAATCATGTCCAGCAGTTCCCTTTCCCGCGTCCGGAGCCCTGTCCTTGGCAATCTCGAAGATCCTTGTCGCCAACCGCTCCGAAATAGCCATCCGCGTCTTCCGCGCGGCCAATGAGCTCGGCCTCAAAACCGTGGCGATCTGGGCAGAGGAGGACAAATACTCCCTGCATCGCTTCAAGGCCGACGAAAGCTACCAGGTCGGGCGCGGGCCGCATTTGGCCAGGGACATGGGGCCGATAGAAAGCTATCTGTCGATCGAGGAGGTTATCCGCGTCGCCAGGCTATCGGGCGCCGATGCCATCCATCCAGGCTACGGCCTGCTGTCGGAAAGCCCGGAATTCGCCGAGGCCTGCGCCACAGCCGGCATCATCTTCATCGGGCCAAAGCCGGATACGATGCGCAGGCTAGGCAACAAGGTCGCCGCTCGCAACCTCGCGATCGAAGTCGGCGTGCCGGTAATTCCCGCCACCGATCCCTTGCCGGACGACATGGAGGCGGTAAAGGAACTCGCCAAGACGATCGGCTACCCGGTGATGCTCAAGGCATCCTGGGGCGGCGGCGGCCGCGGCATGCGCGCCATCCGCTCCGAGGCCGATCTCGCGCGCGAGGTCATGGAAGGCAAGCGTGAGGCGAAGGCGGCTTTCGGCAAGGACGAGGTCTATCTCGAAAAGCTGATCGAGCGCGCACGCCATGTCGAGGTGCAGGTGCTGGGCGACACTCATGGCAACGCCGTGCACCTGTTCGAGCGCGATTGTTCGATCCAGCGCCGCAACCAGAAAGTGGTCGAGCGGGCGCCGGCGCCCTACCTCGAAATGTCACAGCGCGAGGAGCTTTGCGGCTACGCGCTGAGGATCGCGCGCGAAACCAGCTATATCGGCGCCGGCACGGTCGAGTTCCTGCAGGATGCCGATACCGGAAAATTCTACTTCATCGAGGTCAATCCGCGTATCCAGGTCGAGCACACGGTCACCGAACAGGTGACCGGCATCGACATCGTCAAGGCGCAGATCCATATCCTCGACGGCTTTGCCATCGGCACGGCGGAATCGGGCGTTCCGGCGCAGAAGGACATCAGGCTCAACGGCCACGCGCTGCAGTGCCGCATCACCACGGAAGATCCCGAGCATAATTTCATCCCCGACTATGGCCGCATCACCGCCTATCGCGGTGCCACCGGCTTCGGTATCCGCCTTGATGGCGGCACCGCCTATTCGGGCGCGGTCATCACCCGCTTCTACGATCCGCTGCTGGAAAAGGTAACGGCGTGGGCGCCGACGCCGGCCGAGACCATCGCCCGCATGAACCGGGCGCTGCGCGAATTCCGCATCCGCGGCGTGGCGACCAACCTCACGTTCCTCGAGGCGATCATCAATCACCCGAGCTTCGCCGACAATTCCTACACCACCAAGTTCATCGACACGACGCCGGAACTGTTCGCCAGTGTGAAGCGGCAGGACCGCGCGACCAAGCTGCTCAACTACCTTGCCGACGTTTCGGTCAATGGTCATCCCGAGACGCGCGGCCGGCCGCAGCCAAAGGCCGATGCGGCACCACCGGTGGTGCCATATCTCAACGGCAATGTGCCTCAAGGCAGCAAGCAGAAGCTCGACGTGCTCGGGCCGGAGAAATTCGCCGCGTGGATGCGCGAGCAAACAGAGGTGCTGGTCACCGACACGACAATGCGCGACGGGCATCAATCCTTGCTCGCGACGCGTGTGCGCACCTATGACATTGCCGGAATTGCCGGCACCTATGCGCGTGCTCTGCCGCAGCTTTTATCGCTCGAATGCTGGGGCGGCGCCACATTCGACGTCGCCATGCGCTTTCTCACCGAAGACCCATGGGAGCGGCTGTCGCTGGTGCGCGAGGCAGCACCCAACCTTCTGCTGCAGATGCTCCTGCGCGGTGCCAACGGCGTCGGCTATACCAACTATCCCGACAATGTCGTCCAGCATTTCGTCCGCCAGGCCGCTGCCGGCGGCATCGACCTGTTCCGGGTCTTCGACTGCCTGAACTGGGTCGAGAACATGCGCGTGGCCATGGATGCGGTCGGCGCCGAGGGCAGACTGATCGAAGCGGCGATCTGTTATACCGGCGACATACTCGATCCGGCGCGGGCCAAATACGATCTGAAATACTATGTCGGCCTGGCCAGGGAATTGCAGGCGGCAGGCGCCCATATCATCGCCGTCAAGGACATGGCTGGGCTTCTAAAGCCGAGCGCTGCCCGCGCGCTGTTCAAGGCACTGCGCGAGGCGACGGACCTGCCGATCCACTTCCACACCCACGACACATCCGGCCTGTCGGCGGCAACCGTGCTGGCGGCGGTGGAGAGCGGCGTCGACGCCATCGACGCGGCGATGGATTCGCTATCGGGCAACACCTCGCAGCCGTGCCTGGGTTCGATCGTGGAGGCGCTGAAGGGCACCGAGCGCGATCCGGGCCTCGACCCGCAGTGGATCAGGAATATCTCGTTCTACTGGGAGGCGGTGCGCAACCAGTATTCAGCCTTCGAAAGCGACCTGAAGGGGCCGGCATCGGAGGTCTATCTGCACGAAATGCCGGGCGGTCAGTTCACCAACCTCAAGGAACAGGCGCGCTCGCTCGGGCTGGAGACACGCTGGCACGAAGTGGCGCAGACCTATCACGACGTCAATCTGATGTTCGGCGACATCGTCAAGGTGACGCCGTCGTCCAAGGTCGTCGGCGACATGGCGCTGATGATGATGAGCCAGGACCTGACCGTCGCCGACGTCGAGAATCCGGCGAGGGACATCGCCTTCCCGGATTCGGTGGTGTCGATGTTGCGCGGCGATCTCGGCCAGTCGCCGGGCGGCTGGCCAAAGCCATTGCAGAAGAAGGTGCTGAAGGGCGAAAAGCCGATCACGGTGCGGCCGGGTTCGCTGCTCAAACCGGCGGACCTCAAGGCCAGTCGCGCGGAGGTCGAGGAAAAGCTCGAGCGCAAGCTCAGCGGGTTCGAGTTCGCGTCGTGGCTGATGTATCCGAAGGTGTTTTCCGATTTTGCCGCCGCGCAGGAGACCTACGGGCCGGTCAGCGTGCTGCCGACGCCGACCTATTTCTACGGCATGAAGCCGGAAGACGAGATTTTCGTCGACATCGAAAAAGGCAAGACGCTGGTGGTGCGCTGCCTTGCCATCGGCGATGTCGACGAAAAGGGCATGGTCACCGTGTTCTTCGAGCTCAACGGGCAGCCGCGCCGGGTGAAGGTGCCGGACCGGGCGCATGGCGCGTCCGCTGCCAAGGCACGGCGCAAGGCGGAGCCGGGCAATGAGGCGCATGTCGGCGCGCCGATGCCTGGCGTCGTCTCGGCGCTTGCGGTCGCTGCCGGCCAGGCTGTGAAGGCCGGCGACGTGCTGCTGTCGATCGAAGCGATGAAGATGGAAACGGCGTTGCATGCCGAACGCGACGGCACCATAGCCGAGGTGCTGGTCAAGGCCGGCGACCAGATCGATGCCAAGGATCTGCTGATCGCGTTCGGGTGAAACAGGCCGGCATCGATAGGGCCTTGTCGGCGCCTGGCAGCAGCCCTTCATGCCGCATCGATAGTACCTTGACCCGCCGCGCCCGGTCGGGCATCGAACCGCTGCAATTCGCCGCTCGGGTCACCCCGAGTCGCGGCGAGAAACGACGCGGAGAGAAGAATATGGCCGACGACATCACCGAGACCAGCCAGACTGTTGCCGCCGGCCAGCTGCGCGCCTTCATCGAACGAATCGAGCGGCTCGAGGAAGAGAAGAAGACGATTGCCGACGACATCAAGGAAGTGTTCGCCGAGGCCAAGGGCACTGGCTTCGACACCAAGGCGATGCGGTCGATCATCCGGCTGCGCAAGAAGGACCAGGCCGAGCGGCAGGAAGAGGAATCCATCCTCGATCTGTACAAGGCTGCGCTCGGCATGGTGTAAAGGCCGGCCTCGGCGCCGGAGACGATCGCGGGAGAAGCGGTTCTGACCATGGAATCCAGCCATGAGTGAATTCGACTTCGGCGCCCACCGCGCCACGGAATTCCGGCAGCGCGGCTTCTGGACCCTTTTCGCAGAGCGGCATCCCGAGGAACGGGTCCGCCGGGCAAAGCGCGGGCCGTGGTTCTGGCAGCGTGGGCTGCCCGATTTCGCATTGGTTCTTTCGATGTACGTCGCGCCTGCGCACAATCATGTCGGCGTCTTCTTCGGCCGCAACGAGAAGTTCGGTGCCACGCAAGCCTGGTCGCGGTTGAAGCCGTTCCAGCCGGCCATCGAAGACAGGCTGAAGCTCAGGCCAGAACAAAGTTGCGACGGCCTCGGCATTAATTCGATGTGGCGGGTGAATTGTTTTGCCGAGGACAATTGGCCGGCGATGACCGACTGGCTGGTGACGGAAGCCTCACGTTTCGAGCGCGCGATTGCCGAAGTTCTGGGTCAGGAATAAAGCAGGGTTTCCAGACGCAATCCTTGTGGAAGGGTTGCTCTGGTGAGCAGCCAGGGAGCCGATCGATCGATGACGATCATGTCGCGCGTTGCCGCCTTCTTCCGCTCACGCTGGTTCGGCGGCGTGCCGCTCGATCGGCTGTTCTGGCGCGACCTGGTCGTTGTCGGCACAGCGATCAACGTCGCGTCGTCGGTGGGGGCGCTCATTCTGCTAGGATTGAAGCTGCCGCTTGCGCTCGTCCTGGCGGTGCATTTCGCGCCGGTGCCCTACAATATCTTCCTGACCTTTGCCGTTTGGCGAACTGCCGGAAAATCGAGTGGCGTCATGGCCTCGCTGATGACGCTTGGCGCCACGTTGTGGCTGATCCTGGTGGTTGTGGCCTGACGATCAGGCGGCCGGCTCGAATTTGAGCGCCACGCCGTTGATGCAATAGCGCAGACCCGTCGGCGGCGGGCCGTCCTCGAAGACGTGGCCGAGATGGCTGCCGCAGCGGGCGCAATGGCATTCGGTGCGGACCATGCCGTAGCTGCGGTCGACGGTGGTCTCGACCGAACCCGGCACTGGGTCGTTGAAGCTCGGCCAGCCGGTGCCGCTCTCGAATTTCAGCTTGGATTCAAACAAGGGCTGGTCGCAGCCGACGCAGGAGAAGGTGCCGGCGCGCTTCTCGTGCAGCAGGGCGCAGCTTCCCGGCCGCTCGGTGCCGTGGTTGCGCATCACCGCATATTGCTCGGGCGTCAGCCGGGCGCGCCATTCGGCATCGGTGCGGGTAACGGGGTAGGTGTGGCTGTCCATTTTTTCCTCTTAGCTTATGTCGCTATTTGGGTTGCCTTCGCAACTTCGTCTGAAATAGGCATTTGTTACGGCGTTTGCTCGTATTTCCTATCCTGCCGCGAAGAATCCCTCAGGCGATGGCGGCGAGATAGCGCGCAACCGATGCTGAAAATGCCGCCTTTGCGTCTCCGATGACGTTCTGGTTCCACCATGCGCCGTAGATATGGTCGAACGCGAAAGGCTCCAGCGCGGCCTTGATGCCGTGCACTTTCGTCGCGTTGAGCGGGATATAGTTCGGATAGCTGTACATGAAGCTTACATGACGGCGGGTCGGCGTCACCTGCAGGATGTCGCCGGCCAGGATGGCATTGCCGCCGTCGCGCTTCCAGTGCAGCACCTGGCCACCGGCAAAGTGGCCGCCGCAGCGGATGAGCGTCAGAGACGGGGTTATGGCGCGCATCTCGCCTTCCCAACTGATGATTGCCGGATGCGGCCGCATGATCCAATGACGATCATCGGCGTGCAGATAAATCGGCACGCCGCCAAACGCCGCGCTCCATTCGACCATTGCCGAATAATAATGGCAGTGCGAAATGGCGATGGCGGCCAGGCCGCCCCGGCGGTTGATCTCGGCCACCGCCACGTCGCTGACCATCGAGATGCAGTCCCACAGCACATTGCCGTGCGGCGTTTGCGCCAGCAATGCGCGCTGGCCGATAGCGAAGCGCGGCTCGATGCCGAAGGCGAGCACGCCGGCATCATCCTTGATCACGACCCGATGCCCGGCGGCGAGCTCTTCCGGCGTGGTCCAGGCCTGACCCTCCCAGCGCACATATTGCCGCTCGTCCTCGCAGATCGGGCAATGTCGCGGCGGCGTCGCTGTCGCCGCGAACTGGACACCGCATTGCAGGCAAAGGAAACAGGTCGACCGTCCTGTTTTGCGTGGATCCATTCAGTGCTTCCTTGAAAGTTGCTTCGTCGCGGCTTCGAGGCCGGCGAGCGTCAGCGGAAACATGCGGCCGCCAAAAATATCGCGGATCATGGCAATCGAATGGGTAAAACCCCAGTTCTTCGCGTCTTCCGGATTGAGCCAAATGGCGTTCGGCCATTGCTGCAGCAGCCTGCCGAGCCAGACGGCGCCGGCCTCCTTGTTCCAATGCTCGACCGAGCCGCCGGGTTGAGCGATCTCATAGGGGCTCATCGAGGCGTCGCCGACGACGATCACCTTGTAGTCGGGGCCATATTTATGGAGGAGATCGAAGGTCGGAATCACCTCGGCATGGCGGCGGCGATTGTCCTTCCACACGCCCTCGTAGAGGCAGTTGTGGAAATAGAAATATTCGAGCTGGCGGAACTCGGCGCGGGCGGCCGAAAACAGCTCCTCGACACTCCTGACATGGTCGTCCATCGAGCCGCCGACATCGAAGAACATCAGCAGCTTCACGGCATTGCGACGTTCGGGTTGTGTCTTAACGTCAAGATAACCGTGCTCGGCGGTGGCGTGGATGGTGCCGGGCAGGTCGAATTCCTGTTCGGCGCCTTCGCGCACCCAGCGGCGCAAGCGCTTCAGCGCGACCTTGATGTTGCGGGTGCCGAGTTCGACGGCGTCATCGAAATTCCTGAACTCGCGTTTGTCCCAGACTTTTACCGCGCGGCGGTTGCGGCTTTCGTGCTGGCCGATGCGCACGCCTTCGGGATTGTAGCCATAGGCGCCGAAGGGCGAGGTGCCGCCGGTGCCGATCCATTTCGAACCGCCCTGATGCCGGCCGTTTTGCTCCTCCAACCGCTTCTTCAGCGTCTCCATCAGCTTTCCGAAGCCGCCCAGCGCCTCGATCAGCTTCTTCTCCTCGTCGGTCAGGTGCTTTTCGGCGAGCCTCCGCAGCCATTCCTCCGGGATGTTTGCGACATCGACCGCGTCTTCGTCAGTCAGCGCCTCGACACCTTTGAAGATGTGCGAAAAGACCTGGTCGAAGCGGTCGATGTGGCGCTCGTCCTTCACCAGAGCGGCGCGGGCGAGATAGTAAAAGCCCTCGACATCATAGTCGACCAGCCCGGCCTCCAGCCCCTCCAGCAGCGACAGATATTCGCGGAGCGAGACCGGAACCCGCGCTGCCTTCAGTTCGAGGAAGAAGGGGATGAACATGGTCCGACTTTATCTGTGTCCCTCGATCTTCTCCCGTGCGGCGCTGGCGATAAAGGCGGAACGCGTCAGACCACGCCGACCCGCTTCTTCGTCGATTGCCGCCAAAAGACCTGCGTCGAGCGACAGATTGGCCCGGACAGGCCGTCCGGAATCGATCAGCACAGGGATCATCACGGCGGATTCACCGGCAGCGCTATCGACTTCGCCCAGTCGGAGCAGATCTGCCACAGTGCGCGCCGCGGGCAAGGGCAAGTTCTTCGCCATTCGTGTCTCTGCCCATTCGCGAACGGCAGAAGTCGCATCGGCTATCGCCTCTTCGGGACTTGCGCCACCGCCGTGACATCCGGGAAGATCAGGCACCCGCACTCCCCAGACTTCATCTGCGCCGTCAAGAATTCCGACATAGTGCGTCATGATTCGTCCTTAAATCCATCCAGCAAGCCGGGCGATCGACCGCGCAACACCCAGAGATTGTTCGCGATGCCGCGGCACGATAATCATGATCTCCGGCCTTTCCGGATGCTCGTACTTCTCGTGTTTGCCGCCGCCTACGTTCACCCAGCCGTCACGTAAAAGCCTCGTGACAATCTTGCGCGTGTTGGTCTCGATCAGCGGCACTGTCGCCCCTGATCATGCGCAATATATTGCGCACAGGTGATTATTTCAATCGTTGGCTTCATCATAGCAGATCGTACTCGATGAAGCCGGTCCGCCGCGCCACGTGGTCGTAGAGCTTGCGTGCCGTGGTGTTGGTTTCGTGGGTCATCCAGTAGACGTTCTTGACGCCGATCTTGCCGGCTTCCTGCTTGACCGCTTCGATCAGGGCGGCGCCGACGCCCTTGCCGCGTACATCGGGGTCGGCGAACAGGTCCTGCAGATAGCAGTTGTTTATCTGCGACCAGCAGGAGCGATGGTAGAGATAGTGCGTCAGGCCGACGGCCTTGCCGTCGAGGGTGGCGATGAAGCCTTTCGGCTCGAACTCGCCCGCCGTGAACAGCCGCTTCCAGGTGACGGAGTAAACCTCTTCCGGCAGCTTGGTTTCGTAGAAGGTGAGATAGGCGGTCCAAAGACGCCGCCAATCGGCGTGGTCAGATTGCGCCAATGGGCGGATGGTGATCTCGGTCATTTCGTTTCCCTCTGAAGTCGGCAACCTGAAGCTGCCTCCGTGCCCGGCTAGAGGCAACGGTCCAGCACCGGGAAAGCGCTGTCCGGTGACTTCGTGGGCTTCCGGCCGACCGGCCCCTCATCCCTGCCGTCTCGCCATGGAGGCCAGGCGCTCGAACAGATGCACGTCCTGTTCGTTCTTCAGCAAGGCGCCGTGCAGCTTGGGCAGCGCGTTCTTCGGGTCGGCGCGCAGGTCCTCGGGCGCGATGTCGTCGGCGACCAGCAGGCGGATCCAGTCGAGTGCCTCGGAGGTCGACGGCTTCTTCTTGAGGCCCGGCACGTCACGGATTTCATAGAATTGCGTGAGTGCGGCGCGCACCAGGTTCTGCTTGATGCCGGGATAGTGCACGTCGACGATTTTGTGCAGCGTCTCGACGTCGGGAAAGCGGATGTAGTGGAAGAAGCAGCGGCGCAGGAAGGCGTCCGGCAGCTCTTTTTCGTTGTTGGAGGTGATGATGACCATCGGCCGGACGGTGGCACGGATGGTCTCGCCGGTCTCGTAGACGAAGAACTCCATCCGATCCAGTTCCTGCAACAGATCGTTGGGGAACTCGATATCGGCCTTGTCGATCTCGTCGATCAGAAGCACGACTTTCTTGCCGGCAGCAAAGGCGTCCCACAGCTTGCCGCGCTTGATGTAATTGCGGATGTCGTTGAAGCGCTCGTCGCCGAGCTGGCTGTCGCGCAGCCGCGAGACGGCATCATATTCATAGAGGCCCTGCTGCGCCCGCGTGGTCGATTTGACGTGCCATTCGATCAGATCGAGGCCGAGCGCCGCCGCCACCTGGCGGGCAAGTTCGGTCTTGCCGGTACCAGGCTCGCCCTTGACCAGCAACGGCCGCTCGAGCGCGATCGCCGCGTTGACCGCCACCATCAGATCCTTGTCGGCGACATAGGCTGCCGTGCCTTCAAAACGCATTTTTGCTCCCGGGTTCATCGCGCGACCCTAAGGAGGCGGCCTTCGCTGTGCAAGGCGCTGCTGGCAAAGCGGGGATCTTGCCGGCGCGACCCTCGTCGAGCGGTTCTGCGTCGATTTAAGACTCGAAACATGTCGTCTCTCTGGCGCTTGGTCTGCCGTCTGCCTATATTGGCGGAGACGGTCTGCGCTTCCCGGCAGGAGAACATTTTCCCCGGGGCCTTAATGATCCCTAGGGAGCTGTCCCTGGGAAGACCCGTGGGTTTTCTCATACGGCGCCCACCTACTTTGTAGGTTCCCGGGATCGCTCTCTCCACCGGTTGTGTGGATCGTCACTGTCGAAAAGGCCATGTCTGGCGGATCTTGTCGTCGCGCCGCTTTGTGCGGTGCTCTCACGAACGAAAAGTTCGCCCCGCTCCTCCAAAACGTCGCTCGTAAAACTCCATCCAAATCTGATCTTTTCTAACGTCGGCGCATGACATCCCCAAAAGACCTGAAAAAAACTCTCCGCAACCAAGCCCTCGGGCGCCGCGACGCGCTCGATCCTTTCTGGCGGGTGGAGGCAGCACTCGAAATGGCCGAGACGGCGCGCGACCGGATCACCGTCGAGCCGGCCCAGATCGTCTCAGGCTTCTGGCCGATGCGCTCGGAAGTCGACGTCCGGCCGCTGATGTTTGCCTTGCGCGAAAAGGGGGCAAGGCTCTGCCTGCCGGCCATCCTCAACAAGACCACCATCGTTTTTCGCGAACTGGTGCGCGGCGCGCCGATGATCGACATGGGCTTCGGCACCGTCGGGCCGCATGAGGAAGCCGAGGTGCTCGATCCCCAAATGATGCTGGTGCCGCTTGCCGCCTTCGATGCGCGCGGCCACCGCATCGGTTACGGCGCCGGCTATTATGACCGGGCGATCGCGCGGCTGGCCGACAAGGGACAGCAGCCGCGGCTGATCGGCATTGCCTTCGACTGCCAGGAGGTGGCCCTGGTGCCGGACGAGCCGCATGACGTGATCATTCCGGAAATACTCACCGAGAGCGGGTTGCGCCGGTTCGCGCCGAAATTGTAGATAAGTTCCTGGACGCATGGTCTTTTCCGAAAGTCATGCAGCTTTTTGCTTCGCTGACCTTCGGTTCGGGATCACGCTTATATGAGACTTCTCTTCCTCGGCGACATGGTCGGCAAGACAGGACGTACGGCGGTGTGGGAACAACTGCCCGGCCTGATCTCGGATTTCAAGCTCGACTTCGTCATCGTCAATGGCGAGAACGCCGCCGGCGGCTTCGGCATCACCGAGGAAATTTTTCGCGAGACGATCTCGGCCGGCGCCGATGTCGTCACCACCGGCAACCATGTCTGGGACCAGCGCGATGCGCTGATTTTCGCGCCGCGCGAAGAGCGCTTCCTGCGTCCGTCCAATTTCCCCAAGGGTACGCCGGGGCGCGGCTCAGGCGTCTACATCGCCAGGAACGGCGCGCGCGTGCTGGTCGCCAACATCATGGGCCGGGTGTTCATGCATCCCGAGCTCGACGATCCGTTCCAGGCCGGCGAGCGCGAACTTGCCGCTTGTCCACTTGGTGAGCAGGCCGATGCAATCGTCATCGATTTCCATGCCGAGGCGACCTCGGAAAAAATGTGTTTCGCCCACTTCGTCGACGGCCGTGCCAGCCTTGTTGTCGGCACCCATACGCATCAGCCGACCGGCGATCACCAGATCCTCAATGGCGGCACCGGTTATATTTCCGATGCCGGCATGTGCGGCGATTACGATTCCTCGCTCGGCATGGACAAGGAGGAGCCGCTCAACCGGTTCTTGTCCAAGGTGCCGAAAGGCCGCTTCGAGGCGTCGACCGGACCGGCGACATTGTGCGGCGTCGGCGTCGACATTTCCGACCGTAGCGGCCTGACCGAACGGATCGCGCCGTTTCGCCGCGGCCCGCGGCTGGAGGAAACGGCGCCATCCTTCTGGTCGTGACATTGATATGGACGCTTGCAATACCCAATTGCCGGCGAAACTGCTCTAGATCGTAGAGGGGACGACCTCCATGCAGCTAGTCGAATTCCTGGCGCCGCATTTCGCCTTTGTCTCCGACCCGACGGCATGGGTCGCGCTGCTGACTCTGGTCGTGCTGGAGGTCGTGCTCGGCATCGACAATCTGATCTTCATCTCGATTTTGACCAACAAATTGCCGGTAGCGCAGCGGGCCCGCGCCCGGCGGCTCGGCATATCCGCCGCGCTGGTGATGCGGCTGATCCTGCTGGCCACCATCTCGATCATCGTCCAACTGACGACGCCGATATTCACCGCCTTCGGCCACGGGTTTTCATGGCGCGACCTGATCCTGATCGCAGGCGGCCTGTTTCTCGTCTGGAAGGCGACCAAGGAGATCCACCACACGGTTGATCTCGATGATCACCAGGACACCATGATGGGCGAGACGCTGCAGCTTTCGCTGGCCGGCGCGATTTTCCAGATATTGCTGCTCGACCTCGTCTTCTCGATCGACTCGATCATCACCGCCGTCGGCATGACCGACGAAATCGCGATCATGTACATCGCGGTGATCGTGGCGGTGAGCGTGATGATGCTGGCGGCCGGGCCGCTGGCCGACTTTATCGCCAGGAACCCCAGCATCGTCATGCTGGCCCTCGGCTTCCTGCTGATGATCGGCACGACGCTGATCGCCGACGGCATGGGTTACCACGTGCCGAAAGGCTACATCTACGCCGCCATGGGTTTTTCGGCACTGGTCGAAGGGCTCAACATGCTGGCGCGGCGGCGGAAGAAGGCAAAAGGCGGCGGGCACTGAGGATGGCCCACCGCGGCTGACCTAATTCCCCGGCACGCCCTTCGGATGACGGTCGCCGATCAGGCCAAGCGTCAGGCCTTGCTCCAGCCACGCCTTGGCGCCGGCGAGCACCAGCGCAAAGCCATCGGTCGAGCCGATCGCCTGCTTGACCTGCTCATCGGGGCTGCCGACAAAGCCGAAATTGCGGACCTCGACAAAGGTCGTGCCGCCCGGCATCTCGGCGAAAGTCCACACTACGGTGGTCGGCGGATCGCTCCATTGCATGACGATCTTCTTGTTATCGACGATCTCACTGACATTGACCGCCGTCGAGGCGCCATACATGCGCCATTCCCAACTGATTTCCTTGCCGCTGTCCAACCTGTCGCTGCCATGGGTGAACCAGAACTTCGTCGTGATCGCCGGATCGACGAAGGCTTCGAATACGTCGGCGACCGGCCGCCTTATCAGCATGCCGGCTTCGGCGGTCGGTGTTTCGCGGATTTCCATTTCATCCTCCTTTCCACGGCGCCGCCCTGTTCACCAGGCATCGGGTTCGCGCACGAGGTGAATGATGTTGGCCGGATTGGTGATCCAGCCGCCGCGAAAGCCTTCACCCAGTGCCTCGATGGCATCGCAGCGCACGACGCCGGCCTCGGCGAGATGCTCCGCCGCGCCTGGAAAATCATCGGTGAACAGTTCCAGCCAGATCTCGGCCTGGCTCATCATCGGCGCCTCGTCGATCCACAGTCGATTGGGACCGAGTTCGAACCCGATGGCCGGCGATTTGGCCGTGAATGGCTTCAGGCCGATGACGTCGCGATAGAAGGCGATCGTTGCCTGGTATTGATGTGGCGGGACCTTCATCGCGATGTTGATGCCGCCGGTGATCTTCGCGGTCATTCTTACTCCATTTGCTCTCAGATGTTGTTCTCGTTGGCCGGCTCGCCCTTCATCTCGCTGCGGTAATAGCCGTCGCGCAGATTGATGCCGTATTCGACATAGGCCTTCATGCAGGCCAGCATCTGCGACCAGCCCTCGCAATTGAGGTAGGATTTCTTCAGGCCGACCGCGTCCTCGTGCCAGCCGGTTTCGGCGATGGTGACGAAGGTGCCGCCATCGTCGAGCGGCTCGAAATTTATCTCGATGCGGGTCTTGTAGGCTGGCTTGCCGTCGGCGTCGGTGGCATCCCAGCGCAGCACGATGCGGCTGTCTTTCTTCACCTCGTCGACCTCGACGGGAACCTTGCCCCACCAGATGACGGTGGCGCCCGCCACCAGCAGTGCGCTGGCGCCGCCGATCGTGGTGAAGTAGCCGCTAAGTTTCTTCGGATTGACGACCGCATCGAAGACTTCGGCGACGGGTTTGCCGATGCGGCCAGAAACCCTGAATCCAAGAGACATATCCACAGCTCCTTCCTTGAATGGCTCAAGGATATGTTATAGAAATATAACATGTCAAGCCAATCGCGGGACGACAATGTTTTCAAGGCGCTGGCGCATCCGCGCCGGCGTGCGTTGCTCGACCGGCTGAAGGATGCGCCGCAGACCACCGGCATGTTGTGCGATGCCTTCCCCGACATGGACCGTTGCACGGTCATGCTGCACCTGAAGGTGCTGGAGGAGGCCGACCTGGTCGTGGCGCGGCGCGAGGGGCGCGAACGCTGGAACCATCTCAACGCGCTGCCGATCAAGCACATCCACGACCGCTGGATCAGTCAATATGCCACGCACGCGATCGGCATCCTCGACCGGCTGAAATCCGATCTTGAGGGATGAAAGGTTTGCCGAAGCCTGCCGATTTTCGGATCTTGAAAGCCTTGCGTGCCGGCAGCAATGGCGCGGCTGGACGAATTGAGCCGATTTATCTATAAGCCGGCCATTCCGACAGCGAGCGCCGTCCGTCCGTCAGGGACGCAGCAGGACGTTCTGAAATTTTGAATTCGAGCATTTTTGCAAGATGCCGGGTGGTTCACCAGGCGGCAGATGCTCTAGCCGAGAAGATGACAGGGGTGCCATGGCTGGCCATTCGCAGTTCAAGAACATCATGCACCGCAAGGGCCGCCAGGATGCGGTGCGGTCGAAAATGTTTTCCAAGCTGGCGCGCGAAATCACCGTCGCCGCCAAGAGCGGCACGCCCGATCCATCGATGAACCCGCGCCTGCGCCTTGCGGTGCAGAACGCCAAGGCGGTGTCGATGCCGAAGGACAATATCCAGCGCGCCATCAACAAGGCGTCGATGGGCGATGCCGAGACCTACGAAGCCGTGCGCTACGAGGGTTACGGGCCAGGCGGCGTCGCGCTGATCGTCGAGGCGCTGACCGACAACCGCAACCGCTCGGCGTCGAATGTGCGTGCTGCCTTCACCAAGGCGGGCGGGGCGATGGGCGAGACCGGCTCGGTATCGTTCATGTGGGACCGCGTCGGCGAGATCTACTATCCGGCATCGGCCGGCAGCGCCGAGAAGGTGATGGACGCGGCGATCGAGGCCGGCGCCGACGACGTCCAGTCGGACGAGGACGGCCACACGATCTACTGCGCCTTCGAGAATCTCGGCGAGGTGTCGAAGGCGCTGGAAGGCGCGCTCGGCGAGGCTGAATCAGTGAAGCCGATCTGGAAGCCGCAGACCAATATCGCGGTCGACGAGGAGCGGGCACAATCGCTGATGAAGCTGGTTGCGACGCTCGAGGACGACGACGACGTGCAGAGCGTCTACGCCAATTTCGAGGTCGACGAGGAGACCTTGGCAAAGCTCAGCGCGGCATGATCCAACACGCGCTGCCCACCGTCCGCATCACCTATTGCATCCAGTGCCAGTGGCTGCTCAGGGCCGGCTGGATGGCGCAGGAGCTGCTGTCCACCTTCGGCACCGATTTGGGCGAAGTGACGCTGGTGCCCGGCACCGGCGGCATCTTCACCATTTCCTGCAATGACACGCTGGTCTGGGACCGCAAGCGTGACGGCGGTTTTCCCGACGCCGCAAAGCTCAAGCAACTGGTTCGCGACGTCATCGATCCGGATCGCGATCTGGGCCATGCCGACCGCAAGGGCCATAAGTCAAAAGACCCTGCCTGACGGCCTTTTAGGACTTCCGTCCTGCATTCACCGCCATGCGAAGATGAAGCAGCCCAGCGCCACGATGGCGGTGATGGTGCGGACATGGTTCCACATCACCCAGTCCCTGAGATAGGTGGCCCATACCGCGGCGCCGTTGGCGCTTGCCGGATCGACCGCGGCCAGGGCGTTGTTGAGCGGCACGTTGAACATCATCGTCACGATCGGGTTGCCGACGAGGTAAATCAGGGCGCCGGCGAGAAGCCAGAACGAACCCGGTTGGCTCCAGCCGATAAGAGCGCCGGCGGCAAGGACAAGACAGACCAGCCCGGTGCCGAAAAGCGCGGTCATGAATGCCGGCGTAATCACGGTGATGTTGATCGAATTCATGGCGGCGATGCCGCCTCCGGCAGGCAAGCGGGCGAGCGCCGGCATGATAAAGTTGGAGAAGGCGAAGAAAACGCCGCCGACAACGCCTGAGCCAATGGCAGCGACGAAGGTGAGGGTGGGAAGCAGTTTCATGATCATGTCAGTTCCTCCGGTTTCGGGGTTCGAGCAATTTGATTGGCACGCCCACCAAATGTGAATAATCCTCATGTTTGCAAAACGTGATAAACCCTCGTATTTTGCAAGTCAAGGCAATTTGTTGATTGTTCGTCTGGAGACAGTGATGGGAGGCTCTGCCGTATCGGATTCACAGAACGGCCAGATCGCATCGCCGCGCCGGGCGCCGAGCCAGCAGCGCAGCCGCGAGCGGGTCGAGCGCATGCTGGCCGCCGCCTCGGCGCTGATCGCCGAGCAAGGCAGCGACGCCATGCGCATGGGCGAGGTGGCCGAGAGGGCCGGCGTGTCGATCGGCTCGCTCTACCAGTTCTTCCCCGACAAGAGGGCGATCATCTGGGCGCTGGCCGAGCGCTACACCGCCGAAAGCCAGGCCTGCATTGCGGCAGCGCTAGCCGAGGTCAATGACGCCGAAGGCCTGCGCCGGGCATTTTCGGAACTGGTGGATATCTACTACGGAATGTTCCTGGCGGAGCCGGTGATGCGCGACATCTGGTCGGGCACGCAGGCCGACAAGGCGTTGCGCGAACTCGAGCTTGCCGATAGCCGGGCCAACGCCGAATTCCTTACAGCCGTGCTGAAACGGCTGCGGCCATCCGCCGATCCGGAAGCGCTCGAAACGACGGCGTTTCTCATCTGGCAGATGGGCGAGGCCGCAATGCGGCTGGCGATCTCGGTCGGGCGGCAAGAAGGCGACCGGCTGGTTGCTGCCTACAAGCGGATGGCCCTGCGCGAGTTGCTCGGCGAGTAGGGCCGTATTTTCCCAACAAAAAACCCGCCACGAAGGCGGGTTTCTCGATCTGCGAAACGCCAATGCGGCTTAGAGGCCGAAGCCTTCGAAACGCTTCTTGAACTTCGACAGGCGGCCACCGCGGTCGAGCAGGGTCTGCTGGCCGCCGGTCCAGGCCGGATGGGTGGTCGGGTCGATATCGAGGTTCATCGTATCGCCTTCTTTGCCCCAGGTCGAACGGGTCATGTATTCGGTGCCGTCGGTCATGACGACCTTGATGGTGTGGTAGTCGGGATGGATATCGGTCTTCATGGGTCTGTTCCTGGCTTGCCGGGTGCTGCCGACGGGCTGAAGCCTGCGTCGATGCGCCCCTTTTTAAAACTCGAAGCCGCAGCTATTGAGGAGCCACGGCTTCTAAAACGGTCGGCGAGCCTATACATCAGCCGGAATTGAATCACAAGGCCGCGGCAAGCGCATATTGATGGCGCAAGCCTCAAAGGGCCAAAGGAAACGGTCATGGCGAACATCAGCGGCGATGCAGACGAGCGCAGGCGCTCGCTGAGGCCGCTGCAGCGCCTGTTTCCCTACATCACGCATTACCGCAAAATGGTCATCGGCGCGATCGTCTCGCTGGCCATCGCTGCGGCGACGACGCTGGCGCTGCCGCTGGCCGTGCGGCGGATGATCGACCACGGTTTTTCCGCTTCCGATTCCAGCTTCATTGCCGAATATTTCGCCATGCTGGTGGTGATGGCCGCCGTTCTGGCGGCGGCGTCGGCCAGCCGCTACTATTTCGTCATCACGCTCGGCGAGCGCGTCGTTGCCGATATCCGCCGCGATGTCTTTGCCCACGTCACAACACTGTCGCCATCCTTTTTCGACACGGCCCAGTCGGGCGAGATCGTCTCGCGGCTCGCCGCCGACACGACACAGGTCAAATCGGCCGTCGGTGCCACCGCCTCGGTGGCTTTGCGCAACGTCATCCTCGGCCTTGGCGCCGTGGCAATGATGGTCTTCACCAGCCCAAAACTGTCCGGCCTGGTCATCGCGGCCATTCCGCTGATCGTGCTGCCGCTGGTCGCCTTCGGCCGCTCGGTGCGGCGCAAGTCACGGCTGGCGCAGGATACTCTGGCCAATGCCACCGCCTACGCCAGCGAGCAGATCGGCGCGGTGCGCACCTTGCAGGCCTTCACCAACGAGAAGCTTGTGACCGGGTATTTTTCATCCGCCGTGGAAGCAGCGTTCGAAGCGGCGCGGGCCTCGATCTTTGCCCGCTCCTTTCTCACCTTCTTTGCCATCTTCATGATCTTTTCCTCGGTCGTGGCGGTGCTGTGGTTCGGTTCGCGCGACGTGCTCGACGGCACGCTGTCGCCAGGCACGCTTGGCCAATTCCTGCTCTATTCGGTGTTCGCCGCCGGCGCGCTCGGCGCCCTGTCGGAGGTCTGGGGCGAACTGTCCCAGGCAGCGGGCGCTGCCGAACGGCTGACCGAGATCCTGGCCGAGAAACCCGCGATCCAGGCGCCCGCCGATCCGAAGCCGCTGCCGGCAAAGGCGACAGGTGCGATCAGCTTCGACGATGTCTCCTTCTCCTATCCGGCCCGGCCCGACCGCGCCGCCGTCCATGGCCTGAGCTTTCAGGTCAAACCCGGTGAGACGGTGGCGATCGTCGGGCCATCCGGCGCGGGCAAGAGCACGGTGTTTTCGCTGCTTCTGCGCTTCTACGATCCGGAGGCCGGCAGGATCGTCATCGACGGGGTCGATCTGCGCGAGGCCGATCCGGCGGCGATCCGCGCGCGCATCGCCATCGTACCGCAGGACGTCACCATCTTTGCCGCAAGCGCGCGCAACAATATCGGCTTTGGCCGGCCTGACGCCAGCCAGGCCGAGATCGAGGCGGCGGCGAAGGACGCGCTTGCCGACGAGTTCATCCTGAAACTCGAAAAGGGCTATGACAGCCAGGTCGGCGAGCGCGGCGTGACGCTGTCGGGCGGCCAGCGCCAGCGCGTGGCGATCGCCCGCGCCATTTTGCGCGATGCGCCCATCCTGCTGCTCGACGAGGCGACCTCGGCGCTAGATGCCGAAAGCGAGACGCTGGTGCAGACGGCGCTGGACCGGCTGATGCAGGGCCGCACCACGATCGTCATCGCCCATCGGCTGGCAACCGTGCTGAAGGCCGATCGCATCCTGGTCATGGATGGTGGCCGCATCGTCGAGGAAGGCACGCATCAGAGCCTGGTCGCCAAGGGCGGCATCTATGCACGGCTGGCCAAGCTGCAGTTCGATACCGGGGCGAATGCTTTCAGGGGCGCGGCAGAGTAGCATCGCTCCATCCCGATGAAATCGGGATGAGGCTCCATCTTCTTGTTTGACCATGATCTCTTCCGAAAACCGGCAGCCACTTTTCGGGATCATGGTGCCCAGCGGCCGCCGAGATTCTTCAGCTACCGAAAGCTCGGCGTTTGCCGCGTCGATAGGCGATGAACAGGGGAACGCCGACAAGCAACGACAACAAAAGCATGCTGGCGACGGTCTGTCGCTGCTCCTTTGCCGGATCGCTGAGCTGCACATCGGCAGGCGGCTCTTCATAGGTAAAATCGTACTGCCAGCGAACCTGGTCTGCGAGGTCATCGACGGTTTTCAGATAATCGGCAATCGCCTTGGCCGGTACTTCAGTCGCCAGCGTCTGAAAGTTCCATTCAACTTGAAATTCGGTGGGCGTGTTGGACCAGGATGCCTTGAGAGACAGATAGGGCGCCACGACGTTTTTCATCGACTCGCCGGAAAACCTCGCCTTGAGGTTGCGCACGGTCACCTTGTGGCGGCGGTAGAACTGCGGGCCGAGGGAGACGGGCCCGGTTCGGTCGACGATTGTCGGGGTTGGAAGAGAGTTGTTGCCGAGATCGGCCGCGCGGATCGGGAAATTCTTTGCCAGATCGTTGGCCGTCAGCGCTTCCGCCGGCAAGCGATAACTTTCCTTCACGCTCACTATGTTGCCGTCGCGGCGATCCACGATTTCCGGCTTGGCGATGGTTTGGATGCCCGGATATTGCTTGTTGTAGTATTTCAGGTAGGCGTCCGACACCTCGCTCAGCGACCTGCTGGCGAAATTGCCGCGCATCCAATCGGCATCGGCGTCCTCATATGTCGAGAAGACCGTCAGCACGAGGGGATCGCCCGGTTTCCGCGGAAAGTCGAATTCCTCGGCGATCTGGATCGATGGGCTGCTAAGCACAGGGCTCGGCATCTTCTCCAACCCGCCGGTGCTGGAAAGCGGCAGCGCGAAGCCGTAGTCCGGCTGTGCGAGATTGTGCGCCCTGCCGCCCTGAAGATAGTTCGTGGCGTCCAGCCAATATGTCTTTGCTCCGATCCTTGCCTTGACGATGGCATGGTCGAAATCGCGAAGCGCCGGCAGATGCTGGTCCAGAGCCCGCCCCTCGTCGAGATCGGCCAAGGCAACCTCGGCAGCAATGCCAAGCCGCACAAGCGACGAAACCAGCAGCAGTGCCTTGTCCTTGCAGTCACCGAACCCGCTCAGGATAACCGTCGCGGGATCACGCGGAACGTAGGAACCGGCACCCATCGACAGGCTTACATAGCGGATCTGGTCCTGCACCAACCGCATTGCCTCGACCATCCGGTCTTCGGGCACCGGATGCCGCAGAGCGATGTCGTCGAGCTTTGCGGCAAAAGCCGGGGGAAAAACGGTCGCTGGCTTGTAATAGGGCGCAACGGCATCGACCACACTTTGCCAATTCGCGCTAGACGCGACATCGATGGAGCCCCAGCCTGGATAGGTCACGGGCAGGTTGTCCTCGACATTGACCGGTTTCGGGTTTGGAATCTCCCACAGATAGGTGGTGTCCGGCCCAGTCGGGGAGATTGAGGGCTTGAGTCGGGTTCCCCTTGTCTTGATCTGGAGCGGCTGGTCCGAAGGCCAAATGATGCTTGTGCGGATAAGCGCTACCGGCTCTTCCCATTCGGTGGAGAAATTCTTGAAGAAAAGGTCCTTGCCGACCAGCGGCGTTATCTCATAGGTCGACCCGTAGTCGACGGTGTCGCCGGTGCGCACATCATCGATGTTGACATGTGCTGTCAGCCAGCCGTCGAAGACACCCTTCTCGGCGTCTCTTTCCCTGCGGAAGATGTCGAATTCGACGCCTTCCAGCCGGTCCAGAACGGCACCATCGCGGATGATGTGAAGATGGTTGAGCGTGACCTTGTGCTGGGACGGATCGAACTGCAGATCGATACTCGCGCCACGATCCAGGCCGGGACGGTCGACGATCTTATAGACGGTGCGCGAGTACTCGACATAGCCGCCGGCGCGATGCTTGATCTGGTCGTCCGAGAGCAGCCATGAAACGCCATTCTTGATTTGATCCGATCGGGTGGGATCGGCAGCCGGAATATCAAGCTGCTTTACCCAGCTTTCTGCCGGACCCTTGAGAACCATGTCGTCGGCCATGGCCGGAGAACTCAGGCCGATCAATAAGATGAAAAATACCAAGCGGGGCCAGAAAGACTTCATCCTATGAAAACTGTAACGGACAGACATCTACGCTCGCCCAACTTGGAAGAACTCCTTTTTCAGAGGCTTTCCCACCAAAGTAAAGGCCAGTTTCGCGGATTTCTGCAGTCACCGCGGCAAGAACCTGGAATAGACGAAGCGGCTCAGTTCCCGTACCGCTTCTTCAGGTGATCGGTGAAATGCACGGCATTGAGCTTTTCGCCGGTAGCGCGTTCGAGCAGTTCCGGTGTCGACCAGCGCGAGCCTTGCGACCAGATCCTTTTGCGGCGCCAGTCGTTGATCGCGGCAAAATCTCCGTTGGCGAGGTCTTCGTCGGCTGAAGGATGATCCCTGGTCAGCGCCGCCCATTGCTGCGCCGCCATCATGGCGCCCAGCGTGTAGGAGGGGAAATAGCCGAAGGCGGCACCCGGCCAGTGGACGTCCTGCATCGGACCGTCAGCCGGATTGTCTGATGTCGACAGGCCGAGATAATCGCACATCTTGGCATCCCAGGCTTCGGGCAGGTCGGCTGCTTCCAGCCGTCCCGAGACAAGCTCCTGCTCCAGCTCGTAGCGCAGGATGACGTGCAGCGGATAGGTGACCTCGTCGGCATCGACGCGGATCAGGCCGCGCTCGACCCGGTGCACATGCGGCAGGATGTCGTCGATCGTCCAGCGCTCGCCGAGGTGTCTTTCGACCACCGGCAGCGCCCAGCGCCAGAATTCTGGATTGCGGCCGATCTGCTTTTCGACGAACAGGCTCTGGCTTTCATGCACCGCCATGCCGCGCGCTCTACCCAGAGGCCAGTGCGCCCACGCCTTCGGCAGGTTCTGCTCGTACAGCGCATGGCCGGTCTCGTGCAGCACGCCCATCAGCGCCGACAGGAAATCCGAGGTCTTGTAGCGGGTGGTGATGCGCACGTCGCTCGGCACGCCGCCGCAGAAGGGATGGTGCGAAACCGACAGCGAGCCGTGGGTGAGGTCGAAGCCGACTGCCGCCATCATGGCGAGGCCGAGCTCGCGCTGCTTGTCCAAGGGGTAGCTGCCGGAAAGCGGCTTCAGCGGATGTTTCGCCAGCCGCTCTTCCTGCACGGCCAGTGCCTCCGGCACGAAGCCTTTCAGGAAGGTCTTCAACTCGACAAACACAGGCGTGATGTCGGCGGCGCGATTGCCCGGATCATATTGCTCCATCAGCGCGTCGTAAGGCTCGAGCCCGAGCACCTCGGCGCGAAGGGCCGCCTCCTCGCGGACCAGCGCCACGACGCCTTCCAGCGCCGGCAGGAAGCCGGCCCAGTCGTTCTTGGCGCGCAGGTCGCGCCACAGCTGCTCGGAGCGCATGCGCGCGGTCGTCTGGCGCTCGACGAACTCGACCGGCAGGCAGGTCAGGTTGGTATATTGCCGGCGGAATTCCCTGACCGCGGCCTGCTGCTCTTCGTTCAGCGCCTCCTGCTCGGCCGCCGCGATCCAGTCGGCAATCTCCGGCGCAGTCGCCCGGGCATGGTGCATGCCGGCAAGCACCGACATTGCCTCTGCGCGCTTCTCGCCGCCGCCGACCGCCATATGGGTCGCCTCGTCGGCGCCGAGGATGGCGAGGGCGTGTTCCAGTGCTTCGAGCTTGTGGCCGAGGTCGTCGAGTTTTTGAAAGGACATTGTGGGTTCCGCTGATTTGACGGCGGGAAAAGATACCAATGCAAAACTGTTGGCAACCCCTGAAGACCGTCCGCGACCGATGCATCGACTGCCGGCCGCAACGGTCGAAAGGCACCTCGCGGAAGCGGTGGCGTGCGTGATCAATGTCGTCCGGCGGCGGCAGACCGCGATGGGGGAGACGAAACGTGATCGCCAATGTGCTGGTCGGGCTGGTGGCCGTGATCCACCTCTGCATCGCCTATCTGGAGATGGTGCTGTGGGACACGCCGCGCGGCCATATGGTATTCAGGCTGACGCCGGAATTCGCCAGTGCCTCGAAAGTCCTCGCGGCCAATCAGGGCTTTACGACGGCTTTCTCGCAGCCGGCCTGACCTGGGGCTTTACCTCGGCGAAGCCGGTTTTCAGTAGTCTTCTTCTTGCTCTGCGTCGCCGTCGCCGGCCTTTACGGCGGCAACGGCGGGCGCAAAATCCCTGTTCATCGAGACAGTGCCGGCAGTACTGGCGCTGATTGCGCTGGCGTTGGACTAGCGCATGATCCCTGAACCGAAAGCTGGAAAAGGATCATGGGCAAAATCAATTGCCACAGCGCCCGGCACTGCGGCCGATTTCAGCCGCCTGGATAAGTTGGGCCATAGCCGTTGGGATAGTATCCGCCATCGGCGCCGTTGCCGATGAGGAAGGCACTGCCGGTGTCAGCGCGCAGCTTTTGGCTGATATCGTCGAGCTGCGCCATCAACTGCTGATATTGCGTGCTCGGCATCGTTCCACGGCGAGCGGCCCTCTGGGCGGCCCGATCGAGTTGAGCGACCTGCGTGCGCAAGTCACGTGCCTCGCCCGGCTCGAGCTTGTTCGCCCGGATGGCGCCCTGGATACCCGTCTCCACACTCTGGATCTGATTGATCAAGGCCGTCTCACGCGGGCCGGCGTAAGCGCCAGCAAATGGAACGGCGAGGAAAAGTGTGGCGAGCGTAGCAGTCCTGAGATTCCTGGGAGCGAAGAAGCGCATGGTTGCGTCTCCTTTACTGGGGAAGGCGGTGGTTGGGAGGGTCCTGCCTTCCGGCCGCGGGCCGTCAGGTTCCGTCGCGTCGCGATGAGCGGTTCCACCGCCGGCGGTTCTCGGCCCATGACCAAGGCTAAAGGTCACGGCGGCAAAGTGTAATTAAAAAATGGTAATTTTTTCAGCTCTTGCCGCTGCCGCACCAGTGCCCTAAATGCCGCCGACTTGAGCCGGCTCGAGCCGGCCCGACCTGGCGCGTGATACAAGCCAAAGGCTTGCAGATCACCGCTCGGTCAGCTTCAACTCGATGCGGCGGTTCTTGTTGCGCGCCTCTTCGGTATCGGCGGGGTCGAGCGGCTGGAATTCGCCGAAGCCGGCCGCGACCAGCCGGTTGGCCGGCACGCCGTTCTCGATCAGGAACTTGACCACCGATGTCGAGCGCGCCGTCGACAATTCCCAATTGTCGCGGTAGCGGCCGGTGCCGGAGAGCGGCTTGTTGTCGGTGTGGCCGTCGACGCGCAGCACCCAGCTGATCTCCGGCGGGATTTCCTTTTGCAACTCGATGATGGCATCGGCAAGCTTCTTCATCTCGAGCTTGCCGGCATCGTTGATCACCT
This sequence comes from Mesorhizobium sp. M0998, assembly GCF_040318885.1. NCBI lineage: Bacteria > Pseudomonadati > Pseudomonadota > Alphaproteobacteria > Hyphomicrobiales > Phyllobacteriaceae > Mesorhizobium > Mesorhizobium sp. M0998. The sequence goes on from NZ_JAMYND010000014.1 coordinate 57,347, forward strand.
CGGAGCCGGTCGGGAAAAGCACTTCCGACTGGAAGACGAAGCGGTCGCCGACGATGCGGATGTTCTCGCGGTCGGCAAGAATTTCACGCAAGCGGCCGAAGAAATCGGAGCGGTAGCGGTTTAGCTCCTGCACGCGTTGCGCCAGTGCGACGTTGAGGCGGCGGCCGAGATCGGCGATCTTGGTGTTGGATTCGCGGTCGCGCGTTTCGGACACGTCGAGCGCTTGTTCGAGCGCTGCGATCTGCCTGCGCAGCGCCGAAATCTGCTGGTTGAGGATCTCGACCTGGCTCAGCGCCTGCTGGCTGATCTGGCGCTGGCTGTCGAGCTCGCCGGAAAGTGCCGTCGCGCGCTGGTTGGCGGCATCGCCGGCACCGGCGCCTTGCGCCAGCAATTGCTCGAGCCGGCTCTTTTCCGCCTCCGATGCAGACAGCGATGCCTGCAAATTGGCAAGGGTGTCCTCCTTGTCCTGCGTCGTCGAGCGCTCCAGCGCCAGAAGCTGGGTCAACTCGTTGATCTGCGAATTGAGGCGGTTGAGCACCGTGTCCTTGCCGGAGATCTCGCGGCCGAGCAGGAACTGCGCCAGCACGAAAACAGTCAGCAGGAACATGATCGCCAACAGCAGCGTCGACAGCGCATCGACGAAGCCCGGCCAGTAATCGATGCGGCGGTCGGAGCGCCGGCCTCGTGCCAACGCCACGTCAATGCACTCCAGGCTTCTTCAAGGCGTCGGCGATCTTCTCCAGGGTGTTGCGCATCGCCTTCTGCTCGTCCGACTGGGCCTCGACCCAGTCGCGCATGATCTGCTGTTCCGAGCGCATGTTCTTGACCAGGCCGGAAATGCCGTCGGCGAGATTGGCCATGGCGGTGGCGACGCGCGGATTGGAGCCGCCGCCATTCTCCTGCAGAGTGCGCAGCTTTTCCGACAACAGCCGGATTTCCTCGGAGGGTTCGGTCTTGGCCGTGTCGGCAACGACGATGTCGGAGGACAGGTCGGTGACCGAGGACAGCCAGTTTTCGAGTTCGGTATAGAAGCGCGTCTGGGCGCGGCCGGCCTGCAGGTCGAGGAAGCCGAGCACCAGCGAGCCGGAGAGGCCGAACAGCGAGGACGAGAAGGCGGTGCCCATGCCGGCCAACGGAGCGGAAAGCCCCTGCTTCAGGGATTCGAGCACGGCCGCGGCATCGCCGGTGCCGGGATCGAGCGACTCGATGGTTTCGCGGATCGAGCCGATCGTGTTGAGCAGGCCCCAGAAGGTGCCGAGCAGGCCGAGGAACACCAGCAGTCCGACAAGGTAGCGCGACGTGTCGCGGCTTTCGTCGAGCCGGGTGGCGATCGAATCCAGCATGGTGCGCATCGAACTGGTCGAGAAGGCAATCGTCGAGGAGCGGCCGATCATCGCCTTCATCGGCGCCAGCAGCACCGGTTCGGTGGTTTCGGAGCCGGCGCGGAACGAGTTGACCCAGCGCACCTCGCGGAACAGCCGGCCGACCTGGACGAAGGCCAGCAGGATGCCGACCGCCAGCACGCCGATGATCAGGCCGTTGAGGCCGGGATTGGTGACGAAGGCGGTCGAGATCTGGCGGGTCAGGATGGCGGCGATGAAGGCCACGATGAACAGAAAGATCACCATGGTCAGCAGAAACACCTGAGGGCTCGACAATTTGTGCGGGTCGTAGATCAGAACGTCGGAGCGCCTGCCCATGCCGAAGGATCTGAGAAGAGTCATCCGTGCCCCGTTTCCGATGCCGTCGCCGCCGATCAATTTGTGTTTGCGACTCTAAACGGAATTGTGACGAAATTGAATGGCGCTTGGCAATATTGCCACTGTCCGCGACCGGAGGTCAAAGCCGGTTGATGACCAGGCAGTCGACCATGGCGGCCAGATGCAGGCCGGCGCCGGTGACGACAAAGCCATGCCACAGCGCATTGTGGAAGCGCAGGCCCTTCCAGGCGAAGAAGATCACGCCACAGGAGTAGACGATGCCGCCGGCAACGATGAGCGCGATCGATGTCGCCGGCAGCGTCCGCACGAGCGGCTCCACCAGAACGATACCGCTCCAGCCGATGGCTAGGTAGAAGACGATCGCCAGCCGGTCGAAACGGCCGGGAAGAAAGACCTTGATGGCGATGCCGACCGCCGCGGCGGTCCAGACCAGGACGATCATGGAAACGGCCAGCGGCGAGCCGCCGAGCTGGGCCAGGAAAGGCGTGTAGGTGGCAGCGATCAGCAGATAGATCGCGGCATGATCGAAGCGCCGCAATATCCATTTCGCCGGCGACGAGACCGGCCAGACATTATAGGCCAGCGAAACCGACAGCACGGTGAGCAGCGAGACTACATAGAAGGCGGCGGCGACGTATTCGCCGGGGCCGGTTCGATAGGCGGCCAGTGCCAGCAGCGTCGAGCCGGCAGCGATCGCTAGCACGATGCCCACGGCGTGGACAATGCCGTCGGCGATGATCTCGGCGCGCGAGTAATGCCAGCGCCCCATGAAGGGAATGTCGAGCTGGGAGAGTTCGCTCTGGGGTTGGGGCCGGCTGTTCGTCATCGATGATCCTGCGCCACCGTATCTGGGCGGCCGCGGGACAGTATTTCAAGCTTTGGTTGCGGTTTTGCGACTGCGGCGGTTCAGCGCGGCGTGCCTCTATCAGCCGACTGAGAGTGGCTTTTTGATAGTCTTCAACAGCGCGCGCTGGATGAGTTCGTTGCCGGCGACCAGTGAACCGGCGTTCAGCACATCCTGTCCCCCGGCGAAATCGGAGACGAACCCGCCCGCCTCGCGGATCAGCAAAATGCCGGCGGCGACATCCCAGGCCGACAGGCCGGTTTCCCAGAACCCGTCCATGCGGCCGGCGGCGACGTAGGCAAGATCGAGCGAGGCGGAGCCGAGACGGCGGACGCCAGAGACCTCGGCCATGACATTGCGCAACTCGATGAGGAAATTGCCGTGCTGGCCACGCCCGAGATGCGGCATGCCGCAGCCGATCACCGCATCGACCAGCTTGGTGCGGCCGGCGACGCGCAGCCGGCGGTCGTTCATGAAAGCGCCGCCGCCGCGCTCGGCGGTATAGAGCTCATCCATCGCCGGATTGTAGACGACGCCGGCGACGATCTGGCCCTGGCGCTCCAGCGCGATCGAAACGGCAAAGAGCGGAATGCCGTGCAGGAAATTGGTGGTGCCGTCGAGCGGGTCGACGATCCAGCGGTGCTGGCCGTCGTCGCCCTCGATCACGCCGCGTTCCTCCATCAGGAAGGCGTAGCCGGGCCGCGCCTTGGAGAGTTCGGCAAAGACGATGTCTTCGGCCTTGCGGTCGGCCTGGCTGACATAGTCGCCCGGCCCCTTCATCGAGACCTGCAGGTTCTGCACTTCGCCGAAGTCACGCGACAGCGAGCGGCCGGCCTTCATTGCGGCCTGGACCATGACATTGAGGATCGCGGAACGCGCCATTGCTGTTCTTCCTGTCGCTGCGCCTATTTGCCTTGACGCATGATCTTATCCAAAAAGTCTGCAACTCTTTGGGATCACGCCTTAGTCGGCGCGGCGCACGTAAGTGATTTCGTTGGTATCGACGATGATGCGCTCGCCCGAGCCGATGAACGGCGGCACCAGCACGCGGATGCCGTTTTCGAGTATCGCCGGCTTGTAGGACGAGGCTGCCGTCTGGCCCCTCACCACCGGGTCGGCCTCGGTGATGGTCAGCGTCACCTGGTCGGGCAGCGAAATGCCGATCGGCCTTTCGTCATAGAGCTGGACCGTCACCATCATGCCGTCCTGCAGGAAGGCGGCGCGATCGCCGACGAACTCCTTTTGCAATTCGAGCTGCTCGTAGCTTTCGGTGTCCATGAACACCAGCGCGTCGCCCTGCTCGTAGAGGAAGGAAAAATCCTTCAGATCGAGCCGGATCTGCTCGACCGTCTCGGCCGAACGGAAGCGCTCGTTGAGCTTGGTGCCGTTGATCAGGTTCTTGAGTTCGACCTGGTTGTAGGCGCCGCCCTTGCCGGGCTTGACGGTGTTGGTCCTGACCGCCACCCAAAGGCCGCCATCATGCTCGATGACGTTGCCGGGACGGATTTCGTTGCCATTGATCTTGGCCATGGTGAGGTGATCCGGAAATGAGATGATCGCCGCAAAGGGCAATTTGGCGCCTCCAAGACCACAAATCGCCAGCAGAGGCAAGGAGCGCCTTCCGATGAAGCGGGAACGAAGCTGGCCCGGCAGCGCGGCGTGGCGGCCTCAGTCCGCCCTGACAGTCGCGGTGACGGCCTCGGTCACTGCGTCGGCGACCTCTCTCAAAAGATGCAGATGCGGCGAACGCAAGACGACAATTCGCAGCGACAGCTCGAGGCCGGGAGCGTCGACCAGGGCAATGCCCTCCGGCAGCTTTTCCCGCAGCAGCCGCGTGGGCAGCAGGCCAAGGCCTTGGCCTCGATGAACCCAGTCGATCTGCAGCGCGCTGTCCTGAATCTCGGCGCCGACCATCAACCTGTGGCCGCCCTCGGCCAGGGCAGCCGCCAGCCGCCGGCGCGCGTCGCAGGGTTCAGGGCTGAGGACCCAGGGCATGGTCTTGACGTCGGCTTGCCGACTGGTGTTTTCGGCAGCGATGATGCCGAGGGGCTCGGTTCCGACAACGCCGTCTCCAGTTTTGGAATTGCTGCCGTCCAGGATGAAGGCGAGGTCGAGCTGTCCGCGCTTGTGCTGGTCGGCCAGCTCAAGACTCCAGCCGCTCTTCAGACGCAGCGAAACCTTCGGAAACCGCGCCACGGCATCAGCAATGGCGGCGGCCACGGCTTTGTCGCAAAGTCCATGCGCGAGGCCGAGCCGCAGCAGGCCCTCCGGCTCGTTGCCCTTGGCGAATGATCTCAGCGCGTCGACGGCGGCGAGAATTTCCTTGCCGCGTGCCAGCACCTCTACGCCGGCCGGGGTCAGTCGCGACGGCTTTAGCCGGCGGTCGAGCAATTCCGTGCCGAGCACCTCCTCCAGCCGCTGGATCTGGCGGGTGACGGCCGGCTGCGTCAACGGCAGGCGTCGAGCCACCTTCTGAATCGAACCCTCCTCGGCAAAGAGGGCCAGTGTTTTCAGTTCTTCAAGCACGACACACCCGAACATGTCACAGAAGCATAATTATGCTGAACATTATGAATTTGAAATCCGGTGGATGGCAAGCGATTTTCCTCTGGCAGGACCCAGCTGAAAAGGAACGACGATGAAAGCGATCGAATTGCAGAGCCCGGGCGGCCTCGAGAGCCTCAGAATGGTCGAGCGGCCGATGCCTGAACCGGGGCGCCAGGAGATGATTGTGAAGGTCAAGGCGACGGCGCTGAACTACCGCGATGCCGAGATCGTCCGCGGCAGCTATCACACGAAGTTTGCATTGCCGCTGGTGCCGCTGTCGGACGGCGTCGGCGAAGTCGTTGCCATCGGCGCCGAGGTCAGCCGGTTCAAGATCGGCGACCGGGTCTGCGGCACGTTCTGGCAACGCTGGGTCGGCGGCAGTTTCGCGATGGCCGAGCCCTCCTATCAACGTGGCGGCCCGATCGACGGGCTGCTCAGCGAGTTTGCCCGGCTCGACGAACAGGCGGCGGTGCTGGCGCCGGCCAATCTGAGCGACCTCGAGGCGGCGACGCTGCCATGCGCCGGCGTGACGGCATGGCACGCGCTGTTTACGGAAGGCAGCGTCAAACCCGGCGACACCGTGCTTTGCCTCGGCACCGGCGGCGTTTCGCTGTTTGCGGTGCAGTTCGCCGCCGCTGCCGGGGCGCGCGTCATCGTGACGTCGAGCAGCGATGAGAAGCTTGCGCGGGCAAAGCAACTTGGCGCGCAGGATGGCGTGAACTATCGCAGCGTCCCCGATTGGGCATCGGCCGTGCTGGGATTGACGGATGGCCGCGGCGCCGACCATATCATCGAGGTTGGCGGACCGCAGAGTTTTGCACAATCGCTGAGGGCAGCGGCGCGCGGCGCCCAGATCAACGTCATAGGCTATCTCGGCGGCAGTGACGGCGCCATCAACCCGCTCGACATCTTCCGCCGGCAGGTCCGGGCGCGAGGCATACCGGTGGGCTCACGCGAATCCTTCGAGGCGATGAACCGCGCCATTGTCGTCAACCGGTTGAGACCGGTGATCGACCGGGTCGTGCCATGGAGCCGGGCCGCCGAAGCCTTTCGGTACCTTGAACACGGCTCGCCCTTCGGCAAGGTCGTGCTCGATCATACCCAATGAGCCCGCCTGACGAGCCCGGTGCGATGAGTCTCGAGACCGCGGTCAGGGCAGGCGGTTGGCCCGTTGCAGCGCCTGCTGCGTCTGCTCGTCGGTCAGGCCCTGCAGGAAATCGTCCATCTCTTGGTCGATGAGCCCGGCGCGGCGGGCGACAACATACCAGGCGCCGGCGAGGATCAGATCCGGGTCGGTGCCGATGCCGTTCATGTAGAGCTTGGCGAGACGGTTCTGGGCGGCGACATTGCCGCCCTCGGCGGCCTGCTTCATCCAGTTGAAGCCGGATTTCAGGTCGCGGGCGCCGCCGCGCCCCTCGATCATCCAGGTTGCGAGATCGATCTGTGCCGTGTCGTAGTTCTGCCGCGCGGCCTGTGCCAGCAGGCCGCGGGCGCGGACATCGTCGCGCGGCTTGCCGCCGGCGCCATTGGCGTAGACCTGTGCCATCGCATATTGTGCGTCGGCAAGCCCGGTCGCGGCAGCGCGCTCGTAATAGGATACGGCTTTGGCAATACCGGCATCGCCGGGCTCCTGTTCGACCATCAGCTGCGCAAAATTGAACTGCGCCAGGCGGTTGCCGGCCTCGGCGGCGGCCTGCATCAGCGCATAGGCCTCCTTCTCGTCCTTTTTGACGTAGCGGCCGTCGAGCAGCATCAGCGCATACTGGAATTGCGATTCCGGGACGCCCTGCTCGGCGGCAAGCGCATACCACTTCGCCGCCCCTGCCGCGTCGACCGGCACGCCGAGGCCGCGCGACAATATCTCGGCCACCAGCGTCTGTGCCGCCGGATCGCCGTTTTGAGCGCGCGAAAGCGCAAGGTTGTAGGCCGTCTTGTAGAGCCCGCGCTGAAAGGCGCCGTAGGCAGCATCGGACGGCTTTGCGCCGAAGCGGTCGGGGTTGATGGTATCGGCCGACGGCAACGGGGCGGTAGTGGCGGGCTGCGGCAATTGTGCGGCGATCGGCTTGTCGGCAGGTTCGCTGGAATCCGGCCTGGGCTGCGGCAGAGGAACGGGTTCCGCCGCTATCGCCTGCGTCACGGCCGTTGCGAGAAAGGCGCTGAAAAGGATTTTCCGCGAGAGCACGTCAGTCCTCGAAGCGCGGCGCGGTTTCGTCGAGCAGCGCGTTGGCGGCGGCAACCGCCATCTTCGGATCGACGTCCTCGGCGAAGACGGCGCTGGACAGCGCCACGAATTCAGCGCCGGTGGCGGCGACCGCTTCCACCGAGGCAAGATCCGATCCGGCCATGACGATGCAGGGGATCTGGATGACGTCCGCCCACCATTGCCCGAGCGACAGGTTGCGGGGGTGCGGCTCAGGCTTGTTGTCGTAACCGAAACGGCCGAAGAAAATGTAATCAGGCCTGACCTCGCCGAGTTCCAGCGCATCATCGCGGGTCTTGGCGCCGCCGGTGCCGACCATCATCCTGGCCTGGAAGTGTTCGATCGTTTCGGCGAGCTCGTCCTTGCCGACCTCGACATGAATGCCGTCGGCCTGGACGCGGCCGGCGATGCGGGTGTCGCCGGCAATGATGACGGCAATGCCGGCCGCTTGCGCCACCGGCACGATCTGCTCGGCAAAGGCTTGGAAAGAGGCCTCGTCCATACCGTTTTCCGGCAGGATAAGCGAGGCGACGTCACCGCCCTCGAAGGCCGCGGCGATGCGCTCGGCCGGCACGTTCGGCGGCGCGATCAGCACGATACGGCAGCGGTTGGGCGGCGTTGCGTCATTCATTGGTGTTCGATCCCGGTTATCGCCTATGCCGGGCGAAGATGGTTGCATTGCGGCATAGAGCAAAGTGCGGGGATTGAACAGGCGGCAGGGGGATCACGATTGCCGTCAACGATTCCATAGGGCTCGGCGCATGACTGCCGTTGGCCGAAATTCTCCTCGCCTGGTCGCCTGCGGCCCTACGCAGGCACCTTCGATTTCCACAGCGACCAGCCGAGATTCATGCCGGCCGCGGCGACCAGGATGGCGGCGGCGCCGACGATCTGCGCCGGATGCAGCCGATGGCCGAAGGCGACGACATCGACGAGGATGGCGACGACGGGATAGATGAAGGACAGCGATCCCTGCAGATGCGTCGGCAGCTTCTGGATGGCGCCGTACATGAGGATGTACATCAGGCCGGTATGGACGATGCCGAGCGTCGCCAGCATGACCCAGCTCCGCGCATCGGCGGGAAGGTGGGTGAGATTGGCGAAAGGTGCCAGCATGAGAACGCCGACGCAGACCTGGATCAGGGCGATCAGGTGCGGCGGCGTGCCTTTGAGCTTCTTGGTGACGATAGCCGCAACGGCCCAGAAGAAAGCCGCGGCCAGCGCCATCGCAATGCCGGTAAAGTAATCCGTACCATGATCGCCTGCATCGGGCGCGGCCTGCACGATCAGCAGCATGCCGGCAAAGGCGATGCCGAGCCAGGTCAGCTTGGTCACCGTCAGCCGTTCGGAGAAGAAGAGCGCGCCAAAACCTACCAGCATGAAGGGCTGCGTGTTGTAAACGGCCGTGGCGATCGAGATCGACGCGCGGGAAAACGCGCTGAACAGCAACAGCCAGTTGATAACGATGGCAGCACCGCCGAGAGCCGCGATCGCGACGATGCGAAGCGACAGCCTGCCACGCAGCAGTCCCAGCGCCGCGCAGATGATCAGCAGCGTTACCGCCCCGAAAGCACAGCGCCAGAACACCACGTCCATGATGGGCTGGCCGGAAAGCACGACGAACCAGCCGATCGTGCCGAGGATCGCCATCGCCGCCGTCATTTCGATCGTGCCGCGTACCGTGTTGTCCATGGATGCTCCTGAAACCCGTTGAGATTTTATAATCCCACGGCGGATCGGGTATTTCCATGACTTGCAGCTGGTGATATGCAGGACGAACCTCATTTAATTAGGTAGACATCGGCTTTTTCTTGGAATTGTAAAATGCTGGACGAACTCGACAGAAAGCTCCTCGATATCCTGGTCAAGGATTCACGGACCTCGCTGAAGGAACTGGCGCTGCAGGTCGGGTTGTCGTCGCCAAGCGTTTCGGAGCGGCTTCGGCGGCTTGAGGATCGCGGCGTCATCCGCGCGTTCACCATTGACATCGATCCGCAGGCGCTCGGCTACGCCTTGCAGGCGATCGTTCGCATCCGGCCATTGCCGGGCAAGCTGCACATCGTCCAGAAGCTGATCGAGGAAATCCCGGAATTCGGCGAATGCGACAAGGTGACGGGCGATGACTGCTTCGTTGCCCGGCTGTTCGTCCGCTCGATCGGCGAGCTCGACGGGATTCTCGACCGCATTGCCGACAAGGCCGAAACCAGCACCGCCATCATCAAGGCGCAGCCGATCCGGAGACGCCCGCCGCCGCTCGACATGCCAAACATGTGACGGGTTTCGGTGGCGTGGCCCACATATTTGCGGTCGCGGTCTGGCCATTTCTGGTCTATTCCAGAGTTCAACTTTCCCTCCAGCGTCCCTTCCCCATGTCAGGCCTGCTCGTCGATCCCTGGTTCTATGCCGCGGCCATTCCGGCCGTCATCCTCGTCGGCCTGTCGAAAGGCGGCTTCGGCGGCGCCGTCGGCTTTGTCGGCGTGCCGTTGATGGCGCTGACCATGCCGCCGGTTCAGGCTGCCGCAATTCTTCTGCCAATTCTGTGCCTGATGGACATTGTCTCGGTATGGACGTGGTGGGGCATCTTCGACCGCAAGATGCTGGCCGACATGATGCCGGGCGCCGTGATCGGCATCGCCCTTGGCTGGCTGACGGCGGCACTTGTAACCGAAGAGATGGTGCGGCTGATCGTCGGCGCGGTTGCCCTGATCTTCGTGCTGCGCTGGCTCTATTTGCAACTCCGCCACGGTGCCGGCCACGCGGCGGAGCCCAACCGCGTCGCCGCCGGCTTCTGGGGTACTGTTGCCGGGTTCACCAGCTTCGTCGCCCATGTCGGCGGCCCGCCTTTTCAGGTCTATGCGCTGCCGATCAGGCTCGATCCGAAGGTGCTGTCGGGCACCGCGGCGATCTTTTTCGCCGTCACCAATGCGCTGAAGCTCATCCCCTATTTCGCGCTCGGCCAGTTCGACACCACCAATTTGACCGCGTCGGCGGTGCTGATGCCGCTGGCGCCGCTGTCGACCATCGCCGGCGCCTGGCTGGTGCGGCGGATGCGGCCGGAGCTGTTCTATCCCTTCACCTATGCGACCGTGGCGGTCGTCGCGGTCAAGCTTCTGTGGGACGGCATCGCCGGCCTCCTGTAAGACGGCGGCCCCATTCGGCCGCCGCCGGATATCCTTACACCTCAGGCGGCACTCGGCAGCAGCTGCCGCGTCCTGCCAAGCGCCAGGGCAATGCCGGTTGCGAGTACGAGCGCCATGCAGCCCAGAATGGTGATGTCGTGCAGCGTCGGCTTCAGCACCATGTCCGCGATGATCACCAGCATCACCGAATAGTCGAAGCGCGCGGCGCTGAGGACGCGCTGGCCCTGGGCAAGCACTGCCGGCGTCACGCCATCCTTGGCGATCATGCCTGCCATGCGGTCGGCAGTCGGCTTGAAGATGAACATGCCGATGCAGAAGGTCGTCGCATAACCGGCAAGGCCGATCAGCACCCACAGATCGGAAAAGCCGACCCAGAAGCCGCACATGATGAGGCCGAAAAGCAATGTCAGCATCGACATCGGCGCGAAGAACCGGTTGCCGAGCTCGCCGGTGGCGCGCATCGCCTGCAGCATGCCTTCGACGTTCCCGGCGCGGTCGGCGCGTACCGCGAGCAGCATCAGCGTGAAGCCGCCGCCGACCCAGAGGATCGCCGAGACGACATGCAGAAATTTAACGGCCGAGTACCAGTCCATTATTCGCTCCTTGAGAGATTTGATGATTTGCCGGAGCGCAAGGTTTGCTCCGCCTCGTTGCGAGGAGCGGGCGTTTACCGCGGCGCCTGTTTCGGAACGATGTCGCGCGGCGAGCGGATCTGTTTCGATATGTCGGTCACGATCTGGAGGAAACATGGCGCAAGCGCGTCGCCCCGACTTTCCAGCCGGTAGTGGGAACGGGTGCCGTGGCCAGTCAGCTGTGCTGTTACGGCACAGATGCTGGGCGCTTGATCGAAAAATATGCCCTGCGTTAAGGCTTCGTTAAGCTTTACAGGCGTTTACTATGTCCATCCAGTGATCTGGATTCTTACCGAGTGGTTGGAGCCACTTTGTTTGACGCCTCCCTGTTAAACTCCTGAGAGCCGCCTTATCCGCGGCTCTTTTTTTGTGCGCCGGCATGGGCGTCCTTCCGGCTAAATGCGGCCGTTAACCCCGGCTAAATGCGGCCGTTAACCGTTTGTTAAACATGTGCTTGCCTTCGCTGGCAGCGAAGCGCATTTTCAAGCTTCAGTCGTTTAGGCTGCCGGATATGGCGGCCAAGAGCCGAATCGGCCGGCTGTCAGGCAAGTGCAGGGGCGTAGCGATGAACGAGCCTTCGAAGGCGAGCGCGAAAACCATCAAGCTGGCGGAGCGCCGGGTTTTCTCCCAATCCTTCAAGCCGCTCTATCAGGAAGGCATGGGCCTGGTCGAGCAGGCGGCCGAATATCTCGACGGCAAGGGCCGCGCCGAGGCCAAGAAGCTGTCGAGGCTGGCGGCGACGCTTTATGCGGCCGAATCGATGCGGCTGACCACCAGGCTGATGCAGGTCGCCTCGTGGCTGCTTTTGCAGCGGGCGGCGAATTCCGGCGAGATGACCCGCGATCAGGTGGCCTCAGAAAAATCCAAGGTGCGTCTCGACACTGCCTCGGCGCATGACGAGGCGCCCGGCTGGGCCGAGCTGCCGAAGGATTTCATCGATCTCGTCAACCGCTCGCTGCGGCTGCAGGCGCTGGTGCGCCGGATGGACGAGGAGATCTATGGCGGCCTTGCCGAGGTGCCGCCGTCGAGCCGTCGCCTCAATCCGGTCTCCGACCAGATCACGCTGCTCAACACGGCTTTCGCCCGCGGCTGAGAGACCGTTTCATAATTCTACTCCGGCGGCCATCTAGACTAACCGCGAAGGGACGGGCTCGCGATCATCAGGCGGGGAGAATCACGCAGCAGCAGGCGCGATCCGACCTCCACGATAGACCTGATCGCTGGGAGCAGCTCCTGCCCCAATGACGTCAGCTCATACTCCACGGTCGGCGGCGATGTCGGCATCACGTGGCGTGCGAGGACGCCACGCTCCTCGAGATCGCGCAACCTGCCGGTCAGCACCTTCGCCGAAATGGCTGGGATATCGCGGCGCAATTCGGAGAACCGGCGCGGGCCGTCGCTCAAGGACCAGAGCACCTCGGGTGTCCAGCACCCGCCAAGCAGCGCCATGCACCTCGACATGGGGCAGCCGGGAAGCGCCTTCACCTTCGTTCGCATCCTGAGGACCATCGCGCATCTTCCATGAGAGTTTCCAGTTGGTTACCGGAAAATGATGGTAACTACAAGATACGTGGTTTCCGCGGGTAACGAGAGCCGCTATCTGAGGCTCTCAATCCATCCAACCACGAAATGGACAGAACGATGTACGCAATAACTGGAGCAACAGGACAGCTTGGCCGTCTCGTGATCGACGCACTGCTGAAGACAGTTCCGGCCAGCCGGATCGTTGCGGCGGTTCGTGATCCGGCAAAGGCCAGCGATCTTGTCCAACGCGGCGTAGTCGTGCGGGAGGCGGACTATGATCGTCCCGACACGCTCCCGATGGCGCTGGCCGGCGTCGATAGACTGCTGCTGATTTCCTCGACCGAAGTCAGCGGCCGCTTGCCGCAGCATCGGTCAGTGATCAAGGCCGCCCAACGGGTGGGGGTTTCGCTGATCGCTTACACAAGCATGCTGCATGCGGACACGTCTCCCGCGAGGCTCGCGGTCGAACATCGGCAGACGGAGAAGGTCATCGCGGCCTCCGGCCTACCCGCCGTCATCCTGCGCAACGGCTGGTACACCGAGAACCATCTGATGGCGCTCCCGGCGGCTCTGGAGCACGGCGCCTTCATCGGCGCCGCAAATGAGGGGCGCTTCTCGTCCGCGGCGCGGCAGGATTATGCCGAGGCCGCGGCCGTGGTGCTGACGAGCGAGGATCAAGCAGGGAGGATTTACGAGCTCGCCGCGGACCAAGCCTTCACGCTCGCCGAGCTTGCGGCGAAGGTCTCGCGGCAATCGGGCAAGGCGATCGCCTACAACGACCTTGCCGGGGCGGCCTATGAGGGTCTGTTGACGGGCGCCGGGCTGCCCGCCGATCTCGCCGCTATCCTGGCCGATGCCGACATTGCAGCCTCACGCGGAGCGTTGTTCGATGACGGCGGCGCCATGAGCCGGCTGATCGGTCGACCGACAACGCCACTGGAGAGCGTCGTTGCGGCAGCATTGCGCGGTTGAAACCGAGATGGCTGTCACATCCGCCAAAGGATCAGAGGACCGTCTGTCGCTCGCGCCAACGGTTATTCAAACGACTAGACTAGCGCAGCCTTCTGCGCTTCCGGTGCTCGCGTACTTATGTACGCTCCGCTCCGGTTCTCGAAAACCACGCTATCTGTCTCGCCAGAGCGAATTCTCAAACATTCTCTAGACCAGACTCGGTTGCTGTTTCTGGTTTGTTTCACATTTCGCTGGCATCGCTGTCCCCCGAAGGTAGACTTGACGGATGGGGGAAGCGATTCGCATCATCGGCATCGATCCGGGGCTGAGGCGCACCGGCTGGGGCATCGTCGAGAGCCTCGGCAATTCGCTGCGCTTCGTCGCTTCCGGCACGGTGCGGTCCGACGACAAGGCCGCCCTGGCGGTGCGTCTTTGCCAGTTGTATGACGGGCTCGCCGAGGTCCTGCATGCCGCGATGCCGCAGGAGGCGGCGGTCGAGCAAACTTTCGTCAACAAGGACGCCGCAGCGACGCTGAAACTCGGCCAGGCACGCGGCATCGCCATGCTGGTGCCGGCGCGTGCCGGCCTTGTCGTTGCCGAATATGCGCCAAACGCCGTCAAGAAGGCGGTGATCGGCGTCGGCCATGGCGACAAGAAGCAGATCCACATGATGGTCAAGGTGCTGATGCCGAAGGCGACTTTCGACAGCGATGACGCCGCCGACGCGCTGGCCATCGCCATCTGTCACGCGCATCACCGGCAGAGCATCGCTTACAGGATGGCGGCGCTGGCCGGATAAGTATGTTCTTGACTTGTTCTCCAGTGGGCAATAAGTAATACCAACGAGGTATTACCATGCGCGTTACCACCAAGGGCCAAGTGACCATCCCGAAGGAAATACGGGATCATCTGGGTATCGGCCCGGGCTCGGAGGTGGAGTTCGTCCCCACCGAGGACGGGGCTCGTGTTATTGCGGTCGACGAAAACATGTCGGAGGAGGAAGCCTCGCGCAGATTCAGCCAGATGCTCGGCCGTATGGCCGGTACGCTGGATCTGGGAGGCATGACGGCGAACGAATATATGGAATGGCTGAGGGGCCCACGTGAAGATCTCGACATTGATTGACACAAATGTCCTGATCGACGTTTGGGGTCCTGCCGGACGGGAGACGAAATGGTCGGCATCCGCGATTACCGCATGCCGGCGCGACGGCGCACTCGTAATCAATGCAATCGTCTGGTCCGAGCTCGCGCCGTTGATTGCGACCGAACAGGCCCTTCGCCAAGCAGTCGACATGCTCAAGATTGATCGCGAATTCCTGCCGTGGGAAGCAGCCTTCCTCGCCGGTGTCACACATTCGCGCTATCGCCGCGCCGGCGGCCTCCGCGAACGAACGCTGCCGGATTTCTTTATTGGAGCCCATGCGGTTGTCGCTGGGCATCGCCTGCTGACGCGCAATGCCGCGCGCTATCGCGGCTATTTCCCGGACCTCGATATCATCTCTCCGGAAACCCACCCGGCATGATCGGCACGCTCAAATGATCGGCAAGCTAAAAGGCACGCTGGACGAGATCGACGAGGATTTCTGCATCGTCGACGTGCATGGCGTCGGCTACGTCGCCTATTGCTCGGCGCGCACGCTTACCGCGTTGCCGCCGCCCGGCGAGGCGGTGGTGCTGTTCATCGAGACCTATGTGCGCGAGGACATGCTGCGGCTCTATGGGTTCCAGTCGGTGCTGGAGCGCGAATGGTTCCGGCTGTTGATGAACAATGTGCAAGGCGTCGGCGCCAAGGTGGCGCTGGCCATCCTATCGACGCTGGCGCCGGCCGATCTCGCCAATGCGATTGCGTTGCGCGATATCGCCATGGTCAGCCGTGCGCCGGGCGTCGGCAAGAAGGTGGCCGAGCGCATCGTCACCGAATTGAAGAACAAGGCGCCGGCCTATGCGGGCACTGCCTCCGGCACCATCGGCCTGAAGCAGGAGCTCGGCGAGGGCGTCGCCTCGGCGCCGATCACCGATGCCGTCTCGGCGCTGGTCAATCTCGGCTATTCGCGAGACACCGCCGCCAATGCAGTGGCGGCGGCGCTGAAGACGGCAGGCGAAGAGGCGGACGCGTCGAAGCTGATCCGCTTCGGGCTGAAGGAGCTGGCACGGTGAGAAGTTGCCCGACAAATAAATTCCGACTAGGAACAAGAGCATGGTCGGATATGCAAGCTTGACCTCCAGGGGGCAGCTTACGATTCCAAAGAAAGTCCGGAACGAGTTGTCGCTCAAGTCAGGCGATACTGTTGCGTGGACGGTCGTGGATGGTCTCCTGATAGGAACGCCGCGCAATCTCGAATTTGCCGACCTCGCTGGATTTCTAGGCGATCCACCTGACGGGCCTGCTGCGCTGGAACAGATCGATGCGGTGGTAAGAGATGCAGTGGGCCGCCATGTTGTTGGCGAGGAGCACGGCGACGAACGAGAGGGTGCCGGGTGACGTTGATCGGTATCGATACAAACTTTTTCTTTCGGGCGGTATGCGCATGAGCCTTTCGCCACGCCTCATTGCTCCCGACAGACGCGGCGAGGACGCCGAGCAGACCTTGCGGCCGCAGACGCTCGGCGACTTCGTCGGCCAGGCGGCGGTGCGGGCCAATCTCAAAGTGTTCATCGAGGCCGCCAAGGGCCGCAGCGAAGCGCTCGACCATGTGCTGTTCGTCGGCCCGCCCGGCCTCGGCAAGACGACGCTGGCGCAGATCATGGCGCGCGAGCTCGGCGTCAATTTCCGCTCGACCTCGGGTCCGGTCATCGCCAAGGCCGGTGATCTCGCGGCGTTGCTCACCAACCTCGAAGACCGCGACGTGCTGTTCATCGACGAGATCCACCGGCTCAACCCGGCGGTCGAGGAAATCCTCTATCCGGCGATGGAGGATTTCCAGCTCGACCTGATCATCGGCGAGGGGCCGGCGGCGCGCTCGGTCAAGATCGACCTGGCCCGCTTCACGCTTGTCGCCGCCACCACCCGGCTCGGCCTTTTGACCAACCCGCTGCGCGACCGCTTCGGCATTCCGGTGCGGCTCAATTTCTACTCGGTCGAGGAACTCGAGCAGATCGTGCGGCGCGGCGCCCGCATCCTTGCCATGCCGCTCGGCGACGACGGTGCCTTGGAGATCGCCCGGCGGGCGCGCGGCACGCCGCGCATCGCCGGCCGGCTGTTGCGCCGGGTGCGCGACTTCGCCAGCGTTGCCGGCGACGGTCATGTCGACCGCAAGGTCGCCGACGAGGCGCTGACGCGGCTGGAGGTCGACGGGCTCGGCCTCGACGCGCTCGACCGCCGTTATCTGTCGATGATCGCCCGGAATTTCGGCGGCGGGCCGGTCGGCATCGAGACCATCGCGGCCGGGCTTTCCGAGCCACGCGATGCCATCGAGGACATCATCGAACCCTTTCTGATCCAGCAAGGCTTCATCATGCGTACCCCGCGCGGCCGCGTGCTGGCGGCCAATGCCTGGCGGCATCTCGGCCTCGACGCGCCAAAGGACCTGGCGCAGCAGCAGATCAGCCTGTTCCAGGAAGAACCCTAAGTTCCGCTGCTTATGGCTTCGGTGCTGGCAGTCCCCGGCCCAGCCCTCCAGGTCTTGATCATCGCCGGTCTATGCGCAAAACAGGTGTTGCTTGAAACAGGGCCTGTCGGGCCAAAAGGACAGCAATGGACGATCATGGTGAATCGGCATTGTCCGCCGGACTTTCCGGCGCGCTGACGGAATTCGGCCATCGACTGATGGCGCGGGTCTATTATGCAGACACCGATTTTTCCGGCGTCGTCTACCACGCGCGCTATCTCGAATTCTTCGAGCGCGGCCGGTCCGACTATCTGCGGCTGGCCGGCGTCCACCACACCGAGCTTGCCGACGGCAAGCATGGCGAGAAAATAGTCTGGGTGGTGCGGCGCATGGAGATCGATTTCCGCGGTTCGGCCCGCATGGATGACATCCTGACCATCGATACGCGCACCGAAGACATTTCCGGCGCCCGCATCGTCATGGCGCAGCAGTTGAAACGCGGCAGCGAAGTGCTGGTCGAGGCGCGGGTCGAAGCGGCGATCGTCGGCGAGAACGGCCGGCCGCGGCGCTTTCCCAAGGATTGGGTGGCAGCCTTCATGCCCGGAACGCGCAAATAAGAGTTCAGAGGCGGAAGATCCGGAGCTCCCGGTCGAGGCGAGGATCGCCGGGCTGGTCGTCGGGGCGCGGCAATGCGCCGCGCTGTACGTCCTAACCCATCCTTAACCATAACGGTCCATGAAGGGATTGGTTAAGATTGGAAGAATCCAAGCGCCTTCCTTTCACCAATATTTGCCCCGAAAAGGCCGCCAACGGTGCATTTGGGGTTATTCCGCAAGCTTAACGCGAACGGACCACAAGGGATGCCCATGGGCCAGCCGCCAGCCACGCCCGGAAAATCTTTAAGGACGTAACATGGAAAACATCGCTCTCGCCGAACCGGGCGCGCATTTATCGATTTGGGCCTTGTTCATGCAGGCCGGTTGGGTGGTCAAGCTGGTCATGATCGGGCTGCTTGGTGCCTCGATCTGGACCTGGGCGATCATCGTCGACAAGCTCGTCGCCTATGCCCGCATGCGGCTGGCGCTCAACCGCTTCGAACAGGTGTTCTGGTCGGGGCAGTCGCTGGAAGAGCTTTACCGCACGCTCGCCGACCGCAAGACGACCGGCATGAGCGCGATCTTCGTCGCCGCCATGCGCGAATGGAAGAAGAGCTTCGAGAAGGGCGCAAAATCGCCGCTCGGCCTGCAGACCCGCATCGACAAGGCTATGGATCTGGCGCTGACCCGCGAGATGGAAAAGCTGGAAGGGCGGCTCGGCTTCCTCGCCACCACCGGCTCGGCGGCGCCCTTCATCGGCCTGTTCGGCACCGTGATCGGCATCATGACCTCGTTCCAGGCGATCGCCGCTTCGAAGAACACCAGCCTGTCGGTGGTCGCGCCCGGTATCGCCGAAGCGCTGCTGGCGACGGCCATCGGCCTGCTCGCCGCCATCCCCGCCGTCATCGCCTACAACAAGCTGTCGTCCGACGCGAGCAAGATCGCCGTCCGCATGGAAGGGTTCGCGGATGAGTTCTCCGCCATACTCTCGCGCCAAATCGATGAAAAAGTCGCGCAGAAGGCCTGAGGAACGATCATGGGAATGTCTGTAGGCGCGGGTGGCGGAGGACGCGGTGGTCGAGGCCACAGGCGGCGCGGCCGCCATCACGCGATGATATCGGAAATCAATGTCACGCCGATGGTCGACGTGATGCTGGTGCTGCTGATCATCTTCATGGTCGCCGCACCCATGTTGACGGTCGGCGTGCCGGTCACCCTGCCGGAGACGAAGGCCAAGGCGATGAACGCCGATACCCAGCCGATTACGATTACGATCGACGGCACAGGCAAGATCTTCGTACAGGAGACCGAAATCCCGCAGGAGGAGCTGATCGCCAAGCTGAAGGCGATTTCTAAGACCGGCTACGAAGAGCGCATTTACGTCAAGGGCGACAAGACCACCAATTATGGCGACGCGATGGTGGTGATGGGTCTCATCCAGGACGCAGGCTACAAGAACCTCGGCCTGATTACACTGCCGAAACAGGATCAATAAACGCGAGATGAGGACCGGCCTCACCACATCGGTGATCTTGCATACGGTGGCGATCGCCTTCGGGCTGTTCACGCTGTCGGCGCCGGCTGCGCTTCCGTCGTCCGATGTCGAGTCGGTCGCAGTCGACATTGTGCCGATGGAGGCCGTCTCGCAGGTTTTGCAGGGCGACAAGAAAGCCGTGATGCACGAAAAGCCGGCGCCGCTGCCGACACAGCGTCCCGACATCGTTCCCGATGCCCAGAAAGTCGGCGAGAACAGCATCGATACCGACAAGCCGCCGACGCCTGAGGCCAAGCCCAAGCCGGTCGATATGACGGCGGCTCCGCCACCCGCGCCGACGCCGGTCGAAAAGCCCAAGCCCGAGGACGTGCCGAAGCCGCCGGAAAAGCCGAAGCCTATTCCCGCAACGGAGGTAGCGCCGGTGCCGCAGCCGAAGGAAGAGGTCAAGCCCGAACCGGTCAAGCAGACCGATCCCAAGCCGACGCCGGCCAAGGAGCCGACGCCCACGCCGCCGCAGGACAAGACCGCCGCGATCGATCCGCAGCCCGAGGTCAAGCCGGATGCCGTCGCCGAGGCGATTGCCAAGCAACCGCCGACCGAGGAGGCGCAGCTTCCGGACTCGGCGCCGGCGCCCGAGGCTCGGCCGAAGCCGCAGCCGGCCCAGGCTGAAAGCGCGAAGGCGCCGGAGCGCAAGGACACCGACAAGCCGGTCAAGGAAGCCTCGTCCAGGCCGAAATCGGACGACAAGCAATTCAATGCCGACGAGATTTCGGCGCTGCTGGACAAGCAGAAACCGTCCGGCGGCGGCGCCAAGCGCTCGACCCAGCAGGCTTCGCTCGGCGGCGAGAAGAACCAAGGCACCAAACTCTCGCAGAGCGAGCTTGATGGCCTGAAGGCCCAGATCAAACGCTGCTGGAGTGTGACACCCGGCACATTCGATGGCGACAGCCAAAAAGTCACCATCAGGATGAAGCTCACTCAAAATGGCGAGATCGACGGCGCTCCGGAAGTCGGATCCGCAGGCGATGGCTCAATGGGCTCCCGAGTTGCCTCGGAAGCAGCGCGGCGCGCAGTGCTGCGATGTGCGCCCTACAATCTGCCCGTCGCAAAGTATGACGGCGAACTGGGATGGAACGAGGTCGAGGTCAATTTCATCCCCAGCGACATGTATTGATTGCCGAGAGAACAACGAGGCTGAACGAATGAAGAAGTTGCTTACGACGCTGATGCTGATCGGCACGATTGCGACCGCCATGAGCGGGCTCGCCACGCTGCCGGCAAAGGCGTTGGTCCAACTCGATTTGACTCAACCCAATATCGAGCCTCTGCCGATCGCCATCACCGACTTTCAATCGGGCGACGCGTTGGGCGCGGAGATATCGGGGATCGTCATCGACGATTTGAAGCGCTCGGGCCTGTTTGCTCCGATCGACAAGAGCGCTTTCATTGAAAAGATCTCCAACCCGGATGCCACGCCCCGCTTCGAGGACTGGAAGGTAATCAACGCCCAGGCTTTGGTCACCGGCAGCGTCGGCAAGGAAGCCGACGGCCGTGTCCGCGCCCAGTACCGGCTGTGGGACGCCTTCGCCGGCCAGCAGCTCTCGGGCGAACAGTTCTTCGCCAACGACGCCAATACCAGGCGCGTCGGCCATATCATCGCCGATGCGATCTACGAGCGGCTGACCGGCGAGAAGGGCTATTTCGACACGCGCGTCGTCTTCATCGATGAGTCCGGTGCCAAGAATGCGCGCAAGAAGCGGCTTGCCATCATGGACCAGGACGGCGCCAACGTCCGCTATCTCTCGAACGGCAAATCGATCGTGCTGACGCCGCGCTTCTCGCCGAACCGGCAGGAAATCACCTACATGTCCTACGAGAGCGGCCAGCCGCGGGTTTACCTTTTGCAGATCGAGACGGGGCAGCGCGAGCTGGTCGGCAATTTCCCCGGCATGACGTTTGCGCCGCGCTTTTCGCCGGACGGCCAGAAGGTGATCATGAGCCTGCTGCGCGATGACGGCAATTCCAACATCTTCGCCATGGATCTGAGAAGCCGCTCGACGACCAGGCTCACCAATTCGACCGCCATCGACACCTCACCGTCCTACTCGCCTGACGGCAGCAAGGTGGTGTTCACCTCGGATCGCGGCGGCCGCGCGCAGATCTATGTGATGGGCGCCGACGGCTCGGGCCAGACCCGCATCTCGTTTGGCGACGGCGTCTATTCGACGCCGGTGTGGTCGCCGCGCGGCGATCTCATCGCCTTCACCAAGCAGACCGGCGGCGAATTCCAGATCGGCGTCATGCGCACCGACGGTTCGGGTGAGCGCATCCTGTCCACCGGCTTTCAGCAGGAAGGGCCGACCTGGGCGCCCAACGGCCGGGTGCTGATGTTCTTCCGCGATTCCAATGGTGGACCAAAACTTGTTTCGGTCGATCTCACCGGCCGCAACGAACAGTCGATCCCCACGGCGAACTTCGCCTCGGATCCGGCCTGGTCGCCGCTGCTGGAGTGATGGAAGAAGAACTGAGGAATTGAAGAACTGAGGAGTTGAAGAGTTGAAGAACTGAAGAATGGAGAAGGCAGAGGGGTCTACATCGAGCACGCGAGGGATTTAGAAGTCTATAAGCGTGCCTGTGCGGTTTCCCTTGGGGTACACAGAGCCACGCTTGCTTTTCCGAAAATGGAGCAATACGCGCTCGCCGATCAACTACGTCGTTCCAGCAAGGCGATCTGCGCCAATTTGGCCGAAGGCTTTGCCAAACAGGCTCACTCCAAGCCCGAATTCGCACGCTTGGCCATAGGATCATGCAGTGAGGTGGAGACCTGGAGTTCGTATGCGTTCGACCTCGAGTACATCACACAGGCGCAACGCGACCATTGGTTGCAATCCTATGCCCGTATCTACGGAGTGCTGGTCAATCTCAGAGAGAAGCTGAGGTGATCTCTTTGCTCAATTCCTCGATTCCTCAATTCCTCGGTTCTTCAGTTCCTCAATTCCCTCTTTTTCATGTTAGCCGCATTTCCGCCTACGGTCCGCGCTCATTGTCGCCCCTCGGCAGAACGGTTGCGGACGGCAGCCGAAAACCAAATTTTAACCGTGTTTCTTGAGCGCCGGTTAACCCAAACGTGGTTACTGGACGATCAATGAAATCACTCGAATTGCGAAGGAGAGGCGGCATGGGCCGTATCGCAGCACTTACCACAAACCCGGTCATGATCGCGCTGGTCGCGATGCTCGCGATCACCGGTTGCGCCTCGAAGAAGACGCCGAACAGCGCCGCCGATCTCGGCCTCAACGGCGCCGGCGCGGCAACGCCCGGATCGGCCCAGGACTTTACCGTCAACATCGGCGACCGCATCTTCTTCGACACCGATTCGTCCTCGATCCGCGCCGATGCGCAGACGACGCTGTCGCGCCAGGCGCAGTGGCTGAACCAGTACAAGCAGTATGCCATCGTCATCGAAGGCCATGCCGACGAGCGCGGCACGCGCGAATACAATCTGGCGCTCGGCGCCCGCCGTGCTGCCGCCACACGCGACTTCCTGGTCGCCAAGGGTGTTTCGGCGCAGCGCCTGAAGACCATTTCCTACGGCAAGGAGCGTCCGGTCGCGGTTTGCGACGACATCTCCTGCTGGTCGCAGAACCGCCGCGCCGTAACCACGCTGGGCGGCGCCGGTTCTTGATCGGCATAAATGCAACACTTGGTGCGAAAGGCGGCCAAAAGGCCGCCTTTTTCATATCTGCCCGCTCCAAACAAAATTTGGCCGAAGTCTCACGTCCTGTTAAGAGCCGAGGGCGCCTGGCCACTTCGGTTGGAAAGGGCGCGCAACAGGCTAACGGTTTCACGGCGAGAGGCACATGCATTTCAGATCGGTCTTGAGCGGCACGCTTGCGCTGCTGCTCGTATCAAGTATCGCGGCGCTTGCTGACGGGGCAAACGGCACCGGGCAGTCATCGGAAAGCGGTTTTTCCTTCCACCTGCCGACGATCAAACTGCCCGGCATTTTCGGCGAAAAGAAAAAGCCGGATCAGGTTCAATTCGCGCAACAGGATGGTACCGGCACTCCGGCGCTGGAGGAACAGCTCCGGCAGATGAATGGCAAGATCGAGGAACTCAATTTCCAGGTCCTGCAGATGCAGGAGCAGATCCGCAAGCAGCAGGAAGACAACGAATTCCGCTTCCAGCAGCTGGAAGGCGGTCCGCAAGGCGCGCAGCAGCCGGCCGAGCAGAAGAAGTCCGAGGCCGCGCCCAGCAGCGACAGCCCCAACGGCGACGGTAACGTGGCGGAGGCGCCGGCAACGCCGGCTCCGGCCGCTGCGGACGCGCCGCCAGCCGGCGACAAGAGCGTCGAGGACGTCATCGTCGAATCGCCCAACGGCGATCCCGGCAAGCTGATCCCCGGCGCGCCGCCCAAGACGTTCGGCACCATCACCGTCGACAAAAACGGCAATGTCGTTGAAGCCGACGGCAATGCGCAAGCGAATGCGCCGCGGCAGAATACGGCCCCAGCCAACGGCGCCAGCACAGCCGGCAACAAGGCCGGTAAATCCGACGATACGGTGGTCGCGGCACTCCCGTCGACCAACGATCCGGAGGAGCTTTACCGCAACTCTTACCAGTTCATCCTGTCGGGCGACTACAGCACCGCCGAACAGGGCTTCCGCGACCATATCGCCCGTTTTCCCCGGGACGCCAAGGCGGCGGACGCGCATTACTGGCTCGGTGAATCGCTGCTCGGCCAGCAGAAATACCGCGATGCGGCCGAGATTTTCCTCGCAGCCAACAAGGACTATCCCAAGGCCAAGAAGGCGCCCGACATGCTGCTGAAGCTCGGCGTTTCACTGGTCGGGCTGAAGCAGCGCGACGTGGCCTGTGCCACTTTCAGCGAGATCGGCAAGCGCTACCCCGATATTTCCGGCGCGCTCAAGGAGCGGGTCAAGCAGGAAAGGGCACTCGCGGCGTGCTAGTTTTTCCGTTGCGTGTCGGTGCCGCAAAACCGGGCCCACGCTTGGGCGACATGCATGACGCTCGACAGCGAGCCTGACCTTTCGGATTTTTCGCGGATCGACTTTTCCAACGGCGCTGTTGCGGCCGTGTCCGGCGGCAGCGACTCGACCGCCCTTCTCCTCCTCCTCAAAGCCCATCTCGATCGTAACGCCCCGGCAACGAAATTGCTGGCGGTAACGATCGATCATCAA
Source organism: Mesorhizobium sp. M0998 (assembly GCF_040318885.1). Lineage (NCBI taxonomy): Bacteria > Pseudomonadati > Pseudomonadota > Alphaproteobacteria > Hyphomicrobiales > Phyllobacteriaceae > Mesorhizobium > Mesorhizobium sp. M0998. The sequence continues at coordinate 81,748 of NZ_JAMYND010000014.1, forward strand.
CTGCGGCCGCAAGCGGCAGCGGAAGCGCAAGCCGTGGCCAGGCTGTGCGCGGCGCGCGGCATTGCCCATCGCATCCTCGCCTGGTCGGGGCACAAACCATCGACCGGCCTGCCCGCCGCCGCGCGCGAAGCCCGCTACCGGCTGCTCGCCGAGGCCGCCGAAGCGGCAGGCATCGGCCTGATCCTGACCGGCCACACCGCCGACGACCAGGCCGAGACCGTGCTGATGCGGCAAGCACGTGACGACGGGCCAGGTGAGGAGAGGCCGCGCGACGAAGCGCGGGGCCTTGCCGGCATGGCGCCGGCAACCCTCTACGAGTGGCGGCACTGGATCGTGCGGCCGCTGCTCCGCGTGCGGCGTGCTGAGCTGCGCGAATTCCTGCGGCGTGAACAGGTTGCCTGGATCGAAGATCCGACCAATGCCGACACCGCTTTCGAGCGGCCGCGCGTCCGCGCAGCACTTGCCGAAGGCGATGGTACGCCTAGCGTGGCTGAAGCGATAGCGCTGGCCAGCAAGGCGGCGGTCGAGCGTGAGCAGCTGGGACATCGCGCGGCCATGCTGATCCACAGCTTGGCCTCCAGGCCGGCCGCCGGCCTCGTCCGGCTCGATCGGGATTTTGCGACGGCCGCCGACAGCCGGTCGGCCATTTATGCGCTGCGCATCCTGCTGGCGGCGACCGGCGGCACCGCCTTTCTTCCCGACCAGGCCCGCAGCGAAGCCCTTTTCGGCCGGTTCCGCACCGGGCCGCTTTGTGCCACATTGTCGCGGACCGTGATCGATGCCCGGCGTACCGGCATCTTTCTGCACCGCGAATTGCGCGATCTGCCGCCCGCTGTTGCGGTTTCCGGCAATGCCCTGTGGGACGGCCGCAGACGGATCACATTGGGCGACAGTCCAGGTGCATTGTTGATGATCGCGCCGCTGTTGATAGCACCGCTCGGGGCGGCTCTTGCCGCAAAGCGGGCAATTGCCGGGCATGGCACGCCGGCAAGCCTTGTGCGTGCCGCCTTGGCCGCCGAGCCGGCGCTCTGGCGGGATGGCGAATGCCTTGGTTTGCTGGGGGAAGGCCCGGGTTTGCCCGGGGAAGGCCCGATGCCGGCGGCTGTCGCCGCATATCCGGCAGTCGCGCCCTTCGCCCGTTTCCTGCCGTCCTTCGATCTGGCGCCGGCCGATGCCGTCGCCGCGTTGCTTGGCGCGGCGCCCGTTCCAGCCGTGCCGTTCGGCGGCCACAATGCCGGCCTACCACGGGCGAAAGCTTAACCGAGACCTGCTGTTATGCTTGGCAATGGGAGACGCTCTCCCTATGTTAGGGCCAAGTTTCCTCTCACGACGCGTGTCCGCCCAGCGGGCGCCAACGGGACAATTGATGAATCCGAATTATCGCAACCTCGCGCTCTGGGCGATCATAGCGGTCCTGCTCATCGCTCTCTTCAATCTTTTCCAGACGCCGCAGACGCGTGGAGCCTCGAGCGATGTTCCCTATTCGCAGTTCCTGCAGGAAGTCGCGGCGGGACGGATCAAGTCGGTGACCATCGCCGGCGCCCGTATCTCCGGCAATTACACGGACAGTTCCAACGGCTTCCAGACCTATTCGCCTGGGGACCCGTCACTGGTTTCGCGGCTGCAGGACAAGAACGTCACCATCAACGCGCGTCCTGAATCCGACGGCTCCAATTCGCTGTTCGGCACCCTGATCTCCTGGCTGCCGATGATCCTCATCCTCGGCGTCTGGATATTCTTCATGCGCCAGATGCAGTCCGGTTCCGGCCGCGCCATGGGCTTCGGCAAGTCGAAGGCCAAGCTTTTGACCGAAGCACATGGCCGCGTCACCTTCCAGGACGTCGCCGGCGTCGACGAAGCCAAGGAAGATCTGGAAGAGATCGTCGAGTTCCTGCGCGACCCGCAGAAATTCCAGCGGCTCGGCGGCAAGATCCCGCGCGGTGTGCTGCTCGTCGGTCCTCCTGGAACCGGCAAGACGCTGCTCGCCCGCTCGGTCGCGGGTGAAGCCAACGTGCCGTTCTTCACCATTTCGGGCTCGGACTTCGTCGAGATGTTCGTCGGCGTCGGCGCAAGCCGCGTTCGCGACATGTTCGACCAGGCCAAGAAGAACGCGCCTTGCATCATCTTCATCGACGAAATCGACGCGGTCGGCCGCCATCGCGGCGCCGGCCTGGGCGGCGGCAATGATGAACGCGAGCAGACGCTGAACCAGCTGCTGGTCGAGATGGATGGCTTCGAATCCAACGAAAGCATCATCCTGATCGCCGCCACCAACCGGCCAGACGTGCTCGATCCGGCGCTGCTGAGGCCGGGCCGCTTCGACCGCCAGGTGGTGGTGCCGAACCCCGACATCGTCGGCCGCGAGAAGATCCTGAAGGTGCATGTGCGCAACGTGCCGCTGGCGCCCAATGTCGACCTCAAGGTGATCGCGCGCGGCACGCCGGGCTTTTCCGGCGCCGATCTGATGAACCTGGTCAACGAATCCGCCCTGATGGCGGCGCGGCGCAACAAGCGCCTCGTCACCATGGCCGAATTCGAGGACGCCAAGGACAAGATCATGATGGGCGCCGAGCGCCGCTCGTCGGCGATGACACAGGCCGAGAAGGAGCTGACCGCCTATCACGAGGCCGGTCATGCCATCCTGGCGCTCAACGTGCCGTCGGCCGATCCGCTGCACAAGGCGACCATCATTCCGCGCGGCCGGGCACTCGGCATGGTCATGCAGCTGCCGGAAGGCGACCGCTATTCGATGAGCTACAAATACATGATCTCGCGCCTCGCCATCATGATGGGCGGCCGTGTCGCCGAGGAGTTCAAGTTCGGCAAGGAGAACATCACCTCCGGCGCCTCCTCCGATATCGAGCAGGCGACCAAGCTGGCGCGTGCCATGGTGACGCGCTGGGGCTTCTCCGACAAGCTCGGCCATGTCGCCTATGGCGACAACCAGGAGGAGGTGTTCCTCGGCCATTCGGTGGCGCGCACGCAGAACATCTCGGAAGAGACGGCGCAAATCATCGACGCCGAAGTGCGCCGGCTGATCGACGAGGCCTATTCAACGGCAAGGTCCATCCTGACCAAGAAAAAGAAGGAATGGATCGCGTTGGCGCAGGGCCTGCTCGAATACGAGACGCTGTCCGGCGAGGAGATCAAGCAGCTGATCGCCGGCAATAAGCCCGCGCGCGACCTTGGCGACGACACGCCGCCGAGCCGCGGCTCGGCCGTGCCGAAGTCCGGCCGCCGCAAGAAAGGCCCCGAGCCCGAAGGCGGCATGGAACCTCAGCCGTCAAGCTAGGCTCCGGCCCGGCACAGATCGACTTCGAAACGCCGCGGCTCTAACCGCGGCGTTTTCTCTTGGGGAATGCGACCCTTCCTGCATCGCAGGAAATTGGCGAAAGTGACGATGACGGCCAATCTCCCGCCTCGCGGGGGAGATGTCCGGCAGGACAGAGAGAGGCGCGAAGGAATGGGGGCCTTCTATCGGCCTCGTTGACGACTTCGGGAAGATCGACAAGGCGCGCCGGAGAATGAAGCTCGCATTTTTTGCCGGCGGCGCCACATTTTGTTCTTGCTTTGTGCCGGCAGCTATGCTACTAATCTGAGTATGGTGCCAATTGGCGCTGATGACCCGCCCGCCGAGGCGGGTTTTCTGCTTCTGGCTATGAGAGTTCCGGTGGTGCCGAGATCGATGTCGGCCGGACAGAGCCAAGAAACACGATCTGACAGTTGGTTCGACCTCGGAAGGCCCTCTCACTTGTTCGGCAGCAACAAAAAGCCCGCGAACCTTGCGGCTCGCGGGCTCATGTCGTCGGATGGTGGCGCCGGTCAGCTCTTCAGCTTGGCGTTGCAGAGGCTGTAGAAGCCGCCGCCCTTCTGGATCCACCTGAGGCCGCCCAGCGTGTTGGCGTCCTTGTTGGCGTAGTAGAGGTCGAGACAGGTGTGCATGCGGCCCTTGGCCGGGGTCTCGGTTGCATACTTCTTGGAGATCGCCGTCGGGAATTTCACGCCCTGGGGGGCGGTGATGGTCGGCGGTTGCGGATCGCCGGTGTATTTGGCATCGGGAGCCGGCAGGGTGTCGTCGTCGGCTGCGCCGGCGCCGCATTGGCTCTTGCGGAAGTCGTTCCACTTCATGCCGTTCAGCGTGTTGCCGGCCTTGGCAGCCTGATATTTGGCGCTGCAATCCGCCATGCTGACGCCTTTGCCGGTATCGGTCGCGGCGGCTGTCGTCGCCTTGGCAGGTGCCGCGGCGGGTTGTGCGGCTGCACTTGCGCCGGCGGCGCATTCACTCTTGCGGAAGTCGTTCCACTTCATGCCGTTGAGCGTGCCGGCAGCCTTGGCGGCCTGGTATTTGGTGCTGCATTCCTTGGCCGTCAGCCCAGGCGCTGCGTCATCGCTGCTGGCCGCCGCTGCTTTGGTCTTGGCGGCGGGTTGTGCGGCTGCCGTCGCGCCGGCGGCGCACTGGGTCTTGCGGAAATCGTTCCACTTCATGCCGTTGAGCGTGCCGGCAGCCTTGGCGGCCTGGTATTTGGTGCTGCACTCCTTCGCCGTCAGGCCCGGCGCCGCATCGTCGGCGGCGGCTGCCTTGGTCGTGTCGGCAGCCTTGGCCGTGGCTTTGGCTGGCGCGGGTTCGGTTGTAGCGGCGGAAGCATCGGTGCCGCATTGGGCCTTGCGGAACTGGTTCCAGTTCTGCCCGCCAAGCGTTCCCGCGTCCTTGGCCGTGTTATACTTGGTGCTGCACTCGGCCATGGTCAGCGCGCTGGCAGGCGCCGCCAGGAATAAGGTCGCGACGGCAAGACCCGTCAAAGTGGCAAGTCGGTGGATGAGCATGCGTTTTCTCCCTACGGCGGTTCATGATATGTCCCAGTGCAGCAATAGCGCTCAACGGCTGGTTGCGCCAGATGCTAAGTAGCGTAGAGACAAATTTAGAAGTGCATTCTTTTCTTTAAGGTGATGAATTCGTTGCCGGGACCGTCTCCCCGCCAAGTTCGTCCGGGTGCATTGCACGGAGCGCGCGCCTATGGCTGGTTCCCAGCGAGGACACTGCGTCGAATGACAGCCAGTCAAATCGGCGGCTGCGGCGGACCTGAGCCCACCGCTGTCTGGAGCAGCACGATGCGGATTCGGGTTCAAGGCCACACTGCCACAGCCCAAAGGATCCAGATGAGGTTTGAGTTGATGTTTCTGATGCTGCTGCCGCAACAAGGGCTCGGAACTTGAAAATCAACACACTAGCGTGACGTAAAACACACAAAACAACAATTTTCTAAGGATTGGTCGTCCATAATCATACAATGTGATGACGGGGCTTGGGCCATTTTATGGCATGAGATGCTCGGAAAGAACCATCGGGAAGCTGGCGAACATGGCAGGACATTATTTCGGTACGGACGGCATTCGTGGGCGCGCCAACAAGTTTCCAATGACGGCGGAGGTCGCCATGCGGGTCGGCATGGCCGCCGGCCTCTCGTTCCAGCGCGGCAGCCACCGCCACCGCGTCGTGCTCGGCAAGGATACCAGGCTTTCCGGCTACATGATCGAGAACGCCATGGTGTCGGGCCTGTGCGCCGCCGGCATGGATGTCTTCCTGCTCGGCCCGATCCCGACGCCGGCTGTTGCCATGCTGGTGCGCTCGCTGCGCGCCGATATCGGCGTGATGATCTCTGCCTCGCACAACCCCTATTACGACAACGGCATCAAGCTGTTCGGCCCCGATGGCTACAAGCTGTCCGATGAGATCGAGGAGCGTATCGAGGGGATGCTCGACAAGGATATCGAACTGGCGCTCGCCGATTCCGATGGGCTCGGCCGCGCCAAACGCGTCGACGGCGTGCATGACCGCTATATCGAATTCGCCAAGCGCACGCTGCCGCGCTCGATGTCGCTGTCGGGCCTGCGCATCGTCGTCGATTGCGCCAATGGCGCCGCCTACAAGGTGGCGCCCGACGCGCTGTGGGAACTCGGCGCCGAGGTCGTTGCCATCAATGTCGAGCCCAACGGCTTCAACATCAACAAGGAATGCGGCTCGACTCATCCGGCCGGCCTGCAAAAGAAGGTGCACGAGGTGCGCGCCGATATCGGCATTGCGCTCGACGGCGATGCCGACCGTGTCGTCATTGTCGACGAGAACGGCGCGATCGTCGATGGCGACCAGATCATGGCGCTGATCGCCGAATCCTGGCAGCAGAGCGGACGGCTGGCCGGCGGCGGCGTCGTCTCGACGGTGATGTCCAATCTCGGCCTCGAACGCTTCCTCGGCGACATGAACCTGCAGTTGCATCGCACCAAGGTCGGTGACCGCTATGTCGTCGAGCACATGCGTGCCCATGGACTCAATGTCGGCGGCGAACAGTCGGGCCACATCGTGCTGTCCGATTTCTCGACCACCGGCGACGGCCTCGTCTCGGCGCTCCAAGTGCTCGCCTGCATCAAGCGGCATAACCGACCGGTCAGCGAACTGTCGAAGAAATTCGAGCCGGTGCCGCAGCTTTTGAAGAATGTGCATATTTCCGGCGGCAAGCCGCTGGAGGAGGCGCCGGTCAAGGCGGCGATCGAAGATGCGCGCAATCGCCTCGGCAAGGCCGGGCGCCTGGTCATCCGGCCATCCGGCACGGAGCCGCTCATCCGCGTCATGGCGGAGGGCGACGACCCGCAGCTTGTCGAGTCCGTGGTCAACGACATCGTCGAGGTCATTTCGGAAACGCGCAGCGCCGCCTGATCTCCCTCCAACATCGGTTCAAAAGCCCGCCTTGCCGGCGGGCTTTTTTATTGGGTCGCGGCCAGCTCCGCCTGCAGCAACGGCCGCCAGATTGCTCCACTTTTAGAGATTCGTGGTTAATCAATACGGTTAAACGCCTTTTAACCTTTCCGATTCATTATCCACAACTGAGGTCAATCACATTTCGGGCGCGTTCGCCGTTCGAGGGTTCTCAGGGGTGATAAGCATGTTCAACACAGCTAGAATGGCTCTTCTGGCCGCGCTGTTTGCCGGCGTCGGACCGGCATTCGCCGCCGATTTCGTCGAGCCGCCCGTCGTCGAGGAGGCACCGCCACCGGTTGCCTATGAGCAGCCGGCCGAATTCGGCGGCTGGTATATCCGCGGCGACATCGACTATCACTGGTCGAAGTTTCGTGGTGGCGACTACATCACCTACGGTGTGGCGCCCCAGAATCCCGGCAAGTTCGATACAGGCAAGCTGGATGGCGCCTTCTCGGCCGGCGGCGGTGTTGGTTACCAGATCGACGAGCATTTCCGCACCGATCTCACCCTGGACTGGATGAGCAAGTCCAAATTCCGCGGCTCGACCAACGGCTTCTGCGGCCCACAGCAAACGCCTTGCACGTCCGTCGATACCTCGTCCTATTCGGCGCTGCTGCTCTTGGCCAACGCCTATGTCGATATCGGCACCTGGCATGGGATCACGCCTTACGTCGGCGCCGGCATCGGCGGTGCCTGGGTCAAGTGGGATGAACTGCACAACGTGGACAGCGACGGTTCATTTGATCATGCCGGCGGCAAGGGCTGGCGGTTTGCCTATGCTGCCATGGCGGGCGCATCCTACTGCCTGACTGACCGCGTCAAACTAGATGTCGGCTACCGCTTCAGCCACATCAACGGCGGTAAGATGTTCGACTATGCCTCCCTCCCCAATGTCGGCCCCGGCTATGACAAAGGTATCAACGTTCACGAAGTGCGCGGCGGCCTGCGCTACCAGTTCGGCAGGTCGGACTGTGCGCCGCCGGAGCCTTACGTCCCGGAACCCGAGCCGGTCTACACGAAGTAGTCGCTTCGAAATCGAGGAATTCGTCGACCGCCCGGCTGATGCCGGGCGGTTTCGTTTGGCTGCCTAAAGATGCTGCGTTGCCCTGTAACACCGTCCGGCTCGAGCAGCGAAAACGGATCAAATCAATTGCTAACGCCTTGTTATCCTTAACCCGCACTTAACCACTATGGTTAACAATGCTGTCTGAAACGGCGCGCGATCGCGAATGCGCCAAGTTCGGGAGCCGAGGACCATGACATTCAAATCGCCTGTAGCACTGGCGCTTGCAGCAGTCGTCCTGGTGCCGCTGACGCCGGCGCTTGGCGCCGATTACGAACCGCCGGTCTATGTCGACCAGGCGCCCGACTATGTACCGGTCGAGGTTGGCTCGGGATGGTATCTGCGCGGCGATGTCTCCTATCTGGTGCAGAAGAGCTTCAAGGATGAGCATTTCGCCTTTACACCCGCGAGCTTCGACGAAAAGGAAGATCCCATCTTCGCCAGCATCGGCTTCGGCTACCATTTCAACGACTATCTGCGCGCCGATCTCAATGTCGGCTATCTTCCCGGCAACAAGATCGACATCGGCTATAACGACGGAACGACCGTGGCATCGGCGACCCTGAAGAACTATGCCTTCTCAGGCATACTCAACGGCTATGTCGACCTTGGCACCTATGTCGGAATCACACCTTATCTCGGCGCCGGTGTCGGTGTCGTGCAGAGCAAGCGTCGCCTGTCGGCGAGCTACTTCACCGACAACGCCGACCCCACCGACGATTTCGTCCGGCATGACAACAAGACCCAGTACTCCTTCGCCTACACGCTGAATGCCGGGCTTGCCTACCAAGTGTCCAAGAACGTCTCAGTCGATCTGGGCTATCAGTATTTTTCCGCGCCAGACGCCGAATATGTGACTGCCGAGAGCCTGACTTCCTTTCCGATCCGCAAAGGAATCAACAATCATCAAGTCAAAGTCGGACTACGCTACGATCTCTGGTAGGCTCGATCGAAGCCGAGGCGTTGACAATGGCGGGTCGTAGGCCCGCCGTTTGCGTTTCGTCGCCGGCAATATCCCGGCAGCGACAAAAACTTTCCCCTTGACGCCGAAAGCCTGAACGCATATCGCCGTCCGTGGGCCACCCCTCCCCAACGAGGGGCCACTATCTGGAAGGATAGACCACGATGACGACGCATACGAAGCCCGGATTCCGTCCGGCAAATCCCAATTTTTCCTCAGGTCCCTGTGCAAAACGCCCCGGCTGGTCGGTCGAGGCGCTCAAAAATGCCGCGCTCGGGCGCTCGCACCGTGCCAAGATCGGCAAGACCAAGCTCGAACAAGCGATCGAGCTGACGCGGGAAATCCTCCAGGTTCCGGCGGATTACCGCATCGGCATCGTGCCGGCCTCGGATACCGGCGCGGTCGAAATGGGGCTGTGGTCGCTGCTCGGCGAGCGCGGCGTCGACATGGTCGCCTGGGAGAGCTTCGGCTCCGGCTGGGTCACTGATGTGGTCAAGCAGCTGAGGCTCGCCGATGTTCGCAGGTTAGAGGCGGACTACGGCGCACTGCCGGACCTGACCAAAATCGACTTCGACCGCGACGTGGTCTTCACCTGGAACGGCACGACGTCGGGTGTGCGCGTGCCGAACGGCGATTTCATCCCGGCCACCCGCAAGGGCCTGACCATCTGCGACGCGACTTCGGCGGCCTTTGCGCAACAGCTCGATTTTCAGAAACTCGACGTCGTCACGTTCTCCTGGCAGAAAGTGCTGGGCGGTGAGGGCGCGCACGGCATGCTGATCCTCAGCCCGCGCGCCGTCGAACGCCTGGAAAGCTACAAGCCAGCCTGGCCGTTGCCGAAAATCTTCCGCCTCACCTCGGGCGGCAAGCTGATCGAAGGCATCTTCAAGGGCGAGACTATCAACACGCCGTCGATGCTGTGCGTCGAGGACTATCTCGACGCGCTGCGTTGGGCGAAGTCGATCGGCGGCCTCGACGCGCTGGTCACCAGAGCGGATGCCAATGCCGCCGTTCTCGATCGCTTTGTCCGGAAATCTTCCTGGCTCGGCCATCTTGCCGTAGACCCGGCGACGCGTTCGAACACGTCGGTCTGCCTTTCCTTCACCGACCGGCAAGTCGCTGCACTCGACGCCGACGGACAGGCTGCATTCGCCAAGGCAATTGTCTCGGCGCTCGACAAGGAAGGCGTCGCCTACGACATTGGTGCCTACCGCGATGCACCGCCCGGCCTGCGCATCTGGTGCGGGGCGACAGTCGAGACCTCCGATCTCGAAGCGTTGCTGCCCTGGCTCGACTGGGCCTTTGCCGCGCAAAAGGCGTCGCTCAAAGCGGCGGCCTGACTCCCTCCCCCTCGAGGGGAGGGTGGCCCGAAGGGCCGGGTGGGGTCGCCTCCACCCGCTCAACTATCCGCCATCCAGAAAGAAAAAGATTTGGCCGCATCCGGCCGCAACGACCCCACCCCGGCGCTTCGCGCCGACCCTCCCCTCAAAGGGGGAGGGACGCCAATCGCAAAGGACCAAGCCAATGCCCCGCGTTCTCGTCTCAGACAAACTTTCCACCACCGCCGTGCAGATATTCAGGGATCGCGGCATCGAGGTCGACTATTTGCCGGATCTCGGCAAGGACAAGGAAAAACTGCTCGAAGTGATCGGCCAGTATGATGGGCTGGCCATCCGCTCGGCGACAAAGGTCACGGAGAAGCTGATCAATGCCGCGACCAGGCTGAAGGTCGTGGGCCGCGCCGGCATCGGCGTCGACAATGTCGACATCCCGGCGGCGAGCCGCAAGGGCATCATCGTGATGAACACGCCCTTCGGCAATTCGATCACCACCGCCGAGCATGCCGTCGCCATGATCTTCGCGCTGGCCCGCCAGATACCGGAGGCCAACGCCTCGACCCACGCCGGCAAATGGGAAAAGAACCGCTTCATGGGTGTCGAGATCACCGGCAAGACGCTGGGCATCATCGGCTGCGGCAATATCGGTTCGATCGTCGCTACGCGCGGCGTCGGCCTGAAGATGCATGTCATCGCCTTCGATCCATTCCTGTCGGACAGCCGCGCCGAGGAGCTCGGCGTCGAAAAGGTCGAGCTCGACGAGCTGTTCGCCCGCGCCGACTTCATCACGCTGCATACGCCGCTTACCGACAAGACGCGCAACATCATCGACGCCGCGGCGATCGCCAAGATGAAGACCGGCGTGCGTATCATCAACTGCGCCCGTGGCGGGCTGATCGTCGAGGCCGACCTGATCGCGGCGCTGAAGAGCGGCAAGGTGGCCGGCGCCGGCATCGACGTGTTCGAGGTCGAACCGGCGGAGAACAACGCACTGTTCGGCATGGACAATGTCGTGGCGACGCCGCATCTCGGCGCGTCGACCACCGAAGCGCAGGAGAATGTCGCCCTGCACGTCGCCGAGCAGATGTCCGACTATCTGATCAAGGGCGCCGTTTCCAACGCCATCAACATGCCGTCGATCACCGCCGAAGAGGCGCCGCGGCTGAAACCTTTCGTCAAGCTCGCCGAAGTGCTCGGCGCCTTTGTCGGCCAGGTCACCGAGGATCCGATCAAGGAGGTCGAGATCCTGTTCGACGGCTCGACCGCGACGATGAACACGCGGGCGCTGATCAGCGCCACTCTTGCCGGGCTGATCCGGCCGCAGGTCGCCGACGTCAACATGGTGTCGGCGCCGATCATGGTGAAGGAGCGCGGCATCATCGTCGCCGAGGTCAAGCGCGACAAGTCGGGCGTGTTCGACGGCTATATCAAGCTGACGGTCAAGACCGAGCACAGGACGCGCTCGATCGCCGGCACGTGTTTTTCGGACGGCAAGCCGCGCTTCATCCAGATCAAGGGCATCAATCTCGACGCCGAGGTTGGCCAGCACATGCTCTACACGACCAATGCCGACGCGCCCGGCATCATCGGTCTGCTCGGCACGGTGTGCGGCGAGAACGGCGTCAACATCGCCAATTTCCAGCTCGGCCGCAACCGGCCGGGCGGTGATGCCATCGCATTGCTCTATCTCGATGCGCCATTCCCGGAAAACGTGTTGGCGCAGGTGCGCTCGCACAAGTCGATCGACTCTGCCAAGCGGCTGCATTTCGATGTTGGGATAGCCTGAAATTCGGTCGCCCCGTGTGCAGCAGCACGCGGGGCGGTGGAACGTCGCGGCAAGCGACTTCATTCAGCAGCGGATGCCGCCATCTTCCGTCCGCTGTATTCGGCGAGGCTGATGCCACCGAGCACCAGCGCGAGAGCCAGCGCCTGATAGAGCTGGAATGTCTCGCCGACAATCAGCACCGATAGCAGCGTGCCGAAGATCGGCACCAGATTGATGAACAGGCCGGCGCGGTTGGCGCCGATCAGCTCGTTGCCCCTGATGTAGAAGATTTGCGAGATGACCGAAGCACCGATGGCGGTATAGAACGCGACCGCCCAGCCGCGGGCATCGGGGACGATGACTTTGCCGGCGGCAATCTCCCACAGGAAGAAAGGCAGCGATGTGACGAGTGCGGCAACCGACAGCGCCAGCATCAGGCTCTGCCAGCGGATTATCGGCTTCAGCCGCAACCCCACCGAATAGAAGGAGTAGCAAAGCACGGCGACCAGCATGATCGCGTCGCCAAAGTTGAGATCCAGCTTGAGAAGCTGGCGCAGGTCGCCATGGCTCGCCGTCACCGCGACGCCAATGATGGTCAGCACGACGCCAGCGATCTGCACCCGGTTCACCCGCAGGCGAAACAGCAGGAAATTGGCGATGATGATCACGATCGGTATCGCCGCCTGCTCGATCGAGACGTTGATCGCCGTGGTGTAGTTGAGCGCCGTGTAGAAGATCGTGTTGAAGAAGGCGAAGCCGCAAGCGCCGAGCCCGCCAAGCAGCAACCAATGCCTGCGCACCACCGGCCAGTCTTGGCGTAGCGTTCCCCAGCCGATCGGCAGCAGAATCAGAACCGCCAGCAGCCAACGCAGGAAGACCAGCGTCATCGGCGAGATATGACCGACCGCCAGCTTTCCCGCCACGGAGTTGCCGCCCCACAGCAAGGTGGTGAACAGCAGGAACAGATAGGCGGCTCGATGCATCGTGAACTCCCGGCCAGGCAGAGGGAATTTGACGGTCGGTGTGGGCCTATTGCGACCGCCAGCCCAAGTAAATGATGTCAAAGGCGAAAATTGTTGTGCCTCGGAGCGTTTTGGGCGGCAAAGAGTGGTCGCGCTCGACGGGTCTTGACGCTATAGAACGACGTGCGTGCAATTGGACGCTACAAAGTACGCGTCGGAAGGCTTTAATCCTCGCGTCGTGCTTTCCGAAAATCGATTCCGATTTTGGGGGCCGATGCGATAGAGGCCTGTCGTTTCGAACTGTTTCAAGCTGCTCGTGCGGCGTCTCAAGGGAAAAGAAATATGGCCAATGTGGTGGTCGTCGGCTCGCAATGGGGCGATGAGGGCAAAGGCAAGATCGTAGACTGGCTGTCGGAGCGCGCCGATGTTGTCGTGCGCTTCCAGGGCGGCCACAATGCCGGCCATACGCTGGTCGTCGACGGCAAGGTCTACAAGCTGTCGCTGCTGCCGTCCGGCGTGGTGCGGCAAGGCAAGCTGTCCATCATCGGCAATGGCGTCGTCTTCGATCCGCACGCTTTCGTCGCGGAGGTTGCGAAATTGAAGGCGCAGGGCGTCGAGGTGACGCCAGACCGCCTGAAAATAGCCGAAAACACCGCGCTTATCCTGTCCTTGCACCGGGAGCTGGACGGATTTCGCGAGGACGCCGCTTCCAATTCCGGAACGAAGATCGGCACGACCCGTCGCGGCATCGGTCCCGCCTATGAAGACAAGGTGGGCCGGCGCGCGGTCAGGGTGATGGATTTGGCGGATTTGGAAACGCTGCCCTTGAAGGTCGACAGGCTGCTGACGCACCACAATGCGCTGCGGCGCGGGCTCGGCCATGCCGAGGTCACGCACGAGGCGATCATGAGCGAGCTGATCTCGGTGGCCGACGAGATCCTGCCCTATATGGACCGCGTCTGGAAAATCCTCGACGACAAGCGCCGCGCCGGCGAGCGCATCCTGTTCGAGGGCGCGCAAGGGACGTTGCTTGACATCGACCACGGCACCTATCCGTTCGTCACCTCGTCCAATACGGTTGCCGGCCAGGCCGCCGCCGGGTCGGGTGTCGGGCCGGGCGCCATCGGTTATGTGCTCGGCATCACCAAGGCCTATACGACGCGCGTCGGCGAAGGCCCGTTTCCAACCGAACAGAAGAACGAGATCGGCGAGTTCCTGGGCACGCGCGGCCATGAATTCGGCGTCGTCACCGGCCGCAAGCGCCGCTGCGGCTGGTTCGATGCCGTGCTGGTCCGCCAGGCCGTCGCCGTCAACGGCATCAAGGGCATTGCGCTGACCAAGCTCGATGTGCTCGATGGGCTGGACGAGATCAAGGTCTGTACCGGCTACCGACTCGACGGCGAGGCGATCGATTACCTGCCGGCCAGCCAGGGTGCGCAGGCCCGCGTCGAACCGGTCTACGAGACGCTGGAGGGGTGGAAAGGCACCACTGCCGGCGCACGCAGCTGGAACGACCTGCCGGCCCAGGCGGTGAAGTACGTCCGCTACATCGAGGAGCTGATCGGCGCGCCGGTCGCACTCCTTTCCACCAGCCCTGAACGGGACGACACGATACTTGTGACCGATCCGTTTCAAGACTAGTTTCTCAGCCTTTCCGGGCATTGCGGCTGATTTGCGGGGGCCGGCCCAGAAACAAATGCAGGTCGACTGACGTATGGTAGATTTTGTTCCTATTCTGAAAAAGGCGCTCGATAAACTCGGTGAGCCGTCGGCGGAAGTGCGCGCCAGGGTCTATGACAGGGCCCGTTCGTCAATCGCGAAACAACTCGCAGAGAAGGCCACCATGACGCCTTCCGATGTCGACCGGCAGATGCGTGCACTGGAAGACGCCATCGCCAAAGTCGAGCGGGACTATGCCAAGCCTGCGCCGCCACCCGACCCGCTGGCGGAACTGGAGGACATCTTCTCCTCCATCGACCGCAACAAGAACCAGTCCAGCCATATCCGACAGCCAGCAAAGACGGAGCCGGCATGGCAGCCGGCCAAGACCGAGCCGGCAAAGACGGAGCCAGCAAAGACTGGGCCGGCCTGGCAGCCCACGCCCGCCAAGGCGGCGCCGAACTGGCAAAAGCCGCAGCCCGTCGCTCTTTCTCAGGAGCGCGCTGGTCCGCCGCCGTCCGATATGGATCTTCCGACGGCTGACGGCCAAGACGGCGTTTTTCCGGGCGACGACTTTTCCAACGACGGCGGCCCCGCGGAGGACAGGTTCCAGCGGCTCTATCCTGCCGAGCGCAGGCGCAGCTATGGCGGTGTGATCGCCGCCGCCATTGCCTTGCTCGTCATTGCCGGTGGTGGCTATGGCATCTGGCTGAACAAGGATGCGTTCGGCAGCATGCTCGGCCTCGACTCGACCACAGCCGTCGCCACCGAACCGCTGGTAAAACCAGCCCCGGCCAAGCCGGTGGCCGATGCGGCCGTACCGGCCGCCGCGCCTCCGACGGATGCCGGCGAGGGCGCGAAGTTCACGCAGCGCCTGACGCCCGAGGGGCACGAAGTCGATCCCGGCCCCGCGGCCGGGCAGGCGGGCATCGGCGAAGGCGAATCCGTCGCCGCACTGACCACGCCGCCATCGGCCGCACAAGCGCCGACCACCCCGGCACCGGCCGCGCCGGCTCCGGCCGCACCCGCCGACACGCAAGCCACGGCCAATGCTCCAGCAGTCGATGGGTCCGCTGCACCAACTCCCGCAACGCCGCCCGCCAACGGGGCAGCAGCGCCTGCAGCGGCCGCCCCGCCGCCAGCACCGGCAGCGGCACCAACGGCAGTTCCGCCGCAAGCCACGTTGGCCGTCGGCCAGAAGGCGATCTTCTACGAGGAGCGCACCAGCACCGCTCAAGGCTCGGCCGAGCCCGGCAACATCGTCTGGTCGCTGGTGCAGGAATCGCCCGGCGGCGACCTGCCGCCCGAGCCGGCGATCCGCGCCGAGGCGACCATTCCAGGCAAGGATATCCAGTTGCGCATGACGATCCGTCGCAACACCGACCAGACGCTGCCGGCCAGCCATATTATCGAGATGATCTTCCTGACGCCTGACGGCTTCGAGGGCGGCGGCGTCGACAACATCCTGCGTGTCGCCATGAAGGGCTCCGAGCAAGATGCCGGAAGCCCGCTGATCGGCATCCCGGCCAAGATCGCCGACGGTTTCTTCCTGGTTGCGCTCAACGATACCAAGGCGGATGAAGACGCCAATCTGACCTTGCTCAGAGGTCAGGACTGGATCGACGTGCCGGTCGTCTACAAGACCGGGCGGCGGGCGCTGCTCACCATGGAAAAGGGCATTCCAGGCGAGAAGGTGTTTGACGAGGCGCTAAAGGCCTGGCAGACAAAGACGGCGGGGTGAGGTCGGCTCACCAGCCCAACGCCTCTCTGGCTCAGAAGCCCTGGAACAGCATATCGAGCGCGGCCACGATCTCGTCGTGATGCCTCGTCAGATTCAGTCGGCTCTCGCCCAGTTCCGTCGCCGCAACCGTGGCGATCAAATGGGTGGCCATGACCAATTTCCGACCATTGATCTCGAAAATCGGATGGAGCTTTCGCATTGGTGATGGCGCCATCGCAGCCGGCAGAAGCGGGACGACCACCCGGGTCTTGAAATGGTCTAGCAGATCGGCCTGGACGTCGAGGAGATAGCCGCCTTCGATGCTACCCGCGAAGACGTCGTAGCGCGCCATCAGAATTGCCGATGTTCTGCCAGCGGAATACCGTGTTTTTCGACATATTCGTTCCACGCATCTATCGTCGCGCGGTTCTCAAGCTTCCACAGCCGCGTCTTTTCGGCGGCCACGGCCTCGGCGATGCCGGCTTCAGCGGCGCGCGAGACATTCACATCGAGCCCCTTGGCTTCCTTCATGAGCTTTGAGTCGATCGAGAGATTTGCCGGCTGGCGAACCGCATTCACAGCTATCTTGCGCATGATCACCTCCACAGTATGCGCATAACATATGCGCATTCCTCTCTAGTCGCAATGACAAGGTGCTTGAACTCGCGAATTACCCCTCCATCTCCTCGCGCAGCATTTCCAGTTCCAGCCATTCCTCCTCGAGCGCTGCCAGTGTGACGCGCTCCTTGTCGAGCGCGGCAATCGTCTTCTGGAACGAGGCCGGATCGCGCTCGTAATAGGCCGGATCGGCGATGTTGTTCTCCAGCCGCGAGATCGAGGCCGACACCGCCTCGATCTTCTTGGGTAAGGTTTCCAGCGCGAATTTCTGCTTGAACGACAGTTTCTTGGCCGGGCCCTTCGGTGCGGCCGCTTCGTTCCTGCTTGCCGCCGTCGCGTCGCCCGTCTCGGCCTTTGGTCGCGCCTTGCGGTCGTCCAGCCTGGTGCCGCCGCGCTGCGCCAGCATGTCGGAATAGCCGCCGGCATATTCGATCCAGCGGCCGTCACCATCCGGCGCGATGATGCTGGTCACGGTGCGATCGAGGAAATCGCGATCGTGGCTGACCAGGATCACCGTGCCGGCAAAGCCGGCGACCAATTCCTGCAGCAGCTCCAGCGTCTCCATGTCGAGGTCGTTGGTCGGCTCGTCGAGCACAAGCAGGTTTGCCGGCCGCGCCAAAACGCGGGCGAGGATCAGCCGCGCCCGCTCGCCGCCCGAAAGCTCGCGCACCGGCGTGCGCGCCTGTTCCGGCTTGAACAGGAAGTCTTTCATGTAAGAGACGACGTGGCGCTGCTCGCCATTGATGACGAGGTTCTCGCCGCGCCCGTCGGTGAGATACTGCGCCAATGTCTCCTGCGGGTCGACGGCTTCGCGCTTCTGGTCGAGCGTGGCGATCTCCAGATTTGTGCCGAGCCGCACCGTGCCCGCGTCCGGCTTCAATTCGCCGGTCAGCATCTTCAACAGCGTCGTCTTGCCGGCGCCGTTCGGCCCGACCAGACCGACGCGATCGCCGCGCTGGATTCGGGTCGAGAATCCCTTGACCACGGTCAGATCGCCAAAGGTCTTCTCGATGTTCTTGGCTTCGATCACCAGCTTACCGGATTCGGCGGCGTCGCTGGCTGTCATCGTCGCCGCACCCTCGGCGCCGCGATGACCACGAAAGCGCTGGCGCATGGTCTGCAACTCACCGAGCCGGCGCATGTTGCGCTTGCGCCGCGCTGTCACGCCATAGCGCAGCCAGTGCTCCTCGCGCACGATCTGGCGACCGAGCTTGTGCTGCTCGCGCTCTTCCTCCTCCAGCACCGTGTCGCGCCATTCCTCGAAATAGCCAAAGCCCTTGTCGAGACGGCGGGTCTGGCCGCGGTCGAGCCAGATTGTGGCGCGTGACACGCGCTCGAGAAAACGGCGGTCATGCGAGATGACGACCAGTGCCGAGGAGGTGCGGGCAAGCTCCTCCTCCAGCCATTCGATGACCGAAAGGTCAAGATGATTGGTCGGCTCATCGAGGAGGAGAATGTCGGGCTCCGGCGCCATGACGCGGGCGAGGGCGGCGCGCCGCGCCTCGCCGCCGGAAAGGTCGTTCGGCCGTTCCTCGCCGGTCAGGCCGAGATGCTCCATCAGATAGGTGGCGCGGTAGGGATCGTCGGCGGGCCCGAGCCCCGCCTCGACATAGGCGCGGACGGTCGCAAAACCGTCCATGTCGGGCATTTGCGGCAAGTAGCGCACGGTTGCCGAGGGCTGGCGGAAGACTTCGCCATCCTGCGGTTCGATCAGCCCGGCGGCGATCTTGAGGAGCGTCGACTTGCCAGAGCCGTTGCGGCCGACCAGGGCAATCTTGTCGCCAGCCGAGGCCGTCAAGGCGGCACCGTCGAGCAACGGCGTGCCGCCAAAGGTCAGCTTTATCCCGTCGAGATTGAGAAGTGGCGGCGCCATATCAGCTTTCTGGGCTCAGCTTTCCGGAAGAGGGTAGGGATGCGCGAGCAGCAGCGCGCGGCCGCTGGCCAGCGCGATTTCCAGCCGGCCCTTGACCTCGTTGGAAATGGTCAGCGACGAGCCGAACGCAACCTCGACATGGTCGAGCGGCCATTTGGCGCCGGTGACTGTCAGGCCGGCGAGATCCGAAAAGCCGAGCACCGAAAACAGCGTGCCGTCGGCATAGTCGGAGCCAGTCTTTCCAGGCAGCAAAGGAATGCCTTCCTGTGCGCCGCTGGTCAAAAGCACTTCCGTTCCGCCTTCCGCCAGCCGGACGCTCAGCGCCAGATGCAGGAAGATGTGGTCGGTGCGTTTGCCGCCGAAGGCGCCTGCGAGCACAAGGCTTGTCGCACCGCGTTCGAGCGCGGCGGCGATAGCGAGTTCACCGTCGGTCTTGTCCTTTTCAGCGGGAAATACCTGCCGTGGCACGGCGGCCAGATCTTCCGGCAAATCGGCAGGCACCGAATCGAAATCGCCGACCCAGAGTTCCGGCCTCAGGCCCAGCATGCGGGCATGACCGATGCCGGCGTCGGCGGCGATGACGCGCGAGCCTTCGACCTGGCGGTCGAGCAGCGGCGTGCGGATGAGATCGCCGCCAAGCAGGATGGTGAATGTGCTCATATCTCGTGGCCCTTACCAGCCCTGCCCCGGAAACGGAAGATGAAACGGCAGACGAAACGGAAGGCTGGGCTTTGGATGTCCGGCAAACTTCCGCTTGCGCAGCACTTCGGCCGGGCCTATGTGTCGCAACGCTCTAACGGGGTGCCGGACGCGATCTTCGCGGACCGGCTGAGAGGCAAGACTGCCAACCCGCTGAACCTGATCCGGTTTGTACCGGCGGAGGGATTAGACGTTTCGGACAGCCCGACGCCTCAATTCCTTTCAACGCGAACGAAGGAGGCGCCGATGCGCAGTTTTTTCCACTCTCTTGTCTCAATTGTCCTGCTTGCGGCATCCGCGCTCGCCCTGCCAGGGCAGGCATCGGCACAGGATAGACTGACGGTCTATACCTATGAAAGCTTCACCGCCGATTGGGGTCCGGGACCGGCAGTGAAGAAGGCCTTCGAGGCCGAATGCAGTTGCGTCGTCGAATTCGTCTCGGTCGCCGACGGCGTGGCGCTGCTCAACCGTGTGAAGCTGGAAGGCGCCGCGACCAAGGCCGATATCGTACTTGGCCTCGATACCAACTTAACCGCCGACGCCAAGGCAACCGGCCTGTTTTCGCCGCACGGCGCCGTCTCGGGCGTCAATGTACCGGGCGGCTGGAGCGACGATATTTTCGTGCCGTTCGACTATGGCTATTTCGCCGTCGTCTACGACACCGAAAAACTGAAGAGCCCGCCGAAGAGCCTCAGGGAATTGGTCGAGGGCGATGCCGGAGAGAAGATCGTCATCCAGGATCCGCGCACCTCGACGCCGGGCCTTGGCCTGCTGCTGTGGGTCAAGTCGGTCTATGGCGACAAGGCGCCGGAAGCCTGGGCCAAACTCAAGGCGAAGGTGCTGACGGTAACGCCGGGCTGGAGCGAGGCCTACGGCCTGTTCACCAAGGGCGAGGCGCCGATGGTGCTGTCCTACACGACCTCGCCGGCCTACCACATGGTCGCCGAAAACACCGAGCGCTACCAGGCGGCGTCCTTCGAGGAGGGCGAATATCTGCAGATCGAGGTCGCGGGGATCACCACCAAGGGCGCGAAGAACCCGCTGGCGGAAAAGTTCATTGCCTTCATGACCGGACCGAAATTCCAGGATGTCATTCCCGAAACCAACTGGATGTTCCCGGCCGGCAAAACCGACAAGCCGCTCAACCCGGCGTTCGACAAGCTGGTCAAGCCGACCAAGACCTTGCTGTTCAGCCCGGAAGACGTCGCGGCCAACCGCAAGGCCTGGGTCGATGAGTGGCTTGCGGCGATGAGCAGGTAGGGCTCAAGCCTCGTCGGATGTTTGCGCCAAGCCACCCCCCTCTGGCCTGCCGGCCATCTCCCCCTCAAGGGGGGAGATCGGCAGCTTTGTCGCCTCTCCTCGCCCTGCCACTTGTGAGATTGGCGAAGGCGGCTGAGTGCGCAATCTCCCCCCTTGAGGGGGAGATGGCCGGCAGGCCAGAGAGGGGTGGGCTCGGCCTTTGCCAGGTATTTCCTTCGATCAACGCCTGTCGTAGTGTCGGGTAGGGCGACATGCGTACGCGTCATCCGGCCGATCCCCGCGTCACTGCCGGTATCGTCGCGCTCGCCGCCATCGCGCTGCTTATCGGCGGAGCATTCGCCGGGCTCCTCGTCGAAGCTACGCGCGACCTGTCCGGCGCCGCTTCCGCCTTCGATTCCTATCTCCTGCGTGTTGCCCGCTTCACGCTCTGGCAGGCTCTGTTGTCGACCCTGCTCTCCGTCGCACCGGCGCTGTTCGTCGCGCGCGCCCTGTCGCGGCATCCGCGTTTTTTCGGGCGAGGCTTCATCCTCCAGCTTTTCGCCGTGCCACTGGCGCTGCCGGCCATTGTTGCCGCACTCGGTGTCTTGGCGCTCTATGGCCGCGCCGGCTATTTTGCCGGCACGCTGGGCGCGCTAGGCGGCCAGAGCTGGCCCGGCATCTATGGCCTGTCGGGCATACTCGTTGCCCATGTCTTCTTCAACCTGCCGCTGGCGACGCGGCTGTTCCTGGAGGCGTTGCAGACCGTGCCGGCTAACCAATGGCGGCTGGCGAGCCAGCTTGGCATGGGTGCTGCGCCGGCCTTCCGGCTGATCGAATGGCCGCCGCTGCGTGCGGCCTTGCCGGGCGTTGCCGGGCTCGTTTTCATGCTGTGCATCACCTCCTTCACCATCGTGCTTACGCTCGGCGGCGGGCCGCGCGCGACGACGCTCGAGGTTGCCATCTACCAGGCGCTGCGTTTCGACTTCGACCCGGCGCGGGCGGTGACGCTGACCCTGCTGCAGATTGCCCTGACCTTCGTCGTCGTGCTGGCACTGACGCGGCTTGGCGCCAATATGACCGGCGACGCCAATCTGCCGGTGGCGCCGCGCCGGTATTTTTCAGCCGGTGCGGCCGAGACCGTGCTGAACGCGCTGGCGATCGGGCTCGCACTGCTGTTTGTCGCCGGGCCGATGGCGGCCACGCTGGCAGCCGGGCTTGGCGCCGATCTCGGCCGCCTGGCCGGCGAGAGCGCGGTGCGGCAAGCGACGGCGACCAGTGCCGTGCTCTCCCTCCTATCGGCGCTGCTCTCTGTGGCGTTGTCGCTGTCGCTGGTGATGGCGCGCCGGGCGCTGGCGCTCACCCGGCGGAGCGGCAGGAGGACGCTGCTCGAACACCTGGCCGACACCGGTGCGGGGTTCGTCCTGGTGGTGCCGCCCATCGTCATCGGTGCCGGCTGGTTCTTGCTCCTGCGCACCGTCGGCGATGTCTTTGCGATCGCCCCTGTCATGGTGGTTGCGGTCAATGCAGTGATGGCGATGCCGTTCGCCATCCGCGCCATCCGCCCTGCCTATGACGCGGCGAGCGAACGCCACGAACGGCTCTGCGCACAGCTTGGCATCTCGGGCTGGAACCGGTTGCGGCTGGTCGACTGGCCGTCGCTGCGGCGGCCGCTCGCCACCGGCTTCGCGTTCGCCATGGCGCTGTCGCTCGGCGATCTCGGCGTCATTGCGCTGTTCGGCAGCGATTCCGTGCAGACCTTGCCCTATCTGCTGCTGGCGCGCATGGGCAGTTACCGCACCGAGGATGCCGCCGGCCTGGCGCTGCTGCTCGGCCTTGTCTGCCTGGCGCTGGTGTTGGCCGCGGACTGGCTGGGAAGGAGGGAGAAATCATGATGCCGATCAGCCCGGAACGGTCCATTTCGGTGGAAAAAGGCGCGGCCGTGCGGCTCGATAATGTCTCGTTCAGCTATGGTGAAACGCCGCTTATATTCGATGTCGATTTCCCGGCGTCGGAAATCACCGCCATCATGGGGCCGAGCGGTTCGGGAAAGTCGACGCTGCTCAATCTGGTGGCCGGCTTCGAGACGCCGCGGTCGGGCCGCGTGCTGATCGGCGGCGCCGACGTCAGCACTGCGCCGCCATCAGCGCGGCCGGTATCGATGGTGTTCCAGGAAAACAACCTGTTTGCCCATCTGTCCCTCGAGCAGAATGTCGGGCTCGGCCGCTCGCCTTCGCTCAGGCTGAGCGAGGCTGACCGCGCCGCAATCGCCGCAGCGCTGAAGCGCGTCGGCCTTGCCGGCAAGGAAAGCCGGCTGCCGCGCGAACTCTCCGGCGGCGAGCGGCAGCGCGTCGCGCTCGCCCGGGTCCTGGTGCGCGACCGGCCGGTGCTGTTGCTCGACGAGCCGTTCGCTTCGCTCGGACCGGCACTGCGCGACGACATGCTCGACCTGGTGGCCGACGTCCATTCGGAGCAGCGCATGACGGTGTTATTCGTCACGCACCAGCCGGACGATGCGCGCCGTATCGGCCAAAATATGGTTTTCCTGGATGGTGGCACGGTTGCCGCGACCGGCACCGCGGCCGATTTTTTCGTCGGGGCTGGACCGGAGGCATTCCGACGCTATATCGGCTCGGGTCCGTTTGCGGCTGGATCACGAGATGTTGCCCGGAAGCGGACATAATTTATGGTCAAACCGGCGGAAGGCGAAGCGGCGCTTGCTTGCCATGGTCGAGGTAGTGTGGCTAGGTCCGCCAGGAGCTGGTCCGGCCTAGACCGTGATTTGCCCTTGCTGCCTCGTATCTGTCGGACGCACGAAGGACGCCGTAGCACTTGATTTGCGCGTGATGCTTTCCGGAAATCGCGCCCGATTTTCGCGGTCACGTGCCAGGACTTGAAAGGAAGCCGATCTGCCGACCGGCATCGACAATCGGAGGGTGAAACCGCTGGCGCGCTTTCTGGCGCTGGCCGGTCTTGCCGTGGCGCTGGCAAGCTGCCAGATGTTCACGCCTCCCGACGTGCAGGAATCAGGCTTTCAGCCCTCAGACAAGCCGATCACGGTCGACAATGTCGCCGCCAACGGCAAGCTCGCTCAACTGGCGAAGGCGCAGCACCCGCGCATCCTCGCCACCTATGGCGGCGAGTATTCCGACCCCAAGCTGGAGCGCATGGTGGCCAAGATCGTCGGCAGACTGACCGTGGTGTCGGCCAACCCAACCCAGACCTACCGCATCACCATCCTCAACTCGCCCAACGTCAATGCCTTCGCGCTGCCGGGCGGCTATCTCTACATCACCCGCGGGCTGCTGGCGCTGGCCAACGATTCCGCCGAGCTTGCCGCCGTCATCGCGCATGAGATGGGCCACGTTACGGCCAACCACGGCCTGCAGCGCCAGCAGCTGGAAGCCGAAGAGGGGTTGGCGACCAAGGTCGTTTCGGACGTGCTCGGCGACAACCCGACGGCCAAGGCGGCGCTGATCCGCGGCAAGCTGAGGCTGGCCCAGTTCTCGCGCAATCAGGAGCTGGAGGCCGATGCCATCGGCATCAAGTCGATCGGCGAAGCCGGTTTCGACCCCTACGCCGCCGGCCGCTTCCTGCAGTCGATGTCGGCCTATACCGATTTCCGCTCAATCAGCGGCGCCACCGACGCCAGCCTCGACTTCCTGGCGACGCACCCCAACACGCCGCAGCGTATCGATCTCGCGCAGCGCCACGCCCGCCAGTTCGGCGCGCCTGGTGTCGGGTCGCGCGACCGCGATTCATTTCTTGCCGGCGTAGACGGGCTGCTTTACGGCGACACGCCGGAGGAAGGCTACGTGCGCGGCGAAACCTTCCTGCACCCTGGCCTCGGTGTGTCGTTCTCGGTGCCCAACGGTTTCGTCATCGACAATTCGGCGGCGGCGGTGACGGCCACAGGCCCGGGCGACATGGCAATCCGCTTCGATGGCGTTTCGATCGACAAGGACCGCTCGCTGACCGACTACATCCGCAGCGGCTGGGTTGCCGGCCTCGACGACAGCAGCGTGCGCCAGGAGACGATCAACGGCAACGAAGCGGCAACCGCGCATGCCGGCGCCGATGGCTGGCAATTCGACATTGCGGTGATCCGCGCCGGCGGCCAGGTCTACCGCTTGCTGACTGCTGCGCCGTCGGCCAGCACCTCGCTGAGCACGGTGGCGCGCTCGGTCAGCGGCTCGTTCCGCATCCTGAGTGCTGCCGAGAAGGCAGCACTGAAGCCACTGCGTATCCGCATCGTCACGGTGCAGCCCGGCCAGACGATGGGCTCCCTGGCCGCACAGATGGTCGGCGTCGACCGCAAGCTGGATTTGTTCAGGGTGCTCAACGCGCTGTCGCCGGGTGCCGCGGTTTCGGCCGGCGACAAGGTGAAGATCGTCACCGACAAATAGCAGGCGACGCGATTCAGGCTGCGAGAAATTCCGGATTCTGCTTTACCAGCGCCGCCTTGAGCTTTTCCATGGCGCGCGCCTCGATCTGCCGGACACGTTCCTTGGAGATGCCGAGGGTCTCGCCGAGCGCTTCGAGCGTCGCGCCCTCGTCGCTCAGCCGGCGTTCCTCGATAATCCTGAGCTCGCGCGCATTGAGAGCGCCGAGTGCCGTCTTCAGCCACACCGAGCGGCGTTCGACGTCGATCGTATCGCCGACGACCTCATCGGGCAGCGGGTCATCCGAAACCAGGAACTCCATCCGCTCGGTTGCGCCCGCATCGTCGGCTAGCGGCGTGTTGAGCGAGCTGTCCGGCGCCGAAAGGCGGGAATCCATCATCGCCACATCGGCCTCCGATACCCCGAGAGCCGCCGACACTTCGCGGTAGAGCGTGGCATTCGACGTCTGCTCGGCGCCGTTTGCCAGGCGGGCGCGCAGACGCCGCAGGTTAAAGAACAGCGCCTTTTGCGCCGAGCTGGTGCCGCCGCGCACGATCGACCAGTTGCGCAGGATATAGTCCTGCATCGAGGCGCGAATCCACCAAGTCGCGTAGGTCGAGAACCGCACCTCGCGCTCGGGTTCGAAACGGGCCGCGGCCTCCAGCAGCCCGACATGGCCTTCCTGGATCAGGTCGCCCAGCGGAAGGCCGTAGTGGCGAAACCGCGACGCCATGGAAATGACCAGCCGCATATGCGCGACGGTGATGCGGTGCAGCGCGTGCTGGTCATTGTTTTCCTTCCAGCGCAGCGCCAGGAGATGCTCTTCGTCACGTTCCAGATAAGGGGCTTTCATCGCCGCGCGAACCATGGTCCGTCCTGCACTGTCTTCCATCATGCCGCGCTCCTGCTTCAGGCGTTGCGGTGCGATCGAATCGTGAGTTGGCGCCGATGGTTGAAATGGCGGCGCCGCGCCCTACAACAGCGAAGAACGTGCCATGCGGGGGAATGTTCCCCCGGACTGTCATGTCGATTGCGCTGTTCCAGGCGATTCGCCACCGGCCTTGACTCAGCCGGATGGCGCCGGAAGATGCTGGTTGAGAATTGGATTTCAAGGGTGCGGGATTTTTGAAATTCAGTTTCTTATTCTGGCATCGCGCATCTGTCATTTTCCGGCACTCGCAATGACGCCGGACACCGGCCAAGGACGGATCACAGAAAAATGAAATGGCTCAAATCGCTCATCATCGCCGGAACGCTGCAGGTTCTGGCCATCGCCGCCGGTCACGCCGGCGCCAATCTCGACCAGATCAAGCAGTCCGGCGTCTTCAAGGTCGGCACAGAAGGAACCTATGCGCCCTTCACCTATCATGATGCTTCCGGCGCGCTGGTCGGCTTCGACGTCGAGATCGCGCGGGCCATCGCCGAGCGCCTCGGCGTCAAAGCCCAGTTCCTCGAAGGCAAATGGGACGGGCTGATCGCCGGTCTCGATGCCAACCGCTACGATGCCGTCATCAACGAGGTCGGCATCACCGAGGCGCGCAAGGCCAAATATGCTTTCTCCGATCCCTACATCGCCTCCAAGGCGGTGCTGATCGTGCGCGGCGACAACACCGACATCAAGGGTTTCGCCGATCTCAAGGGCAAGAAGGCGGCGCAATCGCTGACCTCGAATTTCGGCAAGCTGGCTGAAACCAATGGCGCCGAGCTCGTCGGCACCGACGGCTTCGACCAGTCGATCCAGCTGCTTCTTACGGGCCGCGCCGACGCCACCATCAACGACAGCCTGTCCTTCCTCGACTTCAAGAAGCACAAGCCCGACGCCAATGTGAAGATTGCCGCGCAGGAAGAAAACGCCGACTATTCCGGCGTCATCGTGCGCAAGGGCGATCCGGAACTGGTGGCCGCCATCAATAAGGCGCTGGCCGACATCAAGGCCGACGGCACCTACAAGAAAATCGCCGACACCTATTTCGGCCAGGACGTTTCGAAGTAAAACGGCTTTCTCGTGTGGGCCGAACGCCGGCCCGCGTCGTTCATATCGCGGCGAGCTGTCTTTTGATGGCCCGCCGCTTTCGCGTGATATGAGCGACGGCAATCTGGCAAGGAGGAGCCTTCGTGCCGCACTGGCTGCAATTGATGCTGGAATCCCTGCCTACGCTGCTATGGGCTGCACTGATCTTCACCGTGCCGCTGACGCTGCTGTCGTTTGCATTCGGTCTTGTCCTGGGCCTGGTTGTGGCGCTTGTCCGGCTGTTCGGTCCCAAACCGCTGGTCGCCGTGGTCCGCTTCTACGTCTGGATCTTCCGCGGCACCCCGCTTCTCGTGCAACTGTTCCTTATCTTCTACGGCCTGCCATCGGTCGGCATCCTGCTCGACGCCTTTCCAGCAGCACTGATCGGCTTCACCTTGAACATCGGTGCTTATTCGTCGGAAATCATCCGCGCCGTCATCGGTTCGGTGCCCAAGGGCCAGTGGGAAGCGGCCTATTCGATCGGCATGACCTGGGCCCAGGCAATGCGGCGCACCATTCTTCCACAGGCGGGCCGCGTCGCCGTGCCGCCGCTGTCCAACACCTTCATCTCGCTGGTCAAGGACACTTCGCTCGCCGCCGCCATCACTGTGCCGGAGATGTTCCAGGCAGCGCAGCGCATCGTCGCCACCACCTATGAGCCGCTGATCCTCTATGTCGAGGCAGCGGCCCTCTATCTGGTCATGAGCTCCGTGCTGTCGGCCTTGCAGGCGCGGCTGGAAACGCGGCTCAACCGTTATGGCGGCTTCCTGGAGGCGCGCGCATGATCGGCCTCACCAACATCGAAAAGCGTTTCGGCGACAATTTGGTGCTGAAGGGCGTCACCGTCACGATCGAGGAAGGCAGCGTTACGGCGCTTGTCGGGCCGTCGGGCGGAGGGAAGAGCACGCTTTTGCGCTGCATCAACCTGCTCGAGCTGCCGACTTCAGGCACGGTACGGATCGGCGACGATGCACTCGAATTCCATCCCGGCGGCAGGGTCTCGACCAGGGATATCCAGCGGCTGCGGCTGCAGACCGGCATGGTGTTCCAGAATTTCCAGCTGTTTCCGCATCGCACTGCGATCGAGAACATCATGGAGGGGCTGGTGACGGTGCTGAAATGGCCCAAGGAGAGGGCGCGCGAACGGGCGCTGGCCCTGCTCGAAAAAGTCGGCATGGCGCACAAGGCCGATGCCTGGCCGGCGACCCTGTCGGGCGGCCAGCAGCAGCGCGTGGCGATTGCCCGGGCGCTGGCGCCTTCGCCGAAGGTCCTGCTCTGCGACGAGCCGACCTCGGCACTCGATCCGGAACTGGCGCAGGAGGTGGTTGACGTGCTCGGCAAGCTCGCCAGCGAGGGCACGACCATGGTGATGGCGACGCATGACCTGCGGCTCGCCTCCAAGATCGCGCGGGAAGTGGTGTTCCTCGATGCCGGCAACATCGTCGAACAAGGCCCGGCCGCGGTGCTGTTCAGCAACCCGGAACGCCAGCGGACCAAGCGGTTCATCGCCACGCTGAAGCACGAGGCGGAAAGGGAAGGCGGCGGCGAAGGTTAGATATGCCCGTCGCCGGTCAGCTAAGACAAAAAAACCCGGCGCGAGGCCGGGTTTTCCATGTTTCCTGGGCGAAAAGGCTCAGGCAGCTTCTTCCTGCTCGGCTTCCTCGTTGTCGGCCTTGGCGCCGCGCTTCGGGCCCTTGTTGAGGTTCACCTCGATGAGGCGGACCGCTTCGGTCTCCGACATGCGGTTGACGGCCGCGATCTCGCGGGCCATGCGGTCGAGGGCCGCCTCGTAGAGCTGGCGCTCGGAATAGGACTGCTCCGGCTGGTTATCGGCGCGGTAAAGGTCGCGCACCACTTCCGAGATCGAGATCAGATCGCCGGAGTTGATCTTGGCATCATATTCCTGGGCACGGCGTGACCACATGGTGCGCTTGACGCGGGCGCGGCCCTGCACGACCTTCAGCGCGCGCTCGACATAATCCTCTTCCGACAGCTTGCGCATGCCGATCGAGGTCGCCTTGGCGACCGGCACCTTGAGGCGCATCTTGTCCTTCTGGAAGTCGATGACGAACAGCTCCAGCTTGTGGCCCGCGACTTCCTGCTCGTCGATCGAGACGATCTGGCCGACACCATGCGCCGGATAAACGATGTACTCGCCGGTCTTGAAACCGTGGCGCGCTGCGGTGGACTTCTTCTGCGGGGTGATCGTTGCCATTACGCCCTGAACTCCTTGTTGTGGTACCGGCATCGTGCCGGCCCGAACTCGTGCGACCGGGGTGACCGGTCCTCAGCCACACAACGATGAACTCACCGGAAAGGCCAGGACCGGCAAATCGCAACATTGCGACCGCCTGCCCCAGATCGCTCTGGTCCGGATTGAGAAATTCACCTTTCAGTGATTTGGGGCGTTTGCGCCATAAATCGACGTTGTGTCACCGGCATGTTTAGTTGATATAACACAAAAAGTCGGAAGAATCAAGGTTTTGCTGCAGGCGCGAAGGCCACGCGCCGTCGCCGCCTGTCAAGGCGGTTAATGTATCACGGCTGTTACGCGGCGTCAGGCCGCCGCAGCCGGCAGGCTCGTCAGTCGCCTTCGCCGGGCTCGGGGGAGAAATATTTCTCGAACTTGCCAGTTTCGCCATCGAAATTCTTAGCGTCGGCCGGCGGCTCCTTCTTGGCGGTGATGTTGGGCCATTTGTCGGCATATTCTGTGTTGATCTGCAGCCATTTGTCGAGGCCCGACTCGGTGTCGGGCTTGATCGCGTCGGCCGGGCATTCCGGTTCGCAGACACCGCAATCGATGCACTCGTCCGGGTGGATGACGAGCATGTTCTC
The DNA here is from genome assembly GCF_040318885.1 of Mesorhizobium sp. M0998. Taxonomy (NCBI): domain Bacteria; kingdom Pseudomonadati; phylum Pseudomonadota; class Alphaproteobacteria; order Hyphomicrobiales; family Phyllobacteriaceae; genus Mesorhizobium; species Mesorhizobium sp. M0998. Next base: position 111,623 of record NZ_JAMYND010000014.1, read on the forward strand.
ACCTTCGTAGAAGCAGTCGACCGGACAGACCTCGATGCAGTCCATGTATTTGCATTTTATGCAATTGTCGGTCACGACGTAGGTCATTGGTCGGCTCCGGGACGTCCCATTTTGTTGGGCTTTTTTGGTGAGGTAACGCCTTTGTCCGCCGGTGGCAAGGGCGGCCCCTGCCAGCGGTGCCGCGGTTTCCGGAATGGAATTCCGGAAGGCCGGCAAAGCGGGCGTTCGACCTTGCTCAATCGTCGCCGAGCAGGTGGTCGGTCTGGCGGCGTTCCTTCTTCGTCGGGCGACCGCTGCCGGCCTCGCGCAACGGCGGCACCGCATCCGGAAGCGCCTCGCCCTTGGGCGCGGGGGGCGGCGACATGTCCTCGTAGAGCAGGCGGGCCTCTTCGGCCGGGCCACGCCGTACGCCGGTGCCAAGGACTTTCCAGACGAAGATCCGCCGCTCCAGCGTGATGGTCAAAACGTCGCCCGGCCGGACCGTATCGGAGGCCTGCGCTGCTTTGTCGCGATTGATGCGGACGCGTCCGGCGACGACCAGCTTGGCTGCCAGCGTGCGCGATTTTACCGCGCGCGAGAAGAACAGCCACTTGTCGATGCGCTGGCGGGCATCAGTGACCATTGGACGAGCAGCTTACTTCTTCAGCTGGTCGCGCAACGCGGCGAGCTTGGCGAAGGGCGAGTCCGGATCGAAGCGGACCGGGCGTTCCTCACGCGGCTTTGGCTGGAACGCCGGCTTTGCGCCTTGGGCGCCGCCTTTGCCGTCCTGCCGGCCAGCCTTCCAGTCGGGCCGGTTTTCGCGCCGGTCCGGGCGTTCACCTTGCGGCTTGCCGGCGCGCTGATCTGCCGCGTCGCCTTGCGGCCTGGGCTTGAACTTGCTGCGATCGAAGCGCGGCTTGCCGGCGCCGTCGCGCTGGTCGTGGCGCCCCTGACGGGCGGGCCGGTCGCCCGGCGTCGGTTGCCCGCCGGCATCTACCGGCGCATCGCTGCGGCTGTCCGGCGCAGCTTGACCATTGCGCGCGCGATTGTCCCGATGATTGTCCCGGGGGCGGTTGTCATGCTGGCGATGACGCGGGCGCTGGTCGAAACGACCCTGCCGCCACAACAGGATGGGTTTTGGCTCCTCGGCTTCTGGAGCAGCTTCGCCGGCGATGGCTCCTGCCGTCGCTGCAGGTTCGGCCGGCGATGCTTCCGTAGTGTCGGAAACCGGCGGTTCTGCCGGTGCCGCAGCCTCAGTTTCCGCCCCAGGTTCCGCCCTTGGCTCGGCCGTTGGTTCCGCAGGCGCTTCAGCAGTTGCCTCCGCGGCGGGCCGGGTCTCTTGCGTGACTTCTGCCGCAGCTTCAGGGGCTGGAGCTTCCGCGACAGGCTCTGCCGTCGCTTCGGTCACAGCTTCGGCCGCCGCCTCCGCAACAGGAGCCGCATCCGACACAGGTTCCGAAGCCTCCGCCGGCGGCTCTGCCGCGGCAGATGCTTCCGCCATCCTCGCCTGCTCGACGCGCGCAGTCTCTTCCGCCGCCTGCTTTGCAGCGGCAGCTTCACGCGCGGCATTGTCCTGTGCTTCGAGCCGCGCCTTGACCTCGGCCGCCGGTTTGGCATCGGCGCGATAGCCGAGTCCCTTCAGGATTTCTTCCATGTCGTCGGCGGTGGCGCCGAGAATCGACATCATCGGCGGCGTCACCATGAAGGACTGGCCGTCATAGGCTCCGTCGGGGCGAGGGCCGAGGCCCGGCTTCCAGTTGGTCGCCGGCCGGATCAGGTCGGCCAGCCGTTCGAGAATATCGACGCGTACAGCACGCCGGCCAAGATTGCGGTAGCCGGCAAGCTTGTAGAAGGTCTTGTCGAAGGTCGGATCGATGACCACCGAGGTGCGGCCGGAGGCCAGTGCGTGAACGACATCGCCGAAACCGGGCTTGTCCTTGCCGTCGTTTCTCAGCGCCCACAGCAGCGTTATCAGCCCGGCCGGCGCCGGCTTGATCAGCGCCGGCACGAAGACATGGTAGGCGCCGAAGCGCACGCCGAGACGGCGAAGCGCCGCGCGGCCTTCCTGGTCGAGCGATTTCATCTCGTCGGCGATGTCGCGACGGTTGATGAGACCGAAATGCTCGACCAGCTGGAAAGCAATGCCGCGGCCGATGCCGGTGATCTGCTCGGCATTCTTGAGGTCGACCAGCGGCTTCAGCAGGGATTCGATCTGGAAATTGACGAAGCGCTCGGCGCGCGCCGCAACCTTGTCGCGGGCCGGGCCGGTGAGTTGCTCGTCGGCCAGCAGAACCAGACGCGGCTTCAAAGCGTCTTCGCCGGCGACCAGCGTGCCGATCGGCGCGCCGATCCAGCGAAGCGTGCCATCCGAACCCAGCGCAATGTCGCCATTGGCCGAGGCGCCGAAGCGCTCGGCCCGCGCCTCGAACTCGGCGGCAAGCGCCTTCTGCGCCGCCGCCCGCACCGCCTTGGCATCCTCGCCGCCGGCGCTCTGGTCGGCGGTGAAGCGGAAACCTTGCAACTCGCCGACGTGATGGCCTTCGACGAGGACGGTTCCGGTTGGGCTGATTTCGGCTTCAGGCATCGTGTTTTCTCTAAGGCGCCGCATGAGGACGGAAGTCCTGCGGTCTACAAAACGTTTCGTCAACCGCTCATGCAGCGCATCCGACAATCTGTCTTCGATTTCGCGCGTCTTTTCCTGCCAGTGTGCCCGATCGGCCAGCCAGCCGGGCCGGTTGGAAACGAAGGTCCATGTGCGGATCTGGGCAATCCTGTGCGACAGCGTGTCGATGTCGCCTTCGGTTGTGTCGGCACGGCGCACCTGCTCGGCCATGTAGTTCTCGTCGACATGGCCATGCCTGGCAAGGTCCATGTAGATGGAGGCGATCAAGTCGGCGTGCTGGGCCGGCGCGATCTTCCTGTAGTCGGGCAGCGCGCAGGCTTCCCAAAGCAGCGCCACGCGCCTGGCATCGGTGGTGAGTGCCCGGACGTCCTCGTCGCGCGACAGATGCTCGAGCGCCTGCGCGTCCACGGCCGGCAGCGCGCGCGTCAGGCCTTCGACCGGGGCGTTGGTCTCGATCGAGCGCTTCAGCGCATCGAGGCTGGCGAAATCGAAATGCGCGGTGCGCCACTGCAGCACTTTCACCGGATCGAAATCATGCGCCTCGATCTTGTTGACCAGTTCATCATCCAGCGGATCGACCTGGCCGGTGACGCCGAAGGTGCCGTCGCGCAGATGCCGGCCGGCGCGGCCGGCAATCTGGCCGAGCTCGGCCGCCGTCAGGTTGCGGTACTGGTAGCCGTCGAATTTACGGTTCTGGGCGAAGGCGACGTGGTCGAGGTCGAGGTTGAGGCCCATGCCGATGGCGTCGGTGGCGACGAGGTAGTCGACGTCGCCCGACTGGAACAGCGCCACCTGGGCGTTGCGGGTGCGCGGGCTGAGTGCGCCGAGCACGACGGCGGCACCGCCCTGCTGGCGGCGGATCAGCTCGGCGATGGCATAGACCTCGTCGGCCGAAAAGGCGACGATCGCCGTGCGCCGCGGCAGGCGGGTCAGCTTCTTCGAGCCGGCATAGGCAAGGTGCGACAGGCGTGGCCGGGTCACCACCGACACGCCCCGCAGCAGGCGCTGCAGGATGCCATGCATGGTGGCCGCGCCCAGCAGCAGCGTCTCCTGCCGGCCGCGCAGATGCAGGATGCGATCGGTAAAGATGTGTCCGCGTTCGAGATCGCCGGCGAGCTGGACCTCGTCGATGGCAACGAAGGCGGCGTCGGTCTCGCGCGGCATCGCTTCCACGGTGCAGACCGAGTATTTCGCGCCCGCCGGCTGGATCTTTTCCTCGCCGGTGATGAGCGCCACCTTATGGGCGCCGACCTTCTCGCAGACGCGCGTATAGACCTCGCGGGCAAGCAGCCTGAGCGGCAGGCCGATGACGCCGCTTTCGTGCGCCACCATGCGTTCGATGGCGAGATGGGTCTTGCCGGTGTTGGTCGGGCCGAGCACGGCCGTCACGTCTCGACCCGACAGGATCAGCGGTTCAGTGTGTTTCGGATGGATGTTCATCGGCCTGGAAATAAGGCTCTCTGCCTCGCATTGTCGGGAGCGCGCCCATATTGGCCGCGTATGACAGGCGACACATAGGGATTTCGGGCGCGAAGCGAAAGCGGAATATGCCGAGGGCAGGCCGATTGGTTGGTTCGAAGCCAGAAAATCTGTTCCCGATTAACAGTTGGAACGAGTCTGGAACGAATCAGCGACGAATCACTGACTCGCGCTGATTCAGGGTTTGTTCACGGCTACATCTGGGTTTTCTGTCGGCGTACCTCACCACATGCTGAATCACGGAAACTGGCCCGATTTATGCAAGCGGCATCCAAGCGAGCACTGCGGTTAACCTTTGCCGGCGAATGGTCGTGGCCGGCCAATCTGCTTCGCACAACATTATGAAATTATTGATGTTTCCTAATGCGTTTTAATCATTTCGCGGGTGTTTTCAGCTCTCGCCGTTAACGTTCCGCTCAAAGCCGGAACGAATCGGCGACGAATCAGCGATAGCTGAAGTTTCTTGGTTTGTTCACCGCAACATGTTGTGTCGTGAACAGCTTTTCCACCGAGAATCCACAGGCTGCCGGGCGGCTTTTGCACAAGCTGCGAGTTTGCCGTTAACCTTTGCGTGCCGGATTGGGGCAGCGTGCTGCATCGAGATCTTGCAACGGGAAGACCGCTATAGAAACGGGCCGTTTTGCAGGCCCGTTCGTCCAAGCGCGGATCTGTCTCAACGTAAAGACAAACGATCAGGCGACGTACTGGCCGCCATTGGCTGATATGGTCGAGCCGGTGATGAAACCGGCATCGTCGGAAGCGAGGAAGACGACGCAGCGCGCGATCTCCTCCGGCTCGCCGAGACGGCCGACCGGGATGTGCGGGATGACGCGCTCGTTGAGGACCTTCTCGTCCATTGCCTTGACCATCTCGGTGGCGATGTAGCCGGGGCAAATGACGTTGACGGTGATGCCGGCGCGCGCGCCTTCCTGGGCCAGTGCCTTGGTGAAGCCGATATCGCCGGCCTTCGAGGCCGAATAATTGACCTGGCCGACCTGGCCTTTCTGGCCGTTGATCGAGGAGATGGTGATGATGCGACCGAACTTACGGTCGCGCATGCCGCCCCACAATGGATGCGTCATGTTGAAGACGCCGGAAAGGTTGGTGTCGAGGACCTCTTTCCATTGCTCGCGCGTCATCTTATGGAACATCGCGTCGCGAGTGATGCCGGCATTGTTGACCAGCACCGAGACGGGACCGAGATCGGCCTCTATCTGTTTGATGCCGGCGGCGCAGGCCTCGTAGTCGGCGACGGACCATTTATAGACCGGGATGCCGGTCGCGGCCTTGAACTTTGCCGCCGCTTCTTCATTGCCGGCGTAGTTTGCGGCGACCGAATAGCCGGCGCTTTTCAAGGCGACCGATATCGCCGCGCCGATGCCGCGCGACCCGCCTGTGACGATTGCAACCTTTGTCATATGTCCTCCCGGGAAATGCAGATGACTGAGCGTTGAAGCGGTGGGGTTTGCCCTCTTTCCCTACTCGCTTTGCGCCAGCATCCTATTCGTATCGCTTATCTCATCACAATGCTTCCACGCACATGGCAACACCCATGCCGCCGCCGATGCACAGCGTGGCAAGGCCTTTCTTGGCACTTCTGCGGCGCATCTCGTAGACCAGCGTGTTGAAGATGCGGGCGCCCGAGGCGCCGACCGGATGGCCGATGGCGATGGCGCCGCCATTGACGTTGACGATGGCCGGATCCCAGCCCATGTCCTTGTTGACGGCGCAGGCCTGCGCGGCAAAGGCCTCGTTGGCTTCGACCAGATCGAGGTCGCCAACCGACCAGCCGGCCTTGGCCAGCGCCTTGCGCGAGGAGGGGATCGGTCCCGTCCCCATGATCTGCGGGTCGACACCGGCGGTCGCCCAGGAAACGATACGCACCAGCGGTGTGATGCCGCGCCTTGCGGCTTCCGCTTCGGTCATCAGCACCACGGCGGCGGCGCCGTCGTTGATGCCGGAAGCATTGGCAGCCGTCACCGTGCCTTCCTTGTCGAAGGCGGGCTTGAGCTTGGTCATGGCATCGATTGTCGCGCCGTGGCGGATGTATTCATCCTGGTCGACTACGGTGTCGCCCTTCCTGCCCTTGACTGTAAAGGCAACGATCTCGTCCTTGAATTTCCCGGCTTTCTGCGCGGCCTCGGCCTTGTTCTGGGAAGCCAGTGCGAACTGGTCCTGGTCGTCGCGGGTGATCTGAAACTGGCGGGCGACGTTCTCAGCGGTGTTGCCCATATGATAGCCGTAGAAGGCATCGGTCAGGCCGTCCTTGATCATGGTGTCGATCAGCTTGAAGTCGCCCATCTTGACGCCACCGCGCAGATGTTGCGCATGCGGAGCCATCGACATCGATTCCTGGCCGCCGGCAACGATGATTTTTGCATCGCCCTGGGCGATCTGCTGCATGCCGAGCGCGATAGCGCGCAAGCCCGAGCCGCAGAGCTGGTTCAGGCCCCAGGAGGTCGCCTCCTGCGGTACGCCGGCAGCCATTGCCGCCTGCCGCGCCGGGTTCTGCCCTTGAGCCGCGGTCAGAATCTGGCCGAGAATGACCTCGTCCACCTCCTTGCCGTCGACGCCGGCACGGACCAGCGCTTCCCTGACGGCGACGGCACCCAATTCATGGGCTGGGGTGTTGGCGAAGGCGCCGTTGAAGGAGCCGACGGGCGTGCGCGCTGCACTGGCGACAACGATGGCGTTGGAAGCGGACATGTTCTTCTCCAGGCTTTCGGGGAATGATTTCGGGTGCCGTCGGGGACTTTTCTTGCCCTTTCCACAACCCGAGTCAAACCCGAAATGGGCATGGCGTCCCACTCCCGCAAGTATGCCGCCCGTCGCTGCAACGGCGGCCCGTCCGTGCTGCGCAGCATAAAATGTTCCCGCACTGCACAAACTGCTTGGATTCATGACGCTTTTGCGCATATCCTTTAAAAAGGCGCAATCGTTACCGGCGGCTTACTTAAGCTGCCCGGTGTCCGGGGAGGATGCAGATGGCCGCAAAAGACGAACCTATTGTTATCAAGAAATATGCCAATCGCCGTCTCTACAATACGGGCACCAGCACCTATGTGACGCTCGAGGATCTCGCTGAAATGGTCAAAAGAGGCGAGGACTTTACTGTCCAGGACGCCAAGACCGGTGACGACATCACGCATCCGGTACTGACCCAGATCATCTTCGAGCTGGAGAACAAGGACGGGCAGAACATGCTGCCGATCCCGTTCCTGCGTCAGCTCATCGCCTATTACGGCGACCAGATGCAGATGATCGTGCCGAGCTTTCTCGAACAGTCGATGCTGGCCTTCTCGAAGGAGCAGGAGCGCTTTCGCGAGCAGATGAAAGATGCGCTCGGCAAGTCGCCGATGGACATGATGAAGATCGCTACGCCGATCAAGGTGCTGGAGGAGCAGACGCGGCGCAACATGGAAATGTTCCAGAACGCCATGCGGCTGTTCACGCCGTTCCCGCCCGCGGGCTCGGCGCCGGCAGCAGCGCCGGCCGAACCGGCCAGGAAGGAAACGCCGGAAAAACCCGACGACCTTCAGGAGCTGAAGGAGCAGATCGCCGCGATGCAGCGCAAGCTCGACACGATGTCCTGACTGCCGGCTGGCGAAGTGCAGCGTCGGACCTTCCTTCAGGTGCTGCTGAGACTTCGCAAGCAGCGCGGCTAGACTAGAGCTGCTCCGGCAGCGGTCCCTGGTAGCGGGCGCGTGGCCGGATCAGGCCGTTGCTCGTCACCTGCTCCACGGCATGCGCGGCCCAGCCGACGCTGCGGCCGAGCGCGAACAGGCGGAACGGCGCATCGGACGGCAAACGGAGACCGCGCGTCAGCGCGGCCAAAGCGAAATCGACGTTCGGGCGCATGCCCGTTGCCGCAAAGGCCGCATCGCAAAGCCGTAACAGCCCATCATCGACATCTATCGCGGCCAGCAACGGTTCCGCACGCGGATCGCCGTCGGGATAAAGCGGATGGCCAAATCCGGGCAGCGGCCTGTCGTGACCGAGCCAGCGTCCGACAGCCGCGTCCGGCCCCAATCTCTGCGCATCTTCCGCCAGCATCATGACCGCCTCCGCGGCGCCGCCATGACGCGGCCCGGAGAGCGTGGCGAGGCCGGCAAGCAGGCAGGCCGAAACAGGTGCGCCGGTGGACGCGGCGACCCGTGCGGCGAAGGTCGATGCGTTCAATTCGTGATCGGCCAACAGTACCAGTGAGCGGCGGATCAAGTCTGCGCCGGCCGCATCGAGCGACCATCCCCGCGCCAGCCTTTCGTGCACGGCACCAGTTCCGGGAATCGCGCCGAGCGCCTGGGCCAAAGCGGCGATGGCGCCGGCCGCATCGTGGTTGAGCGAAGCCGATCTTCGGCCGAGCGAAGGCCGGCCGTTGGCCGCCAACGCGGCCAATTCCGCGAAGGCAGCCGGCCGGCCAGTTGCGCCGTTGCCATGGCGGCTCGCCGAGACGAACGACACCGGTGCGTCAGATGCCCAAAGCAGGTTTGCCGTCTGCTCCAGCGTGGCAGCCTCGCAGAGAGCAACCGCATCCTGGCCGCGATAGACAAGGCGGCCATGCAAAACGGTCGAGATCGTGGTGGCGATCGCCGGCTCACCCCAGGCAATTGCACTTTCGGCGATTGCCTGGGGATTTCGGCCACGAGCCCGGCGACTCGCCAGCGCCGCGATGTCGTCGGCGCGATACTGGCTGCGGCGTGGATCCGCCCGGTCCGGCCGCACGCCGATGCGCCCGCGGCTGACATAGGCATAGAGGGTCTGGGCTCGCACCTTGAGACGCTTCAGGGCTTCGTCCCGCGTCAGCCACTCCGTCATGTCAGCCTTGTCATGTTGATTCCATTGATCAAGATTGATGGTCCAGTCACCAACCCTTATCTACCACCCGGAAAGGTCAAGGAGAAAACCGATGGCGAATGGGCTCGATGATGTTGTGGCGGCGGAAACGGTGCTCTCCGATGTCGACGGTCTTGGTGGCCGCCTGACCATCCGGGGCCATTCGTTGCCCGAACTGGCAGGTCGCTGGAAATACGCCGAGGTGGTTCATCTGCTGTTCGACGGCTTTTTCGACGATCTTCCCGACGGCAGGGAGCTGGCGAACGCGATCGGTCGGGCGCGCAGCGAAGTGTTCGAGCAGATCAAACCCTTGCTGCCGTTTCTCACATCCGTCGATATCTACAGCGCGATGCGCGCCGGTATTGCCCTGCTGCCGGATGGTGACAAATTGTCGGACGCGCTGCGGCTGGTTGCGGCACCTGCCGTGCTGACGCCGGCCTTGCTGCGCTTGCAGCGCGGCGAACGCCCGATTGCGCCCGATAGCAAGGCCGATCACGCCGCCGACATGCTGCGGATGCTGACCGGCATTGCGGCCTCGCCTAAATTGGCGAAGGCGCTCGATGCCTATCTCGTGACGGTTTGCGACCACGGCCTCAACGCATCGACCTTCGCCGCGCGCGTGGTCTCTTCGACGCAGGCCGGGCTTACTTCGGCGGTGCTGGCCGGGCTCGGAGCGCTCAAGGGGCCGCTGCATGGCGGCGCGCCAGGTCCGGTGATCGAGATGCTGGATGCGATCGAGGCGCATGGCGACGCCGCCGGCTGGCTGCGTAGCGAGATCGCGCGTGGCCGCCGCATCATGGGCTTCGGCCATCGCATCTATCGCGTGCGCGATCCGCGTGCCGACGTGCTGAAAGCGGTGGTGCGCCAGCTCGGCGCCAAGGGCGAAGCCGGCCACCGGCTGGCCTTTGCCGAAAGCGTGGAGCAAGCGGCGCTCGAAGTGCTCCGCATCGCCAAGCCGTCGCGCTCGCTCCAGACCAACGTCGAGTTCTTCACAGCGCTCCTGCTGGAAGCGGCGGGCTTTCCGAAAGAGGCGTTCACCAACGTCTTTGCTGCCGGGCGCGTCGCCGGCTGGATTGCCCATGCGCGCGAGCAGCAAACGAGCGGACGGCTGATCCGGCCGCAGTCGCGCTATATCGGGCCGGTGCCGGACCTCGTCGCCTGAGGATTTTTCCCTCGCATACTTGCGAAAACCGGTCGCAACAGCCGGTGCCGAACACCTCTCTCGTCGGGACGAGAGAGGTCTACATGACAAAAATTTCATGTCATTGCTCCACACATCCGCTGTTCTTGGGTGACAGAGAGCCTATATGTTGCAGTGCAGCATGGTTCCACGGGAGCCGCCTCGAAAGGAATAAAGCCGCCTTGACCGCCAGAAAAACCGCCATCGTCACCGGTTCCACCTCGGGCATCGGCCTGGCCATTGCCCACGCGCTCGCGGCCGAAGGCTGCAACGTCGTCGTCAATTCCTTTTCCGACACCGCCGACGATCACGCCATCGCCGACGCGATTGCGAAGCACCACGAGGTGAAGACCGTCTACGTCAAGGCCGACATGTCGAAGCCGGCCGAGTGCCGGGCTTTGGTGGCGAAGGCAGCCGAGGCATTCGGCTCGGTCGACATCCTGGTCAACAACGCCGGCATCCAGCATGTCGCACCGGTCGAAAGCTTCCCGATCGAGAAATGGGATGCGATCATAGCCATCAACCTGTCATCGGCCTTCCACACCATCGCAGCCGCCATCCCGTTGATGAAACAGGCCGGTGGCGGCCGGATCGTCAACGTCGCCTCGGCCCACGGCCTTGTCGCCTCGCCGTTCAAGTCGGCCTATGTCTCGGCCAAGCATGGCATTATGGGCTTGACCAAGACTGTCGCCCTGGAGCTGGCGCGCGACAAGATCACCTGTAATGCCATTTGTCCGGGCTATGTGCTGACGCCGCTGGTCGAGGCGCAGATCCCCGACCAGATGAAGGCCAACAAGATGGACCGCGAGACGGTGGTCCGTGAGGTCATGCTCGAAAAGCAGCCGACCAAGGAGTTCGTTACCGTCGAGCAGATTGCGGCGGCCGCGGTGTTCCTATGCTCGGATGCGGCGGCGCAGATCAACGGCACGCACATCTCTGTCGACGGCGGCTGGACCGCTCAGTGAGCCTTCCAGCGGTCAAGGGCCACGCCATGCCGAAAAATGGCAAGGCGGAAGAGCCAAAGAAGATCAATGTCGCGCTGCAAGGCGGCGGCTCGCACGGGGCGTTTTCCTGGGGCGTGCTCGATCGGCTGCTCGAGGACGGGCGCCTCGACATAACGGCGGTTTCGGGCACCAGCGCCGGCGCCATGAATGCCGTGGCACTGGCCGACGGCTTTGTCCGCGGCGGTGTCGAGGGCGCGCGGCGGAAGCTCGACGATTTCTGGCGTGCGGTGGCGGCAAAGGGCCGCTTCAGCCCGGTACAGCGCATGCCCTGGGACGTCGCCTGGGGCAATTGGTCGATCGAGAACACGCCCGGCTATTTCCTGTTCGATACGATGTCTCGGGTATTTTCGCCCTATGTCGCCAATCCGCTCGCCATCAATCCGCTGCGCGACGTGGTCGAACGTGAGATCGATTTCGACAATGTGCGCGCCTGCAAGTCGATGGAACTGTTCATTTCCGCTACCAATGTCGAGACCGGCCAGTTGCGCGTCTTCTCGGACGGCGAGATCGACCTCGACACGGTGATGGCGTCGGCCTGCTTGCCGCAATTGTTCCGTGCCGTCGAGATCAAGGGCGTGCCCTATTGGGATGGCGGTTATGGCGGCAACCCGGCATTGTTCCCGTTCTTCAAGACGGCGGCCACCGAGGACGTGCTTTTGGTGCAGATCAATCCGGTGGTCCGCGAGGGAACGCCGAAGAGCGCCAATGAGATCCAGAACCGCATCGACGAGATCACCTTCAATGCCGGGCTGTTGCGCGAATTCCGCTCGATCGCCTTCGTCAAGGAACTGATCGCCGCCGGCCGATTGCCGCACGGCGAATATCGCGACATCCGCATGCACCGCATCGATGCCGACGAAGCGTTCAAGGATCTGTCGGCATCGTCCAAGGTCAATGCCGAATGGGCGTTCCTTGCCTATCTGCGCGACCTCGGCCGCACCGCAGCCAGTGATTGGCTGGAAGAAGATTATGACGCCGTCGGCAAGCGGCCGACGATCGATCTGTCCGGCGAACTCGACGACGGCTTGAAGCCGGTGCGCGGGCCGGCGCCGGGCCGGCGGGTCAAGGAATTTCTTGCGGCGCGCAAGCAGCCCGAGGCCGCCCGCCGTCCGGCCTAGCTGCTTCGCAAAGCAGGTGGCATTCGCAATCTGTCCAATCATCCTGACACTTGCTGCCATGCCGCTGTTTTGGCAATCAACAGCCGATGCTGTGGCCGCATCTTTGCGGACAAAGCAACAATCCATCAACTTTTCTGACTATATTGCGATGCAACTTTGAGGTAGAAGCGCGCTTCGCCGATCACGGCAATTTGAATACGGCCTCGCGCGCACCCATATCGGCGACGCGCCCCAAGTAGAAGATGCGGCCTGGCCGAACCCCGCGCACTGGAAAAAATGACGATGCCGAAATTCAGGTTTCACAAGCTTGCAGCCATTGTTGTGCTCATCGGGTTCGCTGGCTGGATGGCGACAGGCGAGTTCTCGTCCGTCGGCAGCGCGTCCGCCGACAACAAGCCCAAGGCAGGAGAGGTCGAGCAGCCCAAGGCAGCCGACGCAGGCAAGCCCCAAACTGGCAAACAGGGGGCTGCCAAGCCGGGGACTGCCGAGGCGGAACAGCCCAAGGCGCCGTTACGCACGGTCGCGATCATAACCCCGCCGCGGCGCACCTATGCACGCGCTATCCGCATTTCCGGACTGACCGAAGCCGACAAGCGCGCCGTCCTGGCGACACGCGTCGCCGGCGTCATCGACAAGCTGCCGGTCAAGCAGGGTCAGCATGTCAAGACCGGCGACCTGATCCTGATGCTTGCCGCCGAGGAAAAAATCTCGGCGGTCGACAACGCCAAGCAGCTTGTCGTGCAACGTGAGGCAGAGCTGGCAGCTGCCCTGCGGCTGATGAAAACCGGCAATCTGCCCAAGCTGCAGCTCGACACGGCCCGCTCCAACCTGACGCTGGCCAAGTCGCAACTGGAGGCCGTGCAAGCCGAGCTCGACCGCAACGAGGTGAAGGCGCCCTTCGACGGCGTCATCGACCGGGTGCCAGTGGAGCTTGGCAGTTCCGTCATGCAGGGCGGCGAAGTGGCGACCATTCTGAAGCTCGATCCGGTGATCGCCCGCGGCGAAGTCAGCGAGCGCGATCTCGGCTATCTGAAGATCGGCGACAAGGCCGATGTGCGTCTGGTCAGCGGCCAGAATGTCGAGGGCACGGTGCGCTACATCAGCCGCGATGCATCTTCGGCAACCCGTACCTTCCGCGTCGAAGTCGCCATCCCCAACGCCGATGGTTCCGTACCGGCCGGCATGACGGCAGAAATTGCGCTCAGCGCCCAGCCGACCGACGCCGTCATGCTGCCGCGCTCGGTGGTGACGCTCGGCGACAAGGGCGATCTCGGCATTCGCGCCGTCGACAAGGACGACAAGGTCGTGTTCTTCCCGATCGACCTGGTCGACGACACGCCGACCGGCCTGGTGCTCGGCGGCATTCCGGCCGACGCCCGCATCATCGTCGCCGGCCAGGAGCTGGTGAAGGAAGGCGAAGTGGTCAAGCCGGTCGAAGCCGACCAGGCGACCATTCAAAAGCTGTTGGGCGAAGCGACGGCCGGGACGCAGTAATCATGGACATCGTCAAACTTGCAATCAGCAATGCCCGGCTGACCATTTCGGTCCTGGTCTTTCTCATCCTTGCCGGTGCGGTCGCTTACCAGTCGACGCCGAAGGAAGCGGAACCCGACGTTCCGATTCCGATGATGTATGTCAGTCTGATCTACCAGGGCATCTCGCCGGAAGACTCCGAACGCCTCCTGCTGCGGCCGATGGAAGCCAAGCTGAAGAGCCTGAAGGGCCTGAAGGAGATGCGGTCGGCCGCCTTCCAGGGCGGCGGTTATGTGCTCGTCGAATTCCAGCCACAGACGGACCTCGCCACCGCGCTGCAGGACACACGCAGCAAGGTGCAGGACGGCAAGGCCGACCTGCCGCAAGCGGCTGAGGAGCCCGTGGTCTCCGAGGTCAACATCTCCGAGTTCCCCGTCCTGGTCGTGACGCTGTCGGGCGAGGTGCCCGAGCGCGTGCTGACGGCGGCGGCGCGCGAGCTGCGCGACCGCATCGAGGAAGTGCCTGGCGTGCTCGAGGGCTCGCTGCAGGGTGCGCGCGACGACCTCGTCGAAGTGGTCATCGATCCGATGAAGCTGTCTTCCTACGGGCTGCAGCTCGACCAGTTGATCGGTGCGGTCGGCGCTTCCAACAGTCTTGTCGCCGCCGGCAACATCGAAGGATCCGAGGGCAAATACGCGGTCAAGGTGCCCTCGCTTATCGAGACACCAGAGGATGTGGCGGCGCTTCCGGTCGTCGCCGGCCCCAATGCGGTGGTGCAGGCCAAGGACATTGCCACCATCCGCTCCACATTCAAGGACGCCGAGACGGTCACCCGCCTCGACGGCAAGCCGGCGATCGCCATCGAGGTGAAGAAGCGCATCGGCTCCAACCTGATCGATACGATTGGCAAGGTCAGGGAGGTGTCCGACGCCTTCATCAAGACGATGCCGGAGGGCATGCACGTCACCTACACGCAAGACAAGTCCGTCTTCGTGAACCAGTTGCTCGGCGATTTGCAGAACCACGTGATGATCGCCGTCATCCTGGTGTTCATCGTCATTCTCTACGCGCTGTCTGGCCGTGCCTCGCTGCTGATCGGATTGGCCATCCCCTCATCCTTCCTGATCGGCATCCTGTTGCTGGCAATGATGGGCTACACGATCAACATGATCGTGCTGTTCAGCCTCATCCTGGCGGTCGGCATGCTGGTCGACGACGCCATCATCGTCACCGAATTCGCCGAGCGCCGCATGAGCGAGGGCATGCCGAAGGAGCAAGCGTTCGCGCTTGCTGCCAAGCGCATGGCCGGCCCGGTCATCGCGGCGACGATGACGCGCATTGCCGCCTTCTCGCCGCTGCTGTTCTGGCCGGGCATTATCGGCGACTTCATGAAATACATGCCGATCACGCTGATCGTGACGCTCTCGGCCTCGATGCTCTATGCGCTGGTCTTCGCGCCGACGCTGGGCGCGATATTTGCCAAGGCGCCGGCCCATCACCCCGACGACAATCGCGACGGCTGGTACATGGCCGTGGTCAAGCAGGCGGTGCATTATCCCATCACCGTGCTTGTCCTCACTGTGGCGCTGTTGTTCGGCGTCGGCTACGCCTATTCGAAATTCGGCGCCGGCGTCGAATTCTTCCCGAATGTCGAGCCTGACTACGGCCTGCTCTATGTCCACGCCCGCGGCAATCTTTCGCTCGCAGAAATGGACGCGGCCACCAAGACCGCGGAAAATCGGCTGCTCGGTTGGCCGGGCGTGAAGTCTGTCTATACCCGTGTCGGCAAGACGCAGGGCGGCGGCCAGGATGTTCCGGAAGACGTGGTTGGCGTGATCCAGTACGAATTCGTCGACTGGCGCGAGCGTAAATCGGCGAACTCAATCCTGGACGAACTGCGCGGCGTTATGGCCGGCATTCCCGGTGTCGACGTCGAGGTTCGCGTGCCGGAAGCCGGCCCGCCTACCGGCAAGCCGATCCAGATCAGGCTTTCGGCCGTCGATCCGAAGGGCCTTGACGACAAGGCCCGCGCCGTCGCCGCGCGCATTGCCAAGGTGCCCGGCGTCATCGATATTTCCGACGGTCTGGCGCCGCCCGGCGTCGACTGGGCGCTCGAGGTCGATCGCGCCAAGGCGGCGCAGTACGGCATCAGCCCGACCGCGGTCGGGACGGTCGTGCAATTGGTGACCAACGGGCTGAAGCTCAGCGAGTACCGGCCCGCCGGCGCCGACGATGCGGTCGACATCAGACTGCGCCTGCCCGAAGATCGGCGCACGCTGTCGACGCTCGACGAACTCAGGGTGCAGACCGCGCAAGGCTCGGTGCCGATCTCGAACTTCGTCGTGCGCAAGCCGGAGCCGACGGTCGGTATCCTCAACCGCATCGACGGTGCGCGAACGGTCGTCGTCCAGGCCAACGTCGCTGCCGGCGCCCAGGTGGCTGCCGTCCAGCAGGAGGTCACCAAAGCTGTCGCCGACATGAACCTCAGCAGCGGCATTCGCTGGAAGCTTGCCGGTTCGAATGAGGACAGCGCAGAGGCTGGTGCCTTCCTCAGCAAAGCCTTCGGTGCGGCGATCTTCCTGATCTTCATCGTGCTTCTGGCGCAGTTCAACAAGTTCACCAGCGTCTGGCTGGTGCTGTCCTGCGTGGTCATGGCGACGATCGGCGTGTTCCTCGGGCTGCTGCTGACGGGAGAGGCATTCGGCATCGTCATGTCGGGCATCGGTGTCATCGCGCTGGCCGGAGTGGTGGTGAACAACAACATCGTGCTGATCGACACCTATGACCGGTTGCGCGAAGAGGGCTGGGACAAATACGAAGCCGTTCTGCAGACCTGCCGCGAACGTGCCCGTCCGGTGGTGCTGACGGCGGTGTCGGCGATCCTCGGCGTGCTGCCGATTGCTTTCGGCCTCGGCCTCGAAATCTTCCATCACGAGACGACGATCAACGCGCCGTCGACGCAATGGTGGATTTCGCTGTCCTCGGCGATCGTCTTCGGCCTGTCCTTCGCCACCGTGCTGACGCTGGTGGTGACGCCGTCGATGCTGATGGTGTTCACTCGCGCCAAGGTCAAACCCGGTGCGCGTCGGGGCTGGTTCAGCCGCCTGTTCGGGCGTCGCAAGGCCGAAATCCCGTCGAAAGGCCTGGACGCCGATCTGGGCGCCGAACCGGCGATCGCCTTCCCGAAGGCCGCCGAATAGAGTCCGGCTCGCCGTCCTGATCAAGCAAGGCCGCCCGGGAACAATGGGCGGCCTTCTGCATTGTTCCGTCATTGCAACCTCAAAGCGAGGATTTTCTGATGACGATCAGCACCATTCTCATCATTATCCTTATTCTTATTCTGATCGGCGCGGTTCCGGCGTGGCCGCATTCCCGGTCCTGGGGTTACGGACCATCCGGCATCGTCGGCGTCATCCTGATCGTTGTCCTGGTGCTGCTGTTGATGGGCCGGATCTGAGCGCAACCTTCCTCCCCGACCAGCGGCGGATGACCGTGAGGCCATCCGCCTTTTTTTGGTTTGTTGTTAGGCAGCTTTTTGCGTCGTCTTGATCGTGGCGATGCCGATATCCTCGAGCGCTTCCGACACCGCATTTTCCAGCGGCGTGTGCGGGATCGTACCGATGACGCTTTCCAGCCTGCCTGAAACCAGCCGGTGCGGCTCGAAGCGGAGATAGGACATCGAAACGATCTCGCGCCACATCGCCACGAACGGGCCGCCGGCACGCAGCACCCACCACGGCATCGACGTCAGTTTCAGCGTGCGTCCGAGCGCCTTCTCCGCGGCCGCCTTGATGTCCAGATCGGTCACCGCATGGCCAGGAAAGTTCAGCGCCTCGTAGAAGCCGAGCTTGTCGAGATTGTCAGCCAGCCCGACGAAGGCCTTGGCCAGGTCGGGCAGATAGGCCCATTCATGCACGAGATCGACCGGCCCTGGGGCGGTATAGACGCCCTTGGTCATCTTGGCGGCAACAACCAGATCGAACCACGATCCGCTGCCGGTGCCGCCGAAGAAATCACCAGCGCGCAACAGGATCGTGCGCACCAGACCCGCGTCGGCCTCGCGGCGAAACAGATCTTCCATGGCGACGCGGATACGGCCCTTTTCCGTCGTCGGGCGAAACGGCGTGTCTTCGGCGATCACCGCCGGCATCTGCGAGCCGTAATTGTAGACGGTGCCCGGGAAGAGATGCAGCGCGCCGTTCGCCCGGCAGGCAGCCATCACATTCTCGGCCATCGGCAGGCATTTGCTCCAGTCGGTGTAGAGCGGGTTGAGGCCGTTGAAAATGATATCGACGCCTTCGGTCGCGCGGATCAGCGCAGCACGGTCGAGCGCGTCGCCGGCGATCGCCGTGGCGCCTTTGAGCTCGGCCGGCACCTTGCCGCTGCGGGTGATGGCACGGACATCGTAGCCGGCATCGATGAAGGCCTTGGCCACCGTGCGGCCGAGGCGGCCATTGGCGCCGAGAATTGCGATCGTGGTCATTGTTCGTCTCCGTGTTGCGTTACGACCCCAATATTGTCTCTCCGCAAACGAATGGAAATTGACTACGACTGGCGATGTGATATTCAATTTTGAATGGATATTGACTGGAACCTGATCAAGAGTTTCGTCACCGTGGCGGAGACCGGCAGCCTGTCGGCCGCCGCACGAAAACTTGCCGCAAGCCAGCCGACGCTCGGCCGCCACATCGCCGAGCTGGAACAGGCGCTCGGCGTCACCCTCTTCCGGCGCGGGCGGCGTGGCTACGCGCTCACGGAAGCAGGCAGTACGCTCTTTGAACGGGGCCGCGCGGTGAGCGAGCAGGCGAGCGCCTTTTCGCTGCTGGCGCTGGGATCGGTCGAGGCGATAGAGGGTACGGTGCGCATTGCCGCCAGCGAAGTGGTGGCGGCCTATGTGCTGCCGGAAATCACAGCGAGGCTTGGGTTCGAGGAGCCGGGCATCGAGGTCGAGATCGTCGCCTCGAACCAGGTCGAGAATCTGCTGCGTCGCGACGCCGACATTGCCATCCGCATGGTCAAGCCGGCGCAGAATGAACTGGTCGCGCGCAAGGTGACCGACATTCCGCTCCGCGCCTGCGCGGCAAAATCCTACCTCGACCGGCGTGGCCGTCCGCGCGAGGCCCGCGATCTTGCCGGCCATGATCTGGTCGGCTTCGACCGCAGCGACGAGATCATTCGCGGCTTTGCCCAGTTCGGCGTCGCGCTCGCCCGCAATGCCTTCCGCTTCAGGACCGATAATCAGATCGTGCTGTGGGAAGCAGTGCGGGCGGGAAACGGCATCGGCTTTGGCCAGCAGCCGCTCGCCGACCGTGATCCGCTGGTCGAGACAGTGCTGCCGGGTCTCCCGCTGCCGACGCTGCCGGTGTGGCTGGCCATGCACCGCGACGTGCGTACCAGCGTCCGCATCCGCCGCGTCGCGGATTTCCTCTACGAAGAGTTCAAGCGCTATTCAGCCGGTGCAGGCTCGGCAGCGAATTCGGCACGGTGAGCGAGGCCGGCCATCACCAGCACGACGACCAGCAGCCCGGACAGAGCGACGAAGATCGGGCCGAAGCTCGAGTGCTCGGCGATGAAGCCGATCGCCGACGGTGCCACCAGAATGCCTGAGTAACCCATTGTGGTGACGACGCTCATGCCGGTGCCGGACGCCATGCCCTCCTGGTTGCCGCCAGCCGAAAAGATGATCGGCACCATGTTGGCAATGCCGAGGCCGCAAAAGGCGAAGGCGGCAATGGCCAGCCAAGGCGAGGGAGCCAGCCCGGCCACCAGCATGCCGGCAGCAGCGGCAAGGGCCGAGGCGCGCAATGTCGTAACGGCACCGAAACGGTTGCGGACGCCATCGCCGAGGAAGCGCATGACGGCCATGACACCGGAAAAGGCGGCATAGGCCAGGCCTGCGACGGCAAGATCGGCGCCGAGTTCCTGCCGGAGATACAGCGCTGCCCAGTCGAGTACCGCGCCTTCGGAGATCATCGTCAGCAGCGCCATAAGTCCGACCAGATAGACCAGCGGATTTGCCGGCAACGCGAATTTGTGGTGCTCGGCGACCGGGTGCTTGTCCTCGGCGATCAGGTAGCGGATCGCTACGGCGATGACGGCAAAGGCAAGAGCCGTCACCACTGTCGCATGGGCGAGGTGACCGTAGTTCTGGATGGCGAAACCGCCCAAAGCGCCGCCGGCGAAACCGCCAAGGCTCCAGAAGCCGTGCGAGGACGACATGATGGCACGGGACAGCCGCCGTTCGACTGCCACTGCATTGGCATTCATGGCGACGTCCATGCCGCCGATCGAACCGCCGAAGATGAACATGGCGATGGCTGCAAGGGGCACGTTGGGGGCCAGAGCCACAACCAAAAGGCCGAAGCTGCCGGCAAGTCCGAACCAGCGCAGCACCGTGCGCGAGCCATGCTTCGAGATCAGATGGCCGCACCAGGTCATGGCGGTGACGGCGCCGGCACCGAACAACAGAATCAGCAAGCCGAGCGTGAACTTCGAAATGTCGAGTCGCGTCAGGAACACCGGGATCTGCGGCGCCCAACTGCCGGTCAAGAAGCCGTTGGCGAGGAAGATGCCGGCCACTGCCCAGCGTCCACGAATCGCGATCTGCGTGATTTTCTGCGCGTCCATCGGGTAGAATCCGGTCCGGAAATGGCGTTGCGCGGCAAATTAGATCGATTCAATTCACAGTCAAGCGCTCTTCGCCGAAAGTGCTTGGACCAGACGCTACGTCCTCTCGCATCGGCCAACCATCTCGGCGGTCCACTCCGAAATCCCTACGGCTCGGGATAAGGCGCGCCATCCTTGTGCACAAACCGGCCGTCAGCGTTGGTGCTCATCATGTCGATGTCGGAGCAGGTGGCGACGTCGTCGGGCCAGCGCGAACGGACTTCGAGATAGATCGCCATCGCGCCCGATTTATTGATCATGTGATGGCCGTTGCCTGATCCTTTCGGAAAGGCCGCGCAATCACCGGCGCGCAGCACCGTCTCGCCGGCATCTTCGACGAGCGTCAGCTCGCCTTCAAGCACGTAGACGAATTCGTCTTCGTGCGAATGCCAGTGGCGCTGGCTCGACCAGTTGCCCGGCGGCAGGCGCATGAGATTGATGCCGAAGTCGGTGAGCCCGCCTGCGTTGCCTAGCCGCTGCCGCACGCGTTCGGCACAGGGTGCATCGAACGGCGGTGGATAGGACGAGCCCTTGCGTCCGGGCACGTCGGCAACGTCGATCTTAGGCACGGCGTCCTCCCCTAGTGATCTCTAGGGCGCCTTGCCTCGAACTCGGCCTTCTTGGCGTCGGAGGCTTCGACCTGGTTCAGTGCCTGCCACTCGGCATAGGGCATGCCGTAGATGATCTCGCGCGACTGTTCCTTGCTGAGTTCGACACCTTCGGCTTGCGCCGCATCGCGGTACCAGTTGGACAGGCAGTTGCGGCAGAAGCCGGCGAGGTTCATCAGGTCGATGTTCTGCACGTCGGAACGCTCGCGCAGATGCGCGACCAGCCGGCGGAAGGCAGCGGCTTCGAAATCGCGCTTTTGTTCTTCGCTGAGTTCGGTCATGTCATGTTGGCCTCCCTTGCGCCTCATCATACCGGCCCGGTGCGCGAGCCGAATATTTTCACCGCATGTATATCGGCACGTCGGTCTATCGCGTCAACGATCGGCGCCAGCCGTTCGGCCCAGGCGAGGGCACCCTTGCGGTCGGCGATCAGGTCCTGGCGGACCTCGAGCAGCGCATGGGCAAAGCCGTTGACGATGGCGTGCCTGAACATGGTATCGCCGCGCAGTGCGCCGTCATAGGGCTCGTTGTCGCCGACGATGAGGCTCTTGTCCTCGGCGAGCATGTCGATCAGCGGCCGCGCAACGCGGTCGTCCAGATCCCACAATATGCCGACGTGCCACGGCCGCACGAAGCCCTGCATGGTCGGTGTGAAGGAATGCACCGAAAAGATGAAGGGTGCCTGCGCGGATGCTCGCGCCACAGAGGCGATCATGGCGCCGACGGCATCATGATAGGGGCGGTAAAAGCGATCCAGCCGTCTTTCGCGCTCCTCCGGCGCGATGGGGTAATTTCCCGGGATGACGGTGCCGTCATAGAGCTGGCGAATCAGCGTTGGATCGTCTTCGCCGCGATTGGGGTCGATCAGCAGTCGCGAAAAATTGGCAAGCACCGCCGGAACGCCGAGCAGACTTGCGAGTTCGCGGGTTACAGTCTCGACGCCGATGTCGTAGGCGATGTGGCGGTCGAACTCCGCCGCCGGCAGGCCGAGACTGCCATACTCCTCCGGCAGGTCGCGGCGGGCGTGATCGGCGAGAAGCACCATGCCGCGCTTGCGATCGCCTTCGACGATATCGAAAGGCGCGAAAACTGTGGATCGGGTCATTGGCGGGAAAGGTCTGTTCGCTGGCTTTCGGGGAGGGTGGTATCGTCATTCCACGAAGAGAACGCTTGCGCAATGCCGTTGTTTGGCCACGGTTTCTGCCAAAAAACTGAGCAGGGGCGGCCGCAAGCGCGCCAGAGCCTTCTAAATCGATTGGAATTGGACAGATCGGCGCGTTGACATGCGTACGGACTTTTCCGAAAAGGGGCGTTGAGAGATGCAAATGTGGTTCTTGAGGGGTTTCAGGATGGGTTTCGCCGGCAGGCTGCGTGTGCGCCATGCCTTGGCCATGCCGCTCCTGATACCGGCAATGGGCCTTTTCGCGGTGATCACGGCCTCGCCGGCACGGGCCGATTTCCGGGTCTGCAACGCCACGCAGAACCTGGTCGGTGTCGGCATCGGCTATCGCGCCAAAGCCGGCTGGATCACCGAAGGCTGGTGGCACATCGAAGGCTCGAGCTGCAAGACGCTGATCGAGGGACCGTTGTCATCAAGGTTTTACTATCTTTATGCAGAAGACGCCGAGCGCGGCGGACGCTGGGATGGCCCGATCAACATGTGCGTGGCCGAAAAAGAGTTCAAGATCGCCGGCGTTACCGATTGCGTCGCCCGGGGCTTTCAGCGCGCCGGATTCCAGGAATATGACACGGGCGAGCAGGCAAGCTGGATGGTCCAGCTGACTGACGAGCCCGCAACGGATGGCGCTCCAGCCGCCCCGGGAACAAACAGTCAATGAGACGCAGCCGCAAGGTCAAGATCCTCGCCACCATCGGTCCGGCCTCCTCGTCCGAGGAGATGCTGAAGAAGCTGTTCGAAGCCGGCGCCGACGTGTTCCGCATTAATATGAGCCACACCGACCATGAATTGATGCGGACGCTTGTCGGCCGCATTCGTGCCGTCGAGGAGGCGGTCGGCCGGCCGATCGGCGTTCTCGCCGACCTGCAAGGGCCAAAGCTGCGCGTCGGCAAGTTCGCCAACGGCAAAGAGGTGCTGACCGTCGGTCAGACCTTCACGCTCGACGACAATCCCGAGCCCGGCAATTCGACGAGGGTCTACCTGCCGCATCCCGAAATCCTGCGTTCGGTCGAGGCTGGTCATCGCCTGCTGATCGACGACGGCAAGCTCGAGCTCAAGGCGGTCAGCAGCAACGGCAAGGCGATCGTCTGCACCGTTGTCGCCGGCACGACCATTTCCGACAAGAAGGGCGTCAGCCTGCCCGACACCGACCTGCCGGTCGGCGCGCTGACGGAAAAGGACCGCCGGGATCTCGACGCGGTTCTGGCGACCGGCGTCGACTGGGTGGCGCTGTCCTTCGTGCAGCGGCCCGAGGACCTGGCCGAGGCGCGCAAGATCGCACGCGGCCGGGCGCTGATCATGGCCAAGATCGAAAAGCCGCAGGCCGTCGCCCGGCTGGCCGAGATCATCGAGCTTTCGGATGCGCTGATGGTCGCCCGCGGCGATCTCGGCGTCGAGATGCCTCTCGAAGCCGTGCCTGGCATTCAGAAGCAGATCACCCGCGCCGCGCGCCGCGCCGGCAAGCCTGTGGTGGTCGCCACGCAGATGCTGGAATCGATGATCACCGCGCCGGTGCCGACCCGCGCCGAAGTCTCGGACGTCTCGATCGCCGTGTTTGAAGGCGCCGACGCGATCATGCTTTCGGCGGAGTCCGCCGCCGGCGCCTACCCGGTCGAAGCGGTGGCGATGATGAACCGGATCGCCACCAAGGTCGAAACCGACCCGACCTATGCCGGCATCATCAACGCGCAGCGCTCGGAACCGGAAGCGACCGGAGCCGACGCGATCTCGCTCGCCGCCCGCGAAATAGCCGAGACGCTGAAGCTGTCGGCGATCATCACCTATACCGCGTCCGGCACGACCGGCTTGCGCGCCGCGCGCGAGCGGCCGCAAGTGCCGATCGTGGCGCTGTCGCCGATCCTCAACACGGCGCGGCGGCTGTCGCTGTTGTGGGGCACGCATTGCGTCGTTTCCCCCGACGCCAGCGACCTCGACGACATGGTCGACCGCGCCTGCCGCATCGCCTTCGATGAAGGTTTCGGCAAGCCGGGCGACCGCGTCATCATCACGGCCGGCGTGCCGTTGAGGACGCCGGGCTCGACCAACATGCTGCGCATCGCCTATGTCGGATCGGAAGTCGGCCGCTAATTTCGGCCGCGGCTGCCGGATAGGCCGGCTGCATGGCGCGTCGTAAACGCGGCGGCCCGGTGCATTGACGGCAGTTGGGCTGCGATCAACGCCGAACTCCGCCAGCTTGCATCAGCCTGTAGCCAGCCGTGAAGCGGTTCGAAGGCCCTATCCGATCTTGAGCTGGAAGTCAGTTAAGGTAATCTCTCCTGGGAGAAAGAGGAGGGTGATCCAATGTGGATGCGCACTGATCTTCTGGAACTCCTCGGCATTGAGCACCCGATAATCCAGGCGCCGATGAGCGGCATCACCACGCCGGAACTGGCGGCGGCAGTCAGCAATGCCGGGGCGCTTGGCTCGCTCGGATGCGGCATTCTGCCTGCGGCGGCTATCCGCGAGCAGCTCACGGCGACACAGCACGCCACCAATCGTCCGATCAACGTCAACTTCTTTGCGCACCCGGCGCCGATACACGATGATGCGGCAGCCCAAAGTATGCGAGACCGCCTTCGCGGCTGCTATGAGGAGGTCGGTCTCGGACCGGTGCCCGAGCCGGGCGAGCCCTTCCCCACCTTCGATCGTGAGCGCCTCGAAATTGTGCTCGAGCTGCGCCCCAAGGTGGTCAGCTTCCACTTCGGTCTACCCGACACCGCAATTGTGCAGCAGTTGAAGGCGGCCGGCTGTACTGTCTTGTGTTCGGCCACCACCGTCTCGGAAGCGCGCCAGCTTGAGGCAGGAGGGGTGGACGCCATTATCGCCCAGGGATACGAGGCGGGTGGGCATCGCGGCACATTCACTGGCGACCCTGCTATCGGCACAGCCGGCACTATGGCACTCGTACCGCAGATTGTTGATGCCGTGCGGGTGCCTGTAATTGCCGCTGGCGGTATCTTCGACGGTCGCGGCATTGCTGCCAGCTTTGCACTTGGTGCATCTGGTGTGCAGATCGGCACGGCTTTCCTGGCCTGTCCTGAAGCCAATGTGCAGCCAGTCTATCGCGAAGCATTGCGCTCGGCCAACGACGAGAGCACGTCGGTGACTCGCTGCTTCACTGGCCGCCCAGCGCGCGTGGTGCGCAACCGGTTTGTGATGGAAATGGCTGGTGAGGAAGATGCAGCGTTGGCGTTTCCGCTGCAGGCGAGTCTGGTCATGCCGCTTTCGATGGCAAAGGATGAAAGCAAGCGGGCTGACTTCTTGCCCACTTGGGCCGGGCAGGGCGTTGCGAAGCTGCGGGAGATGCCGGCCGCCGCCCTTGTGGAGAAACTCGTCACGGAAGCAAACGGCATAGATCGGGCCTATAGGGGAGTAGGGGGTAGGGGAGTAGGGGAGTAGGGGAGTAGGGGAGTAGGGCGCATGTGTTCCACAGTGCAATCTGCACCTCTCACATACTACCCTATTCCCCTACTCCCTTACTGGTCTCAAATGCCTTCGCCGGCAAGCTCCTCGGAAAGTGCGGCGACCTGGTCCTGGGCGCTGCGCATCATTGGGTAGATGCCGAGCACGCGCTGCCAGGCCTCAAGTGCCGACTGCTTGTGGCCGGTTTCGGCCATGATCTGAGCCAGGCCCGAAAGCGCGCCGAAATGGCGTGGTTCGAGCTGCAGGGTGCGGTCGATGTCCGCCATCGACTTCCCGTAGTTCTTCATCATGAAATGAACAGTGGCGCGCCGGTTCCAGCCTTCCGCATAGGTCGGCTGCAAAGTCACAACCTGATCGAGGAAATCGAGTGCAACATCGAATTTCTGGTTTTCGATCGCCTTCTGCGACCATTGCATCATCAGGTCGATAGAGGCGCTGCCCGACTGGGACCACTCGCTGCCGATCCGTCCGGCGATGCGCTCGGCCGCCTTTTCATTGCGTTCGCGCTTGAGATCGGCAAACAGCTGATCGAGCCGCGCCTGTTTCGTCTTGACGACCGGAGGTGCTGCCGGCGGAGTTGTGGTCGGATCTTCAGCCCACGCCGGCAGCGAGACAGCGCCGGAAACGAGGAAGGCCGTGAAAAATGCAAAAAGAATCCGCATCGCGGGAATCTAGCCCCCGACGCCGGATCGTCAAACTGAATTTAGCGTGAGAGTCGTATCATGCGAACGGAGGCGCGCAGCCTCCGTCGAAAACTCAACCCTGGCGCGCCTTGTAGCGCGGCGCGGTCTTGTTGATGATGTAGACGCGGCCCTTGCGACGAACCAGCTGGTTGTCGCGGTGACGCGCCTTCAACGCCTTGAGCGAATTCTTGATTTTCATGGTCTTGCCCGTCGGTCTGGGCCCGGTCACGGGCCGAATTATTAAGGCGCGCCCACAGACGCGCCTTTGAACTGTGCGTGGCTCATAGACGAGGAGCGTTGCCCGTGTCAACCGCAAGCGCGTTGCCTAAACGATACGGACCGTTTCGTATCATCAAATATCCGTCACTGGCGTTGCGCAGGCTTGAGACGGCTGGAATGATGCGGTTGCGAATTGGAGATCGTCATGCGCCGAATTCTTGTGTCCGCCTGTCTTGTCGTCCTCGCGGCAGGTTCTGTTGCCTATGCGCAGGAATGCGACCGCAACGACGACAGCCAGCAGATGATGAACATCTGCGCCGACGCGGACTACAAATCCGCCGACGCCAAGCTCAACAAGGCCTACCAGGATCTCATCGGCGGAACTGACGCAAAAGCCAGGAAGCTGTTGCAGACGGCGCAGCGCGCCTGGATCGCTTTTCGCGACGCGGAATGCAGCTATTCGGCCGCGGACAGCGAAGGCGGCTCTATCTATCCGATGCTGATATCGGAATGCCTGACGCGGCTGACCGACGATCGCACCAAGCAGCTCACCGCCGATTCGACCTGCGCGGAAGGCGATGTTAGCTGCGCCAGCCCCGACGAGGACGAGAGCGGCGAAATCCAGTAAGCGTAGGTTCTAACTTTGTGTTTGAGCATGATCTTTTCCGAAAACCGGATTCCACTTTTCGCTAGCGCGGACCTTCGGTTCGGGATCATGCTCTAGCTGCGGCGGCTCACGCGCGTAAAATGGCCCATCTTGCGGCCGGGCCGCGCCTCGGCCTTGCCATAGAGGTGCAGCATCAGATCGGGCTCGGCGAGCAGCTCAGGAACGCGCCTGACATCGTCGCCGATCAGGTTTTCCATGACGCAGTCGAACTGCCGGGCGGGATTTCCCAGCGGCAGGCCGGCGACGGCGCGGATGTGCTGCTCGAATTGCGAGATGGTGCAGGCGGCCTCCGTCCAGTGGCCGGAATTGTGGACGCGCGGCGCTATCTCGTTGGCCAACAGCGAACCGTCGGCAAGGACAAAGAATTCGACGCCGATGACGCCGACATAGTCGAGCGCTGCAAGGATCTCTGCCGCCGCCGTTTGAGCCGCAGCCGCCGTCTCGGATTTTACTCCGCCCGGCAGCGTCGAACTGTGAAGAATACCGTTGCGATGGACATTCCACGCTGGATCGTAGGCGGCGAGCGAGCCGTCGCTGCCGCGCGCGGCGATCACCGAAATCTCGCGCTCGAAGGTGACGAAGGATTCCAGGATCAACGGCACGTTGCCCATCGCCTCGCAAGTGCCGGCAAAGCCGCCTGTTTCCATGTTGCGGAAGACGCGCTGGCCCTTGCCGTCATAGCCCATGCGGCGCGTCTTCAATATACCGCTGCCGTTGAACTGTTTCAGCGCAGCCGTCAGTTCCTCGTCATTGTCGACGGGGCTGAAATCCGCGGTCGGTATGCCGATGCCGTTGAGGAATTTCTTTTCCGCCAGCCGGTCCTGCGCCACTTCCAGTGCGCGTGCCGGCGGATAGACCGGCACCGTAGAGGCAAGTGCCGCGGCGGCCGCGACCGGTACGTTCTCGAATTCATAAGTAACGACGGCACTGGCCGCAGCCAGCTCGCTAAGCGCGGCCGCGTCGTCATAGGCGGCGACGATCTGCCGGTTGGCAACCTGTGCCGCCGGGCAATCCGGCTGCGGTTCCAGCACGACGATGCGGTAGCCGAGGCGGGCCGCGGCCATCGCCAGCATGCGGCCAAGCTGGCCGCCGCCGATGATGCCGATGCTCGATCCCGCCGGCAGGCTCACGGCGCGTCCGTGGGCTCGGCGGCCACCTTGGCGGTCTGCGCGGCGCGCCAGCTATCCAGCCGGGCGGCGAGCTTTTCGTCGCTCAGCGCCAACACCGCGGCGGCCAGAAGGGCAGCATTGGCAGCGCCGGCCTTGCCGATGGCCAAAGTGCCGACCGGAATGCCGGCCGGCATCTGCACGATTGATAGCAGCGAGTCCTGGCCCGACAGCGTCTTTGATTCCACCGGCACGCCGAACACCGGCAGCGGCGTCATAGCCGCCGTCATGCCGGGCAGATGCGCCGCACCGCCGGCACCGGCGATGATCACCTTGTAGCCGGCCGCCTTGGCGCCCTTGGCGAAGTCATAGAGCCGGTCGGGCGTGCGGTGGGCCGAGACGATCAGCCGCTTATGCGGGATGCCAAGCGCCTCCAGCGTTTCGGCGGCGTGGCGCATCGTCGCCCAGTCGGACTGGCTGCCCATGATAATGGCGACGTCGGCGCGATGATCGTCCAAGCTTCTGCTCCCCGGCGACAAAGGCGCGCATTAGCGGAATTCGGGTGGAACAGCAAGGATGGCCCGAAACGGGTAGTGTCTCAGTTTGAAATTTCACCGCAGCTACGATCTCTCCGATATTCCGAAGCCATCCCGTAACGGAAGCGTATGCCATCGGTTGCGAGCCTTTTTGACATCCCAGACAAAGTCGGCTCCGCAGTTGGAGCGGGATCGTAGCGGAATCGAAGCACAATCGAAACCTTGTCTGGCGGGGTTTCTGGATATCTCTGGCGAAATTGATCGCTTGTTGCAATCTGCAAGTAGGAGTCCACTCTCGCCGATATGCTTTCGAGATGCGCAGTTATCGCCTCGTCATCTGTCCAAGGCAACGTATCAGTGATGACGAACCGCAGACCATTATTTCCCAAACGAACTTCCAAATCGTCCGAAAAATCATCCCTGATAGCAAAACTCTCGTTATTCATTATCCCTCAATTGTTTTGTACGGCATATAGGAGTTCGGCGCGTCGAGCGACAGTTGGTTGACGACGATTGACGCCGCGGCAAATTCGAACTGAGAGACTACCCGAAACGGGTGGCCGCTTCCACGGTTTCTGTCACTGCGCCGGCACGGTCGCTTCACCGGGCGGCTGCCGCCCGGAAACGCGTGACGAAATCGTCGAGCTCGGGCCGTTCGGTATCGGAAATCGCCCAGTAGGAAAAAGCGCTGTCGCTCCAGTGGACCAGCGAGAAGCCACCAGCAGAAAGATCGACCGGTCCGGCTGTCGAGCCGGTTTCCTCGGGCGCGGCGACGAGAGTGATCAGGTGCTCGCGGTGCCTGTAGACCAGTGCCGGCACTGGCTGGTCGGCGATCACCTCGACCCGGCCGCCGAGCAACGCGAAGCCGTCATTGGCAAGGTCTGGCGCAGGCGGCGACAGGCCGACCCTGCCATCGAGCCAGGGTTTGACCGTATGCCTGTCCGACGAGACGACGTCCACCGGGCTGGCGGCCAGCAGGCTGCGGCGGTGGCCGCTGGCGACCGCCGTTGCAAAGCTGTCGGGCGCCCCGCTGAGCGTCACCCATTGCGTCGCGCCGCTGGCCAGCACGGCGGTGACGAGGATCGATGCCGCCATTGCGCGCCAGTCGAACGCGCCGAAGCGGCCCGGCCGCGTTTGGGTTGGCCGCATGTGGGTTGGCACGGTTTGCTGCGGCCGCGTCGGCGCCGGCCGATCCTGTGCCTCGCCAGTCGCGCCGATCGCCGCGATGCGCGCATTGAGGGCGTCGCTGACCTGTGGCAGCGCCAGCCTGCCGACAGCGGACTGCAGCGCAGCGATGCGGGCATGCTCGGCGGCGAGCGCCGGATCGGCCGCGATGCGTCGCTCGACAGCCAATGCTGCTGCTGCGTCGAGCTCGCCATCGACCAAGGCATGGATCATCAGCTCCACGCCCGCCGGGTCATCGGGCAGTCCATCGTTGTGCGCGCTCATGGCGCCCTCCCAAGTTGGGATATCAGCAGACCGCGCGCCCTCGCCAGTCGCGACATCACCGTGCCTAGCGGCACGCCAAGCAGCGTCGCGATCTCGCGATAGCTGAGGCCGTTGATGTCGCGCAGCACCACAGTCTCGCGAAATTGGTGCGGCAGCGCGGCGATCGCCGCCTCGAGTGCGGCCGTGTCGGCCTTGGCGATCAGGCTTGCCTCAGGACTATCCGTATCCGGCAGGCCGGCGCCATATGCAGCCGTCATGTCATCGAGGTCGCTCAGGTCGCCGACGGCGACGATACTGCGCGGCCGGTTGCGCGCCAGCCAGGAGTAAGAGGCGTTGCGCACGATCGCCAGCAGCCAGGCGCGCGCATTGCCGCCGGCATAGCCGGCGATGCCCGCATGCGCCTTCAAACAGGCCTCCTGCACCACATCCTCCGCGTCGGCGGCGTTGCCGGTCAGCCAGCGGGCAAGCGCAAGCGCATCCGCGAGATGGGGCAGAACCACCTCGCGAAAGCGCTCGGTCGCGGCCTCTTGGTTCAACACCGTCGCATCGCCCGGCATCCCGGGCAGAACCTTCCGAAAATCCTCACGGAGCGACGGTGATCCTGCCCTGCATGTGCGGGTGAAGCCCGCAGAAATAGGCATAGTCGCCCACTTTGGTGAAGGTGAAGGCATATGTGTCACCGGTGTCAAGCGCCTTGGAGCGAAACGAGGCATCGTTGGCGACCACCAGATGCGGGATGTCGTCGTCATTCTCGAAGGTCACGGTAGTGCCCTGCTTTACCGTCAGCACCGCCGGCGTGAAGGCAAAGTTCTCGATCTTGACCATTGGCTGGCCTGCTGCGTTCAGTGGCATGGCAACCATTATCAGGATCGCCGCCAAACCGAACGTGACAGGGGATACGAGCAAGACGCGGGATGGGAAGCGGATCATCGCATTTCCCCTCAGGCCAGCGTGCTGTCGATGATGGCGAGGTCCTGCCCGCCTTGCGTGACTGTCACGCTGCTTGTGCCGAGCAGGCTGCGCAACTGGCCGGCAGGTACCGTCATCGGCCCGGGTGAGGCTGCGGTGCCCGGCGCCGGTTGCGGGAAAGCGGTCGAGCGCGCGGTATGAAAGGTAACGTTGCCTTCGACCTTCTGCATGATCTGGTGGATATGGCCGTTGAGTACGGTGACAGAGCCGAAGCGCTTGAGCAGGGCCAAGGCCTGCGCCGCGTCGTCAGTGCCCCAGCCCCATTCGGGATAAACAGCCCATAGCGGGATATGGGCAAAGACGACGATTGGCGTCGAGGCGGTGACCGCCTTCAGATCATCGGCCAACCATGCCAACTGGTCGGCGCCGAGATTGCCCAGCCCGCCAGCCTTCAGGTTGACGACGTTGACCAGCCCGATGAAATGGACGCCGTTCTGGTCGAACGAATACCAGCCAGCGCCCTTGGTGCCCTTGCCGTAGCGGTCGAGATAGGCCTGGCCATTGCCGTCATCGATCAGGTCGTGCTCACCGGGCACATAATGCACGTCGAAGCCTGCGCCGCCGATGATCTGGGCAGCGTTGTCGAATTGCGCGGCTTTCGACAAATGGGTGATGTCGCCGGTGTGGATCATGAAAGCCGGCTTTTGCGGCAACGCCTGGATCTTGCCGATGGCCTCCTTCAGCGTGTCGATGGCGTGCGGGTTGGCAGCCTTGTCGAAGCCGATGTGGCTGTCGGAGATCTGGAGGAAAGTGAAGCCGGTGGCCAAGGCCTCGGCGGCTTGCGACGCACCCAGCAGGCTGAGCGAAGCCGGCACGCCGGCCGAAATTGTCCACAGCACTCCCGTGCCGGCCCAGATCATGCATTCCAGTGCATGACGGCGGCTGATGCCGTCAGCTTCATTGTCGTGGTGGTGGATCATACCGGTCTCCTGCACGCCGGAAATGGCGTCTGTTTGGGAGACCAATGGGCGGGGTGGTTTATTCCGCCCGAAGACTAAAAGTTCATTCACACTGCCGTGATGGCGCACTGGCCCGATGCGAAGCCGGTGCTGGAAGGCACTGGCTCGACCACGCTCTGGCGATGTCTAGTCCGGCCAGCGCAGCGCTCCGGCGGACTGCTTGCGAGCGGGTTTCATCGCATCCGCGGGCCGATCGGCAGCACTCAACACCGCCCGCAGGCGTTCGGCAACGATCTCCGCCTCGCCGGGATGGAGATTGCACGGATCAAGGAAGAAGTGACCGCGCTCGACCTCGTGGTTGCGCACGATCACGGGCGGTGAACCCGCCGCAAGCGCCGAGGCGAGGCCGGCGGCAGTGAAGCGGCTTTCCGGCGCAACGAACACCTGCAGGCGGTCGAGAGGATTTCCGGTCGGATCTGGAATGATACGTGCCTCGATGCCAGGCAGGCCCTGCAATGCGGTTTGCCACAGATGCAGTGCGGCTTCTTCCCGCTGGCGAATGCCGGCATGGTCGCGCCGCTCCCAGGCTTCCAGGGCCGCCATAGTGCCGGCAATGCTCTCCTTGCCGACCTTCATGGCGCGCGCAACGCCCCGGTTCTGGAGATAGGCGGCCCGTACCAGATCCTTGCGGCCGGCAACGATGCCGCTTGTCGGCCCTGAGAGAAATTTGTGCCCGCTGTAGACAACAATGTCGGCGCCGCGCGCCAGAAAGCCACGCAAATCGTATTCCGAGGCGGCGTCGACGATCACCGGCACGCCCTTGGCGTGGCAAATCTCGCAGAACTCCTCAAGCGAGAGCATGCCGTATTGCACGGTGTGGTGCGCAACGACGTAGAGGGCTGCCGCCGTCCGGTCCCGGATCGCCTCGGCAACATGATAATCCTGGGTGACGCTGACCGTGCCGGCAGGCACTGCCTTGGCTCCGGCAAGCCGGATCGACTGGTCGATCGGCGCGCCATAATTGACGATGTGACCAAGCTGAACGATGACCTCCGATTTGAGGCCCTCGGTGTCGTCCGGCAGCCGCTCGATCGCAAGAAGGCTGGTCCCGGTCATCGCGCCGGCAATCGCCATTGTTATGCCGCTGGCGCAGCATGCGGTGATGAAGCCGGCCTCGCCGCCGGTAAGGCGTGCAATCACCCTACTTGCGGCGCGCTGCAGATCGTCCATCTCGACCCATTGCGAGGCCATTTCCGACATTGCGGCAATCGCTTCTGGCACGATGATCGAAGCACCGAGTGCCGTCATCGTGCCGGAGACATTGATGATTGGGCGAAGGCCAAGCCGTTCGCGGATTGTCGTGTTGGAACGGTCAGCGGCATAGGTCGTCATCTCTGTAGATCCTGTTTAAGATTTCAGGCGGCGATCTCGACGACCGCCTCGATTTCAACTGTGATGTTGCCCGGCAGCGAGCCGACACCGATCGCCGAACGGGCATGTCCGCCAAGCGTATCAAAGACGGCCGCGAAAAGATCGGAACAGCCGTTCACCACCTTGGGGTGCTCGCTGAATGTCGGCGTCGCATTGACAAAGCCAAGCAGCTTGACGACGCGCACGATGCGGCCGAGGTCGCCGGCCGCCGCGTGCATGACGGCGAGCAGGTTCAGGCCGGTCAGACGCGCATGCCCGTAGGCCTCTTCAACGCTGACATCCTCTCCGACCTTGCCGGTGCAGAGCGCGCCATCGGCGCGCAACGGCCCCTGGCCGGAGAGGAAGATCAGCCGTCCGCTCTCGGCATAGGTGACGAAGTTGGCGATGGGCTTCGGCGGCTCGGGCAGTGTCAGGCCCAATTCCGCGAGCCGGATGTAAGGCGTCATAAAAGCTCCTTGCGACAGCTTTCGCCGTCCGATGTCAAAAATGCGAGGCGCGAAACCGCGCCAGGAAACTGCGAAGACGTTCATTGTCGAACCCCGCCGCCAGAATCTCGGCGGGTGGTCCGACGGCACTGACGCCGCCATCCGCCATGAAAACGATGCGGCTCGATGCGTCGCGTGCAAAAGCCATTTCGTGCGTGACCATCAGCATCGTCATGCCGTCTTCGGCGAGGCTGCGCACGACCTCGAGCACCTCGCCAACCAGTTCGGGGTCGAGTGCCGAGGTTATCTCGTCGAGAAGCAATATCTTCGGCTCCATCGCCACGGCGCGGGCGATGCCGACGCGCTGCTGCTGGCCGCCGGACAGCTCGGCCGGCAGACTGTCGGCTTTGTGGGCGAGGCCCACGCGGCCGAGCCAGTGCTCGGCAATGGTGCGGGCCTCGGCATTGCTCTTGCCGCGCACCTTGCGCAGGCCAAGCATGATGTTGCCGGCCGCAGTCAAGTGCGGAAACAGATTGAAGCTCTGGAACACCATTCCGGTCTCGGCTCGCATCGCCGCCAGGTCGCGCTCGCTGCGTCGCTGGCGCGTTCCCGTCTCGCGATAGCCGACTTCTTTGCCGTCGATACGGATCGAGCCGCTGTCGTAGCTCTCCAGGAAGTTGACGCAGCGCAGCAGCGTGGTCTTGCCGCTGCCGGAGGGGCCGATGACAGTCACGACCTCGCCGCGTGTCACTTGCAGGCTGACGGAGCGCAGGACCTCGACGGATCCAAAGGCTTTGGAAACCTCGGTGACATCGAGAAGTGCCGGATTCTGGTGCGAGGCGTTGGACATCGTGCTATTCCCGGATGAAGGAGAAACGCCGCTCCAGGCGCCGGCTGGCCAAGGAGAGGGCGTAGTTGACGGCGAAGTAGACGAGCGCACCGAGAATGTAGAGTGGCATCGCCTCATAGGTGCGGCCGATGACCTGGTTGATTGCCTGCATGAGGTCGGTGATGCCGAGCAACGAGACCAGCGCGCTGCCCTTCACCGCGTCGGTGACGCCATTGATCCAGGGTGGCAGGAAGCGCCTGAACGCCTGCGGAAAAATGACGTAGGCCAGCCGCTGGCGAAAGGTCAGTCCGATCGCCATCGCCGCCTCGGACTGACCCTTGGGAATCGAGCCGACGGCGCCCCTGAGATACTCGACGACTTGTGCGGTCTTGAAGAGGGTGAGGGCGAACACGGCCGCCCAAAAGGATTCCAGATGCAGCCCCACCGCGGGCAGGCCGTAATAGACGAAGAAGATCAGCACCAGGATCGGAATGCCGCGTATGGTGTCGCTGAAAATGCGCACTGCCCAGCGCAGCGGAAAAGGACCATAGACAAGGCCGACGCCCATCAGCACGCCGGCGATGAGCGATAACACCACGACCAGCAGCGACACCCACAAGGTTACGGCAAAGCCTTCGGCGAGGAACGGCAAGGCGTAGATGATCTGGCTCAGCATGTCAGCGCGCCGCCTTGAACCGGCGCTCGACGAGCCGCAGCGCGAAAAGCAGCGTGTAGCCGGTCAACAGGTACATTGCCGTCACCACCAGATAGACTTCGACAATGCGGAACGTGTTGAAGTTGATCCACTGGGCGCCATAGGTGAGTTCGGGTACCGAGATGACCGACGCCACGGACGTATCCTTGAAGAGCGATATGAATGTGTTGGAAAGCGCCGGCAGGGTTATGCGCAGCATCGTCGGCAGGCGCACATCGAGCAGCCTTTGCCATGGCGTCAGGCCGATTGCCTTGCCAGCGTCGAGCTGACCGCGCGGCACCGCCTCGAGCCCCGAGCGAAACACCTCGACCAGGTAGGCGCCGCTGTAGAGCGACAGCGTGGCAATGAATGAGGTTTGCGCGCTGTAGGCAATGTCGACCACCGTCGGCAAGCCGTAGAAGACCAGATAGACGAGCAGGATCAGCGGCACGTTGCGGATGAACTCGACATACCCCGCGATGATGGTCCGCACCGCACGTCCGGCCGACACGTACCAGACCGCCAGAACGAGCCCGATGACGATGCCGATCGCGATCGAGATGACGGCCAGTTCGAGGCTTAGCAGCAGTCCGCCCCAGAGCTTGTCGAAATGCCGCCAGATAAGGTTGAAGTTGAGAGTATAACCCATGCGTCCTCGTCATGGACGGCTGTGATGAGAGAAGGCGGAAGGACGTTGTCCTTCCGCCTGCTTGCATCAAATGACCGGGAAACCGGGATGGCGCGCCGGCGGCTCCTGTCCGAAATAATCCTTGAACGCAGCGTCGTAGAGTGCCGTTTCATGGCCGAACATGGCGATGGTGAAGGTCTGGTTGACGAAGGTCAGCCAGTCGAGGTCGCCCTGCCGCAGCGCGGCACCATAAAGCATCGAGAACCAGCTCTTGCCGGCATCGAAGTACTTATCCGGATTGCGCGAGGCGAGCCAGCGCACCGTTGACAGATCGACCGCGGCGGCGTCGACGCGCTTCGATTCCAAGGCCTGCAGCACGTTGGCCTGCGTGTCTATCTGCATCACCTGCGACTCCGGCAGGACGATATGCACGTTAGCCTCGGCATCGACATTTTGCAGGATGGAAATCCGCGTCGCCGAACCGCCGGCAAGCAGCTTGTCGAAGGTCTTGTTTTCGGCGTTCGGAAGGGTCAGCAAGGCGATGCCTTCGACGTAGTAGGGTCGGGAGAAGTGGATCAGCTGCGATCGCTGGGCGGTCATGGTCATGAACTGGATGGTGATGTCGACCTTGTTGGTGGTCACGTTCGGAATGCGCTGAGCCGGATCCTGCATGACGAATTCCACTTTGGTCGGATCGTCGAAAAGCCCCTTGGCGAGAATGCGACCCATGGTGATGTCCATGCCTACCAGTTCGCCGGCGTCGTTCTCGAAATGCCAGGGCGCATTGGTACTGCCGGTGCCGACGATCACCTTGCCGCGCTCGAGGACGGTGCGCAGCAGGCTGTCCGGCGCTGCCTGGGCCGCCGCTTTCTGAACATCGACCGCGGTAGCGGCGCTCATCACTCCGGCCGTTGCAAGCCCGGCCATTCCCAGTTTCAGAAATTCACGCCTTTTGGATGTGTCGTTCACGGCGACCTCCTTTCGTGTTGAGTTCCCCTTTGGACCAGCAGTACAGGCATCAGTTGCAACTGACATCATTGTCCCTTACAAGAGACGCCTGTACTCTGTACAAGACAGATTAACATCAGGGATCGATAATGCAAGAAGGTAATGCCTTGGCCGCTCGACCTGACGCCGGTCTGGACGAAGACAAGAACTCGGGTTCTCGGGAGAAGGGCCTCAACCGGGTCCTCCAGATTTTGGAGTTTCTTCACGCGACCCAGCGCGCGATCGGCATCGGCGATCTTGCCAAGGGGGTAAACGCGCCGCGTTCGACGACTTATACGCTTGTGCGCTCGCTGGTCGACGCAGGCCTGCTGGAAATGGCCGGAGACGGCAATCGGGTCTATTTCGGAAAGAAGCTCTATCTCTACGGAATGGACTATGTGCGGGGCAACGACCTGCTCAGGCGAGGGCGCCAGGAAGTCGACCATCTGTCACGCGAGACCGGCGAGACCTCGGAGTTGTGCATGCTGCAAAGCGGCCGCTACACCATCGTCCATTCAAGCCCGGGGACGAGGCCATTCCGGATCAGCTCGGCGACCGGTCTGCAAATACCGCTCCCCTGGACAGCTTCCGGGCGACTGCTCCTCGCCGGCTTCGACAGGGCAGCGATTGAGGATATGGTCTCCGAGGACGATCTCGTGCTGCCGGACGGCCGCAGATTGCAACTCGACGATTTCATAGACGACATCGCCGTCGCCAAGTCGGCCGGCTACTGCGTCACCTCCGGCCTTGTCGATGCCTACACGAAATGCCTGGCCGCGCCGGTCTTTTCAGCGCCGGGCAGGGTCGAGGCGACGATGTGCCTGGTGGTTCCGATCGATACCTCGACCGAAAAGACCGACAACCTGATAGCGTTGTTGCGCGAGCGCGCCGCACGGCTTTCGATCGCGGCATAACCGCTTTTCCAGCAGGCCCCGCCGGCGTTCGTTCAAACAATGGCGTTCGTTCAAGCAATAATGTCTGGAATGATCTTGTCTTCCAGCGCCATCAGCCTGTCCTTCAGGAAAAGCTTCTTTTTCTTCATGCGCTGGATCTGCAGCGGGTCGCAATTCATGGCGATCATCGCATTGATGGCAGCGTCGAAATCGGCGTGTTCCTGCTTCAGCCGGGAATATTCGAGGCGGATATCTGCCTGTTCCTGATCGGACATTTTTACCGTCTGCACGTCTGCGGCGCCCAAACTATGGGCCTGATTGGGCGGGACCGGGGCTTCTTGCACCGGCGCGCAGCCCATATCACATTTCATATTGGCGTGGAATGCTACCACGCAGCATTCGACATCGGTGCGCGATGGTGGCACACTGTCATTATGCCGTCATAGAAGCGAGCCTGCGGTGGACGTGCCATGACGGCTGCAATCCGAGGAAACCATGAAAGGGAGAACCAATCATGTCTCTTGCATCCCATCTTGATGAGCTGCAGCGGAAACACGGCGACATCGAACGGGAAATCGACGATGCGATGACCCATCCGTCGGTAGACGACCTCGAAATCGTGAATCTCAAGCGGCGCAAGCTGGCGCTCAAGGACGAGATTGAAAAACTGAAGGCGAAACCGACGACGCACTGAAACCCTTCCAGGACTAGAAGCGCCACCCGGCGCGCGATCTTTCCGGTGGCATGTCTCTATGCTGCCGGAAACGCCCATGGATTTGCGGTAAGCTGCCATCTTGTTGTTTCCGATTTGCTGGGCCTGCGCGGCAGTCGCCATTGACAAGCCATCTTTGCTCCTCCACCTCATGCCCGGACCTTCAAGATTAAAGGCAGCCGGCATGACCGGATATTTTTCCTCACCCTTCCCACGCCGCAGGTCGGTCGGTGTCGATGTCGGCGGCGTGATGGTCGGCGGCGGCGCGCCGGTCGTCGTCCAGTCAATGACCAACACCGATACGGCCGATGTCGACCAGACGGTCGCGCAAGTGGCGGCGCTGCATCGTGCCGGCTCCGAGATCGTGCGCATAACCGTCGATCGCGACGAAAGCGCTGCGGCCGTACCGGCCATCCGCGAGCGGCTGGAACGGCTCGGCATCGACGTGCCGCTGGTCGGCGATTTCCACTATATCGGCCACAAGCTCCTGGCCGACCACCCGGCCTGTGCCGAGGCACTGGCCAAATACCGTATCAATCCCGGCAATGTCGGCTTCAAGGACAAGAAAGACCGGCAGTTCGCGGCGATCGTCGAGATGGCGATCAAATACGACAAACCGGTGCGCATCGGCGTCAATTGGGGTTCGCTTGACCAGGAGCTGCTGACCCGGCTGATGGACGACAACCAGGCCCAGGGCTTTCCGCTGACGGCGCAGGAAGTGACGCGCGAGGCAATCGTGCAATCGGCGATCCTGTCGGCCGGAATGGCCGAAGAGATCGGCCTTGCGCGCGAGAAAATCATCCTGTCGGCCAAGGTCAGCGGCGTGCAGGATCTGATCGCCGTCTACACCGAGCTTGCCACCCGATCCGACCATGCGCTGCACCTCGGCCTGACGGAGGCCGGCATGGGCTCGAAAGGCATCGTCGCCTCGTCCGCGGCCATGGGCATCCTGCTCCAGCAAGGCATCGGCGACACAATCCGCATCTCGCTGACGCCGGAGCCGAACGGCGACCGCACGCGCGAGGTGCAGGTATCGCAGGAGCTGTTGCAGACCATGGGCTTCCGGCAGTTCGTGCCAATCGTCGCCGCCTGCCCGGGCTGCGGCCGCACAACCTCGACCGTGTTCCAGGAGCTTGCCCAGAACATCCAGGCCGACCTGCGCAAGAACATGCCGGTGTGGCGTGAACAATATCCCGGCGTCGAGAACCTCAAAGTCGCGGTGATGGGTTGCATCGTCAACGGTCCGGGCGAATCCAAACATGCCGATATCGGCATTTCGCTGCCCGGCACCGGCGAGACACCGACCGCCCCGGTATTCGTCGACGGCAAGAAGGCGGCGACCCTGCGCGGCCCATCGATTGCCGCGGATTTCGAGAAGATGGTCGCCGACTATATCGAACGGCGATTCGGGCAGCACGACAAAGCCGCGGCGGAGTAGTTCGATGCGGCGTTTGCTGGGCGCGGCGCTGGTTGTCATTTGCGGGCTGATCTGGGCGACAGCCGTTCAGGCCGATCCACCACGGCCCGCCAAAAAGAAGCTGATCGACCAGGTTTGCAACCTGATCGAGACGCATGCCGACCAGAACGGGCTGCCCCGGGATTTCTTTGCCCGGCTGATCTGGAAGGAAAGCCGTTTCGATCCCAATGCGGTCAGCCCGGTCGGCGCGGAGGGTATCGCCCAATTCATGCCGGGCACCGCCAAGATGCGCGGGCTCGCCAATTCCTTCGACATCGAACAGGCAATCCCGGCCTCGGCAAAATACCTTGCCGAAATGAAATCCGGTTTCGGCAATCTCGGCCTCGCCGCCGCAGCCTACAATGCCGGCGAGAGCCGGGTGACGCGCTGGCTGAATTCCGGCGGATTCCTCCCGTTGGAGACCGAAAGCTACGTCCTGGACGTCATGGGCGAGCCGGCCGACAAGTTCACCGATGCCGCGTATGCCGGCGTCATCCGGCCGCTCGACAAAAAGGCGAGTTTCGCTGCCGCTTGCCGCGAGCTGCCGGTGATCATGTCCAGAACCGTGCCGATGTCGTCGATCAACATCAAGCCCTGGGGCGTGCAGGTGGCCGGCAATTTCCGCCGCGCCGCGGCGCTCAACCAGTGGCTGAGAGTGAAAAGCCGGTTCCCGGCACTGCTTGCCGGCCACGATCCGGTGGTCAGCCGGGTCCGCACACCGATCGGCAGGCGCGGCATCTATGCCGTGCGGATCGGCGCCGATAGCAGAGCCAAGGCCGACACGATCTGCGACAAGCTGCAAAGCGTCGGCGGCGCCTGCATCGTGGTACGCAACCGGTAAAGCCATATGTCGGAGCGTTTTGCGCCATTGCTGCCCATCTCGCTCCCCGTGGGCACTTCGTCCTCGATACGTGAATCATATTTTCGGTGAACCGTTAGGCAGGTCTTGCATCGTCGTCGATGCGGGGTAAGGTCCCCGCGATTTTTCGCGAAAGGGATCAGCATGGCCGGCTTCAAGACACTGGACGACATCGGCAATATCAGCGGCAAGCGTGTGCTGGTGCGTGTCGACCTCAACGTTCCCGTCGCCGAGGGCAAGGTCACCGACGCCACCCGCATCGAGCGCATTGCGCCGACCATTGCCGAGCTCTCCGGCAAGGGCGCCAAGGTCATCCTGCTTGCCCATTTCGGCCGGCCGAAGGATGGACCGGCGGCGGAATTCTCGCTCGAGCCGATCGCCAAGGCGACGGCGGACGTGCTCGGCCGTCCGGTTGGCTTTGCCTCCGACTGCATCGGTGACAAGGCGGCAAATGCCGTTGCTGCCATGAATAACGGCGACGTATTGCTGCTCGAGAACACCCGCTTCCATAAGGGCGAGGAGCAGAACGATCCGGCCTTCACCGAAAAGCTCGCCGCCAACGGCGACATTTTCGTCAACGACGCCTTCTCTGCTGCGCACCGCGCCCACTCGTCGACGGAAGGGTTGGCGCATGTGCAGCCTTCCTTCGCCGGCCGCACCATGCAGGCCGAGCTCGACGCGTTGGAAAAGGGTCTTGGAAATCCCGTCCGTCCGGTTGTCGCCATCGTCGGCGGCGCCAAGGTCTCGACCAAGATCGACCTGTTGATGAACCTGGTGAAGAAGGTCGACGCGCTGGTCATCGGCGGCGGCATGGCCAACACGTTTCTCGCGGCACGCGGCACCGATGTCGGGAAATCCTTGTGCGAGCGTGATCTCGCGACCACCGCCAAGCAGATCATGATCGAGGCGGCCGAGGCCGGCTGCGCCATCATCCTGCCCGCCGACGGCGTTGTCGCCAGGGAGTTCAAGGCCGGCGCCGCCAGCGAGACCGTCGCCATAGCAGACGTGCCGGCCGACGGCATGATCCTCGACGTCGGCGCAAAGACCGTGAAAACCATTGCCGAATGGATCGACCGCGCCGCGACGCTGGTCTGGAACGGGCCGCTCGGCGCCTTCGAGATCGAGCCATTCGACCACGCAACGGTGGCGACGGCCAGGCACGCGGCAGCGCGCACGAGGGCCGGCAGACTGATCTCGGTCGCCGGCGGCGGCGATACGGTGGCGGCGCTCAACCATGCCGGCGTTGCCGACGACTTCACCTATGTCTCGACGGCTGGCGGCGCTTTCCTGGAGTGGATGGAAGGCAAGCCCTTGCCCGGCGTCGACATCTTGAAGCGCTGAGCGCGGCAGCAATAACAGCGCGAAAGAGGGCGCCCGCGACTTTCAATCGATTCGCGCCTACCCGGTGAAATTGTTCGACTTGAACCTGCGTTGCTCTGGTGGTCTGCTGGGCACGGATCAATTCTTTCAGGAGAAGCACGATGAGCGAACGTCTCGAGGACATTGCTGCCGCGATGGTGGCCAATGGCAAAGGCCTGCTGGCTGCCGACGAGAGCTCCGGCACCATCAAGAAGCGCTTCGACGTCATCGGTGTCGAGTCGACCGCCGACAGTCGCCGCGACTATCGCGAGATGATGTTCCGCGCCAGCGATGCAATGACCAAGTACATTTCCGGCGTCATCCTCTACGACGAGACCATTCACCAGAAGGCCGCCGACGGCACACCGCTGGTCGACATCATCAAGGCATCAGGCGCTATCCCCGGCATCAAGGTCGACGCCGGCGCCAAGCCGCTGGCCGGCTTTCCCGGCGACACCATCACCGAGGGCCTCGACGGCCTGCGCGAACGCCTTGCCGACTATTACAAGCTCGGCGCCCGCTTTGCCAAATGGCGCGCGGTGATCGACATCGATGTTGCCAAGGGCGTGCCTTCCGCCACGTCGATCGGCTCGAACGCCCATGCGCTCGCCCGTTACGCCGCGCTTTGCCAGGAGGCCGGCATCGTGCCGATCGTCGAGCCGGAGGTGCTGATGGACGGCGCCCACGACATCGACACCTGCTACGAGATCAG
Organism: Mesorhizobium sp. M0998; assembly: GCF_040318885.1. Taxonomy (NCBI): domain Bacteria; kingdom Pseudomonadati; phylum Pseudomonadota; class Alphaproteobacteria; order Hyphomicrobiales; family Phyllobacteriaceae; genus Mesorhizobium; species Mesorhizobium sp. M0998. The sequence goes on from NZ_JAMYND010000014.1 coordinate 154,699, forward strand.
CAAGGCGACACTGACAAAGTTGTACACCGAGCTCTATGCGGCCCGCGTCGTGCTCGAAGGCACCATCCTGAAACCGAACATGGTCCTTGCCGGCAAGAAATCGGGCAAGGTCAGCAGCCCCGAGGAAGTCGCCGAAAAGACCATAAAACTGTTCCGCGAGACGGTGCCGGTCGCGATCGGAGGCATCGCCTTCCTGTCAGGCGGACAAACGGACGAGCAGGCGACCGCCAACCTCAATGCCATCAACGCTATCGGCCCGCATCCGTGGAAGCTGACCTTCTCCTACGGCCGCGCCTTGCAGGCCGCTCCACAGAAGGCCTGGAGCGGCAAGGCGGCGAACGTCGCCGCCGCGCAGGCCGCCTTCGCCCATCGCGCCCACATGAACCATCTGGCAGCGCTTGGACAATGGCAGCCGACGCTTGAGCAAGCCGCCTGACGGAATTCAGGTTGCGTTCCCTCCGACCCGCCCGGGTTTGTTTGAAAGCAGCAAGGTCTGCAATTTCCTGCAACTAAAAATGCAGCTCGGTGTCGGCATTCCTCGCTGCCGAACGTCCTCCGTGAAAAGAGGAGCAGACCGATGCCAAACAACAAGACCGTTTCGCAGGAAGAGTGGTTTCAGGCGCACAAGGCGCATCTGGCGCGCGAAAAGGAATTGACGCGCTTTCGGGACCGCATCGCTGCCGAACGCCGCGAATTGCCGTGGCTGAAGATCCGCAAGGACTATGTCTTCGAGACCGAGCAAGGGCCAAAGAAACTGCCCGACCTGTTTGGCGGCAACAGCCAGCTGATCGTCTACCATTTCATGTTCGGGCCGGGCGCCGATTATCGCTGCGAAGGCTGCTCATTTCTTGCCGACCACATCGACGGCGCCAACCAGCATCTCAGGCATCACGATGTCTCACTTGTCGTGGTAGCGCGCGCGCCACTGGCTGAATTGCTGCCCTACAAGCAGCGCATGGGCTGGAAATTCGACTGGGTGTCGTCCTACGCTTCGGACTTCAACTTCGACATGCAGGTGTCATTCACCGACAAGCAGATCGCGGCCGGCGACACGACCTACAATTTCGAGCGGCGCGCGCGGCAATCGAAGGATCTTCCCGGCACCAGCGTGTTCTATCGCGACGAGAAAGGCGACATCTTCCTGACTTTCATCTCGCGCTCGCGAGGCGGCGATCCGCTGATCGGCGCCTATCACTACCTCGATCTGACGCCGAAAGGCCGCAACGAAACTGGCCCGCATCATAGCCTCGGCGACTGGGTGCGGCTGCATGACGAGTATCAAGACCAATCCGGGACGCATGACGGTTGCCATTGAGGCGACAAGGGTGTCGCTGCAAGGTCGTTCACCTTCAGTGCAACATGCGCTAAGTGCTGTTCGCTATGCCCTAAAAGGGACTTGCCATGCGGCGCTTTCCGACCCTTCTCACCTGGCTCGCCTTTCCGGTCTATGTCTGGCAAGGACTTGGCGTGCGTCGCCGCACCGCCCGCATGCTGCCGGCACAAGGTCCGGTCATGCACGAGATATCTGGCCTGGCGCCAGCAATCTCGGTTCTGGTGCTTGGCGATTCCTCCGCCGCCTCGGTAGGCATCGGCAATTCCGAAAACGGATTGGCCGCGCAACTGGCAGTTCTGATTGCGCAACGCACCGGCCGCACCGTGCGCTGGCGGGCGGCCGGCTTCAACTCGGCAACCTCTGGCCAGATCCGCGATCATGTGCTGCCCAATCTATCGGCCGATCCGTGGACGCATATCGTGCTGGCCATCGGTACCAACGACACCAAGAATTTTCATTCGGTACCGCGCTTCAAGCGCGAGTTTGGCGGCCTGCTCTACGCGCTGCGCGCCAAATGGCCGGAGGCTCGCGTGGTGTGGTCGCCGGTGCTGGAGTTCACCCGGGCTCCGGCAATGCCGCCGCTACTCGGCAATATCCTCGAAATCCGCGCCGTCGAAATGAACCGGATGGGCGAGCGCCTTTGCCTCGAACGCGGCGCCATACCGGCGCGCCGGCTGCCGATCACGGATGCCGATGCCGGCTTCGCATCGGATGGATTTCACGCTTCGGAAGCCGGCTACCGAGCCTGGGCGGAACATCTGGTCAGCCTGGTGCTCGCCAACGAACCGGGCGTCGCATAGCGGACCGCCAGCACTAAAGCGCGTCGCGTTCGATTGGCCTCATCCGACGCGCTTCAGGTTCTCGTTTTTATGCATGTCGTTGTCGCAAAACCGCTGCACACTTTTGCGCGACATGCATTACGTCCAGTGCCCGAGCACCGCCGTAATCGAAATCGCCGCCATCGCCAGCAGCGCCAGCTTCCAGAAATCGCTGCGCCGCTTCAGCCCGGGCCAGCCGAGCGGCTTGATGAGCTGGATGACCATCATGAAGATGATGACGAGTGCGAGAAGTTTCGACATGCAGCCTTTGATCAGCATCGCGGCTGGACTGTCAAAGCGGCTCCGCGATCGCCGTCTTTCCAGTGCAGCAGGCCTCTTTTCAGCACTGCCTGATCACTTCGGTCGACAAATCGGAACGCCGGTCAGGAGAGACGCACCCTCCTGACAGACTGCTGTCAGCAGGGGTGTGCGATAGTGCCTGCATCGAAAGAGAGGAGACCAGCCATGAACGGCATTACCATTCTGCGTAGCGTGCAGCACTATGTCGGCAAGATCCGGACGATCCGCAATGAGATCCGCACCCAGCGATTCATGAACACCCTGCCGGCGGACATCCGCAAGGATATTGGTTGGCCGGACATGTATGGCGACCGCCGCAATGGCGGCAATTGAGGCAAGCTTTCCGCGTGGCGTTTGGATGCAACCTGGCGACGAGCTGAAATGGGCATGCTGAAGCCTCCTGACAGTATGGTGTCAGGAGGCTCGTGCCATAGTGCAATGGCCGCCGGAGCCGGATGGCCGAGAGGACGATCGATGAAAAGCTGGAACGACAGGCTGAACACGCCTGGCATCAACGGCATAACACCGTCGCCACGCACCATCGGCGACGTCGTCGAAGGCCAGCCGATGCTGGTTCCTGCAGCTCGCCAGGTCCATGCATTCATCCGCTCTATCCCCGAAGGCATGGACATGAATATCCGCGCTTTGCGCACCGCTCTCGCCATCGAGCACGGTGCCGAGATGACATGTCCGGTCACCATCGGCTATCATCTGCGCACCGTCGCCGAGGCCGCCAACGAGGATCTTGAGCGTGGTATGGCGCTGGGCGATGTTGCGCCGTTCTGGCGGGTGGTCGGCGCAAACCCGCCGACAACGAGTAAACTGTCCTTCGGCGCGGCCTTCGTCGCCGCGCAGCGCAAGCGCGAAGGGCTGGAACGATAGACGCCGAGGGACCATACGATGCGCCGCGCCGACAGGCTCTTCCAGATCGTGCAGCATCTGCGTGGTGGTCGTCTGGTCACCGCCCAGAAGCTGGGCACGTGGCTCGAGGTTTCCGAGCGGACGATCTATCGCGACATCGCCGATCTGCAGTCGACCGGCGTGCCGATCGACGGCGAGGCCGGTGTCGGCTACATGATGAGGGAGGGTTTCGACCTTCCGCCGCTGATGTTCACGCGTGACGAGATCGTCGCGCTGGTCGCCGGCGCCCGCATGGTGCGCGCCTTTGGCGGCGCGGCCATGGCGCGAGCCGCCGACGAGGCGCTGGTCAAGATAGGCGCCGTGTTGCCCGACGCCGAAAAGGACCGCATCGCCCGTACCGAGATCCACACGCCGATGTGGGTGGTAAGCGATGCCGCCCGCGAAGCCATCGACCTGATCGAGCGGTCCATCGAGAAACGTCAGGTGCTGACCATCGACTATTCGGATGAGGCCGGCCGCAGCACCGCGCGCGACATCCGCCCGCTCGGCCTGTGGTTCTGGGGCAAGGTGTGGACCTTGGTCGCCTGGTGTGAGATGCGCAGCGATTTCCGCGCTTTCCGCATCGACCGAATCGCCACGGTGGTCATCGCCGGCCGCACCTTCAAGCCGGAGCGCGGCAAGCAGCTCGCCGATTTCTATCGCGCGGTGGAGCGCAGCGAGGATTACGGCATGGCGCCGGACCGGGCGGCGCGAAGCTGACACGGAAGATCACAAAAAAGCCCGCTTGAAAGCGGGCTTTTTGTTTTGGATGCCAGACCTATTCCTCTTCGTCGGCGTCCTTGTCCTTCGACTTCAGCGCCGAAAGCTTGGCGAAGACGGCGTTGGCGTCAAGTTCGCGGTCCTCGTCCTTCGGCTTTTCGGGCGCCGGCACCAGCCGTTCGGTCAAGGCGGCCGGCAGCAGCGTATCGCCGACCGGCTGCGCCTGCTCGCGGCCGCGCGAGGCGCGGTTGATTTCCATATCGAGGTCGATCTGCGACGTCAGGCCGAGCGTCACCGGATCCATAGGCTGGAGATTGGCGGAGTTCCAGTGCTTTCTGTCGCGAATCTGGTCGATCGTCGACTTCGTTGTGCCGACAAGGCGGGCAATCTGCGCATCCTTGAGCTCGGGATGGTTGCGCACCAGCCAGAGGATGGCGTTGGGCCGGTCCTGGCGCTTCGACAGCGGCGTGTAGCGCGGACCCTTGCGTTTGGATTCCGGCACCCGCACCTTGGGATCGGAGAGCTTCAGCCGGTGGTTCGAGTCCTTCTCGGCGCGCGCGATCTCGTCGCGAGTGAGCTGGCCGGTCATGATCGGGTCCATGCCCTTGATGCCTTGCGCCGACTCGCCGTCGGCGATAGCCTTGACCTCAAGCGGATGCAGTCCGCAGAACTGCGCAATCTGCTCGAAGGAAAGCGCTGTGTTGTCAACCAGCCAGACGGCGGTCGCCTTTGGCATCAGCAGCGTATTGGCCATTACAAAAATCCTTCTCGTTCGCCCGCGTTCCCGCGCGGGCGGTGGTTTAGAGCCACCAAAATGGGAAAATCGCGGTCTATATAACCGCTCGCTCGCCGTTTCGCAATGTTTTTGGCAGGCGCGCGTCAAGGACGGCACGGCAGCGCGACCAGCAGACCGCGAAGGGTCGGCAGATGACGCCATGCAGTCGAAAGCTTCAAAAAGACAAAGCCCGCCAGACCAAGGTCGGGCGGGCTCGGAACCGGCGACGGAAATCCGTCTGCTGCGGCTCTGGCTTCTAGAGCCTTTCACGTTTTGATGGAAGCGTAGCCGGCGTTTGCGAAGTAGTTGTTGCATTCGGTTGCCTCGATCGTTTCAACGAGG
>NZ_JAMYND010000015.1:0-141662 GCF_040318885.1 Mesorhizobium sp. M0998
GTTGCTTACTTCTACTCAGCCCCAGCCAAACGAATACGACACCAAGTCGTCACAGAGGCAATATCCACAGGGAAATTTTTAGGAGGCGCAGCGGCACTCGTCCACCGTCGGCTGCTCAGCTGAGTTAGGCAGCGTGAACCAAAACTTTGCGATAGCTGCCTGCGAACGGCTGTGAATTTACAGCTGCCCAGGCCCCCGTTTCAGGCGTGGCAGCAGTAGCAGCCCACCTGCAGCCTAAGAGCACCGCTCGCCGTGAAGGACCTTTTCGAGCTTCCCGATGCCCACCAGATCGCTGAGCGCCGAGCGGATTTGTGGCCAGGGGAACTCGGAGCCTTCTGCCCACGCTTCGCCTTCCCGCAATATGGCATTGAGCTTGGCCGCCACACCGGCGAGCGTCGTGGCCGGCGTCATCGAGAACGCTTGGAGCAGGCCCTGTGCCCGGTCGCTGGCCTCGCGCTCCGCCGTGAGCGCTGCGGCGTAGCCGCTCTCCTCGGCAGCGGAATCCCAGCCTGCCTGATGTGCCGCCAGATCAGATTCGGCCTTCTGGCGGAGAGCCGCAATATCCGACCCTTTGCCGAGCACTTCATTGAGAGCCTCGATTGAGTGGATCGTCACATCCTCACCCTCGGGCAGGCGGACGGTCGCCCGAGGAAAGCTGACGCTCTCGACAAGTCTGGTCTCCAGGCGCTGTTGCTTGCGGCAAAGCTGTTCAGTCAAGTCGTGGGCGGTCTGCCATTCCCGCCAAAGCGCCAGCGCTGGGTCGGAGAGGGACATGTTCGTCGCGGTAGCGTTGCCGGTCAGAGTACTTTTCTCAAGCACTAAAGCCGTGGGCGTGATCATTCCTCCCGCAAGCAGTTGCCTACGGGTGACGAAAGGCAGAGTCGTGGTATTGTCGGAATCAGCCATGATCCGAGCTCCTATCAGCTTGGTTGTGGTTAGGTCGGGCTAAGCGTGTCAGCGCTCAGCTCGGCCGTTTTAAGGAATCTCATCATACAAATTGATTGACGTCAATCGGATTGTGGTCGTGGAAAATGCGCTAACGATAGAGCAGTGTCGCGGCGCTCGGGCTATGCTTGGGTGGAGCCAAGACGAATTAGCTAGAGCCGCAAATGTGGCTCGACAGACGATTGCGGATTTTGAGCGTGGGGCGCGCATTCCGATCGCCAACAACCTCATAAGTATAAGGCATACGCTTGAGAGGGCCGGAATCGAGTTCTTATCCGAGAATGGTATCCGTTTAAGACCCCGCATCTGACAACTGTCTGCTAATAGGCTTGGCTAATCGTTGCGGCGATAGTTACGAGCCAAAAGTGCCGCGCCGATGAGCGCTCTCACAGCCCCAGCCCGCGCTTTTTGCCGAAGCTCCAGTCGATGCCGCCGCTGTTTTGCACGAGACCGGTGATGTGCTGGTCGATGCGCCCTTCCAGCATCGGCTGCCAAGGCACGAGCCGAAAGCCGAGACCATCGTCCAGCATGGCGAAGCGCCCGCTGGCCAGACGGACCGAGCCCAGGAGCGTGCCGCCGACATTATCGCCAAGCTGCACGGGCGCGAAGGTAAGGCCGCGCGCAGCGGCCATTTCCTTGCCGACGCGCGTGACCTCCTGACGCTCCAGCGTGGCAACAAGGTCGCGCGAGAAGGTGATCGTCCCGGTAGTCGCATCGCGTTCGGCAAGGCCCATCCCGACGAGCTGGGCAGCCCGTTTGTCGAGCGCGTTGTCCACGTCAAGGGCGAAGCCTGACCGGACCATCGGCACAGGGTTTCTGGCCGCAAGCTCCCGATCGAGCCAGGTGGCGCCGTCGCTGCCGATCTGCGAGTCGAGGTCAAGCGTCGAGAGCAGGCGGACGGAGAAGTCCTTTCCGCGGCTGCGGGCATCGTAGGCGATGCCGCGCTCGGACAGGTCATTTGGAACGCGCCAGTGGTCGTCGTCGATGCGCTCGACATGGCCGGCCCGACGCAGCGCTTCGAGACGGCGGACATGGAAACGGACAAAGGCGTCCGGGTCCTTGCCCTGCTTCAGAAATGTCTCGCGGATCGCCTCCAGGTGTCTGCTCGGACGATAGATACCTTCCTCGCCCGCCACGACACTGATGTTGCGGTCGGCCGCACGCGGCTCCTCCTTCGGCGGGATCGGATCGAGCACCACGATATGGCCGCGCTGGATGTCGTCGAGCTTTGCCGCATCCGCGGTCTCGACATAATGGGTGCGACCGTCGACGCCATCGATGACGAGCGACAGCCGATCGCTCATCTCGTCGCCGGCAAGACCCTTGGCGAGCACGCGGCCGACGACCGGCTCGGTGATGGTCCGCCGGTGCATGACGTATTGCGCAGCACCCCGCTCTTCGGCGAGGCCGTGCTCCTCGAGCGCCCGGTGCATGGTCTTGATGATGTCGTTGCGCTCACCAAGCGCTCGCAAAGTACTTGCGGCCCTGTCGGAAACCACCCACCGGCCGGGTTCGATCTCGCGCGCCAGGCCGAAGTGTCGCAACCTCTTCGCCCGATCGATCAGCAGATAGCGATTGCTGGAAATGGTGTAGCTGTCGCTGGCATTGGGACGGAGGTCGACAAGATCATGCTCCTGCTGTTCCTCGATCAGCATGTGGTCGAGCCGGGTCAGCCGTTCGGCGTCCACCTCGTTGGCCAGCTTGCGGGCGACCTCGATCTCGCTTTGCAGCCCGAGTTCCCGTTCCACCAGCTCGCCTGCCCTGTGGCGGATGCCATGGGCGATGTAGTCGCCGGCGATGTTCAGGATCTTGCCGTCATCGGTGACGCCGCGCACCAGCACATGGGTATGCGGATGACCGGTGTTGTGATGGTCGACGGCGATCCAGTCGAGGCGCGTGCTGAGGTCGGTCTCCATCTGTCGCATGAGATCGCGGGTGAAGGAGCGCAGGTCTTCCATCTCGGCGGCATCCTCCGGCGCGACGATAAAGCGGAACTGATGTCGGTCACCGCGGCCGCGCTCGACGAAGGCCTTGCTGTCGGCCTCGTCGTCGACGGCCGAGTACACCCTGCCCTTCTCGCCCTCCCTGGTCACGCCGTCGCGCTGAAGATAACGCAGATGCGCATCGACGGCCTTGCTCGTCGTCATGAACTTTTGGGCGCGCCCAGCGGTCCGCTTCACTCGCCCCGGCAGCTTGACGACGCGCGCCTTCACCACGACGCGGCGGGAGCGAAAGCGCACGCCATTGGAGTCCTGCTTCCACCCGCCACCATCCTTTGGCAACGCTGCCGCCACCTTGCCGCCGCGGCCGCGGGCATTGAAGCGGCCACTCTCCTTTCCGGCGCTCCTGCTTGCGCCGATGCGATTGGGGTTGCCGCCTTGCTTGCGAATGGCGATCTCGACCTGGCGCACGAAGGGCAGCGTGCGCGAATTGACCGGCGCGCCGCCATGCCGCATCCGGCCGGTGCGAACCTGGAACCTGTCGCTGTCACGATCTGCCATGCCGACAGCATCGGGAGTCGCATTTGGTGCTTCAAGATGGCCGAAGAGCCGAGCGTGCTATGGCCTGCAAAGACTTGCTGCGGCGTAAAACGGCGGATCGCACATCGCTGCGACACCGCATCTTTGCTTTTCAGATCAACAGGATAGCGAACCAGCCGGCACCATCCGCACCTCGCGTCATTCAGCCTGGCGTTAGCATCCGTCGGAAAAAACAATGTGCAGACAGACACTTACGAGCGAAGCGAGGGCGAGCGCCAGCTCGCTTTATCTTGCCTTACTAATCGGGCGCCTAATGTCAACTACAACAATGACTTTCCGGCTGCATGACATCTCCAATTCTGCTTCATAGTCACTGCAAGTTCGTGCGCACTTCTTGCAACCACGCGTCCCTCGGCAGGGTCCCTGCGTTATTACGCGCTCGGCTCAAATCAGCCGTCGCATGCTCTCCTGGGGCCGTATTGATGGCCTCATGACGAGACGGTCCTAGCGATCACGGCGCGCTCATCCCGGTGGCGGGCGGATGCCGGCAATATAGCGGACTCAGTCTCATCCAACGCCCTGCCAGGGCGCCGCCCGTGCGCACGGGAACTCTTCGAACTCAGATCTCATAACCTCCTCGAAACTGTCGAGACGCGCCCATCGTCAAGCCGTTCTGTGCCTTCAGCGTCGCGCGAATCGTCGGCGTGACAACCGTCCCGGCGCCTGGATCGAACACACTGCCGTCAAGCCACATGCGGTGCCGGATGGCGGCAAGCTTGCGGGCGTGTGATCGCGCACTGCATCGAGCGCTCCTAGGCTATCTTGAGCCTCCACGCCTTGAGCGCCGAGCCGCGGCGCGAGCGCAGCAACATGGCCGCCGCCGCCTCGCACAGCGACTCGCGTGCAGTCATGTCGCCCTGCTTGGTGATGCGCCCAGTGAAGTCGATCGAGCTGCCGGTCTGATGTCGTCTCGGGGTCGGGCCAAAATGAACGCCGACGTTTCGAGAACGTGTGAACCGATGCAGATCATCGATCGCTACCTTGAAGGTCAAAGCCGCAACCGGTCCTACGCCAGGCACGGTCAGGAAGCGCGGCAGACAGGATCGGCGGCGACAGCATCGAGCGGCATCGTGTGCAGCCGTTCGTAGCCTTCAAGGACCGCGCTACGGACCGCCAGCAAGCTGTCGATCATTCGTTCGAGACAAAATCCGCGCCGTCCAGCAGTTCGCGCACACGAGCCTCGAACTCACCCCGACCGATCGCGCCAACCTTCAAGCCATGAACCCGCAGCGAACCGCGAATTTGGTTCTCCAGATCCACCAGCTTGCGCTTGAGCAGCTTGCGATTGGCCAGCATCGTGCGAAGCCGCTGATTCTTCTCAAGGCCTTTGACATAAACGGCGCGAAACCACCCATCTCATCATTTGCGCAATGCCGCGCGCATCGTTCTTGTCGGTCTTCTCTCTCCCGGCGTTCGTCAAGCTGTTTTCATTTTCCTCCTCCGTCCATTGTCGCCTTGGCGTTGGTTGATCCGGCAATGGAACAGCCTTCTCTTCGTGCTCGGCGCTTGGCCGGCACAGGATGGCGTTCATCTGGGTAGCGGCGCAGCCATCTTATTCACGGCGTTCCTTGATCGGCTGACGGCACACCAAACCGACGGTCGCTCTCACCCTCACCCGTCCCTTGCCGGGACCTCGGCTGTTGCGGATATGGGTGATCTGCTTGATGGACTACACTTGGGCAAGCACGTTCTTCTGCCATCGGAACGGCTCACCGGTCAGCCACATTTTGTGCAGTGTAACCGCAATGCGGCGCGCAAGCGCAACACGTGCTTTGCCAATACCACCTGTTTTCGTGACACTCATGGCTCACGCCTTCATCTACGACCAAAGACCCTGGCCACGTCTCAACGTAATCTGCGCAGCAACGTAGAGCATATGGCGTGTATGACGATCACCCATCTTTGCTGATCTTCCCGACCGGTCGATTTCGCCCGAGCTGCAACGGCGGCGTGAGACCGAAATGCGCACCGACATTGCGGGAACGACGGAACCGAGCAGGATCATCGACGCTCGCCCTGAACGACAGCGCAACGTGTGGTCCCACACGCGGAATTGTCATCAGCAGCTTGCAAACTTCGTCCCGTCGCGCCAGTGATATGATGCGGCGATCGAATACGCTTCGCTGGCGCAAGAGCTCAGCGCGTGCAACCAGCAGCGTCGCCATCGTCAGCATGACCGTAGCATGGTCGCCAACCTGTTCACGCACCTCCTTCTCGAATAATCGCCCCCAAGGGGCAGCGATATGCCGTCGCAGCATAGCAGTCAACGGATGACATTCTCGATCCGGATAAGCTGATCCTGCAGGGTGTTTCGAGCCGCAAACAGTGCACCAAGGCGCTGCGCATATTCCGACTTCACCAGACTGGCCGATATGCCTTCATGGCATCAAGTGTGCGATGCCACGCGCATCATTGCGACCCGATTTATTTCGCAGCCCCTGCCTGGAGCATTGCCGCTGCGTGTCGCGCGTCGATGCCGATGCACTGAGCGCGCTCCACGTAGCCCTTCAGTGCGGATTGGAGCGCGCTCTGGATTGCTCTCCACCTTTGTCTCGAATAGCCCTACATTGTTTCGATCCACGCCCCCGCGAGAGGGCCGACCCTCGGCCTTGCGCACCATGTCGGAAAAGTTGCCGTTTCGATCCACGCCCCCGCGAGAGGGCGACAGGCGCTTCACCTACACCTGCAACGTCCTGCAGTTTCGATCCACGTCCCCGCGAGAGGGGCGACCGAGTTCCTGACCGGCACACAATATCTGCACAATGTTTCGATCCACGCCCCGCGAGAGGGGCGACCCGTGCCCGGCTGCCGGCCTGATCATCGTCAACACGTTTCGATCCACGCCCGCGAGAGGGGCGACTGTTCCCCTGCCGTTCCGGCCTGAGCCGTTCGATATCTAGAGGTTTCGATCCACGCCCCCGCGAGAGGGGCGACATGGCGGGACGGTCGCGTTCGAACCCGAGACATGGTTTCGATCCACGCCCCCGCGAGAGGGGCGACTGACGCCTTCGCGCGGTCGCTTCACCACATAGGTGTTTCGATCCACGCCCCCGCGAGAGGGGCGACCTGTCAGGTCCATGGTCCAGTAAACGCGGGAATAGTTTCGATCCACGCCCCCGCGAGAGGGGCGACTCCCTGGCCACCGCCGTCGATGGCGGCGAGCTGAAGTTTCGATCCACGCCCCCGCGAGAGGGGCGACCGATCTCGGCGCTCGGCGTCAACAGCGTGACGAAGTTTCGATCCACGCCCCCGCGAGAGGAGCGACACCGCAGCTCGGGAGCCCAGACCAACACCGTTCTTGTTTCGATCCACGCCCCCGCGAGAGGGGCGACGGTCAGCATCGGCTTGTTGGCAACGTCCTGCTTGTTTCGATCCACGCCCCCGCGAGAGGGGCGACGCATCCTTGTTGATGGCGCAATGGCCGGCCGAGGGTTTCGATCCACGCCCCCGCGAGAGGGGCGACTGCTTCGCTCATGGCGATTTCTCCCCACCAGAGGGTTTCGATCCACGCCCCTGCGAGAGGGGCGACCGCAGGGCGCTTCGTTCTGCTCGCCGGCGTAGAGGTTTCGATCCACGCCCCCGCGAGAGGAGCGACCGCTGCCAGCCAGGCCTTCAGCTCGGAGAAGATGTTTCGATCCACGCCCCCGCGAGAGGGGCGACTCCGCGACCGGAGATCAGCAGCTGGCCATTGTCGTTTCGATCCACGCCCCCGCGAGAGGGGCGACTTTGCGGCCGTGGCGATCCCAGCGATAGATGTAGGGTTTCGATCCACGCCCCCGCGAGAGGGGCGACTGCTTCGCTCATGGCGATTTCTCCCCACCAGAGGGTTTCGATCCACGCCCCCGCGAGAGGGGCGACGCCCGCCGCGATGGTGCTGCAACTCCTGCACATAGTTTCGATCCACGCCCCCGCGAGAGGGGCGACCGGCCTCGACGCCGCCATTGACGGCGGCTTCGGTGTTTCGATCCACGCCCCCGCGAGAGGGGCGACTCGATATGAAGGCGCTGCGCAAGCGCCTGAAGTGGTTTCGATCCACGCCCCCGCGAGAGGGGCGACCCGAGCGAGCGTAGCTGGCGCTGGAAGGCGTCATAGTTTCGATCCACGCCCCCGCGAGAGGGGCGACCGATCTCGCCACTCTCACCAAATCCAGCCCGGTTGTTTCGATCCACGCCCCCGCGAGAGGGGCGACTCTCCTTCCCCGCCAGGATCGCCTCTCTGGAAAGGTTTCGATCCACGCCCCCGCGAGAGGGGCGACACCATCCCTGCCCTCGGTGAGGGGTTCCTGAAGTTTCGATCCACGCCCCCGCGAGAGGGGCGACACCTTCCATGGCGCGGCCTATTTCGAGGAGCCGGTTTCGATCCACGCCCCCGCGAGAGGGGCGACTGTGGCATATCATCAATACCGATCCAAAGCCAACGTTTCGATCCACGCCCCCGCGAGAGGGGCGACGTCCGGCTACGATCTGACCATCCGGCTTAAGAAGTTTCGATCCACGCCCCCGCGAGAGGGGCGACAATCATCTCCTGCCGTCACCGGCGGAGAGAACAAGTTTCGATCCACGCCCCCGCGAGAGGGGCGACGGCGATGTCGCGCGCCGCTTCAGCGCCCGTTTCAGTTTCGATCCACGCCCCCGCGAGAGGGGCGACAGTCTCCAAAGGAGAGGCAACGGACCTTCAAAAAGTTTCGATCCACGCCCCCGCGAGAGGGGCGACATGCGACCGAAAGTCGCACGAAAGCTAGATGAAAGGTTTCGATCCACGCCCCCGCGAGAGGGGCGACTCTACCTGCTCAAGGTTGATCGCTATCGGAAAAAGTTTCGATCCACGCCCCCGCGAGAGGGGCGACCTCGGGGCGTCTCCGCTTCACCTTCGAAATGATGGTTTCGATCCACGCCCCCGCGAGAGGGGCGACAGTGCATCAGCTAACAGACTGCGAAAATTGAGGAAAGACGAGTTAAAAGGCGAACATAATCCTTCAGCCGAACGGAAGGTCGACCCACAACCCAGCTTGGCGTAGATAGTTTCACGATTTCAAAGAACTAGCGCCGGTGCGAACCCGTCGGGATTTTCCGGCACGCTTTATGTTCGCGCTGTATCACGCTGTCATACAATGGATTCAGACGATGAGGGCACCGCCGAGGTCGACCGCAGGCTTAGCGCCGACATGCTCCACCCGCCGCTGCCAACTGGCGCCCAGATAATAGTAGCGCAGGCTGTCGTGCTGACAATCGATAATTCGCTCCAGCCTGGCCTTCACCTTGGTCCACTGGGCAGGGTCGACCTCGATCTCGAACACTGAGAACTGAACTCTCTGAAATCCTGGCACGCTTTGGCTACTCTGCGGAGCCTGCGGGCACCGTCGCCTTCCATAGTTTTCACATCATAGGTCACTAGTACCATCATCGTACGAACTACTTCCAAAACCAAGGCGGATAGGCGTCAAGGTCACCGCGTAGATGACGGGCCAGAAGCTGCGCCTGAAGATGGGGCACCAGGCCAAGCGGAGCATTTTCCTCGATGAATGGATGATGGCGTTCCTGTTTCTTGCGTTCCTGCCAGGCAGCAAGCACGGTCTTGCGGCCATCGTCGGTAAGCCAGACCGCGCCGCCGTCGCGGACCTCGAAGTCGGCGGCGCGTAGCTGGCGCCGGTTGATCAACGACAAGGCAAGACGATCAGCCAGGACCGGGCGCAATTCTTCCATCAGATCGAGTGCCAGGCTCGGCCGCCCTGGCCTATCACGGTGTAAGAACCCGACCGCAGGGTCGAGGCCGACACCTTCCGCCGCACTACGGCAGTCGTGGATCAGAAGCGTATAAAGGAATGACAGCAGCGCATTGACTGGATCGAGCGGCGGTCGGCGCGAGCGGCCGCGAAAACGCATTTGCGCATCAGGCGAACGGATCAGAGTATCGAAAACGCTGAAATAGTACGCGGCAGCTTCGCCTTCGGCACCGCGCAACTGATCCAGGTCGAGCCCGGCGAGGCTTACCCTGCGCAAAATATGCACCTGACGCCTCGTTGCATCAGCGGCACGGTCGCGCTCTCCAGGTGCTAGTTCCTCGCCGTAATCGCGAAGCCCGCGCATCAGCACCGCCCGCTGGTTGGATATCTTGCCGGCGACCAGGCCGCGCACAATATCTTCCGGCGCCTCAGACGCGCGATACTGCGCCCGCCGCAATAGCACATTGCCGGCCACAGGTCCTCGATCCTGGCTTGAAACCGGCCGGCACGGTCGAGCATCACCAATGTGATGCCAGCGCCGGCACAGGCGCCAATGAGCGCCGGCGAGACGTAGATCGCCCCGAAAACAACGACGGAGCCGAGCATGTGCAACGGAACGCGGGCGCGTTCGACACCCTCGATCTCGGCCACCAGATTCTCGCCGTCCTTCTTCAGGCTGGCGCCTTCCGTAGTGACATACACCGTGTTGAGAAATTTTTTCACGACGCGGTGTGTTCCTCCAAAAGCAAAGCCAGCGTTCGGTTGCGCCAGTCACGCGCCGCCTTCGCCATGGTCTTTGGACGGCAGAGATCGATGAGTGAGCAGGCTCGGCAGCGGTCGGCACGGTAGATCGCCTTCGGCGTCTGGCGCGTCGTGAAGATTTCGTGCAACCGGGCGACTGTTTCCTCAGTGAGCAGACGCAGTTCCACATCAAACGGCACCGTGACCCTGCGCTTTGTCTCGCCATAGAACAGCGCACCCTCCGGCACCGGCCTTCCGGTCATCTCCTCGAGGCAGAGCCCTTGAGCGCAGAGCTGCACTTCGTCGGCGCGGTGCAGCTTCGGCTTTCCACGCTTGAACTCGACGGGGTAAGGCGTTTCGCCATTGATGCCCGTATGAAATTCCACCACGTCTGCGACGCCGGCAATGCCGAGACGTTTCGATGCAATCGGTAGCGCAGATTCGCGACGCACGCCGCGCACGCGCCGCATGCTCGGCCTGTCGGCGGCGATGTGCATGACATGGCCTTCCGCCGTGAGCCGGTTTTCTTCCCACATTCGCTCGATGTGGATGAGTGCGGCCTGCCGCAGACAATATATAGCGTGCTGCAACGCCGAGAGCGGAATGGGGTCCGCATCCCGTTCGTCGGGTTGGGTGACCGGAGTTTCGCCCGCGCCCGACGCCATGTTCACAGACGCTCGATAATCTCCACGCCATCCGGCAGGCCGTCACGATCGATCTCGATTTTATAATCGCTGAATTTCCGGGCCGGTGGATAGTTGTCGATGCCCGAATCGTCGACATCGCGGAACGCACCATCAATGTTGCGGCCAACTCTTACGCGATCGAAGAGCGCATGGGCCGGAGCGTTGCCGAGCGTATTGGCGTGTTTGAAGACGACGAGCTTGCGGCTTGCCATTTCTCCGCGCGCGGCGGACCGGTCGTGCTCGAACATCGTTGACAAGGCCTCGAAGAGTAAGTCCAGGTCCGTATCGGAAAAGCCCGTGCGTTCGGCGAGTTTGGCCGAGACGAAACCATGGGCGCGGTAAAGACCATAGGGCACGATGTGCTTGCGGCCCATGGTGCGGTTGTCGACGCGCTCGTTGCCTTCCTCACTGCCTTCTACCCGCTGCTTCTTCTCGGCTTCGTTGGTTGCCGCCATGCGGGTGATGGAGATTTCTTGGGGCACGATCGGCTCGACGGAGCCAGCGAAGGTCATCTGCACCGGCCCGCGCACCTGACCCGCATTGATGCCGGTCGACATGACCGCGCCGAAGGTACGAATGTCGAAGAAGTTCGCACACATGAACTTTGTGAGCGCACGCGCTTCATCGTCGCTCTTAGGATTGAGCTTGGCGTCCTTCGCGACTTTCCCGTCATCTGGGCGCAGCGCAACGTACGCCTTGCGATGCTGCTCGTTCAGGATCGCGCCTTCCTTGACGTAGATGTTGTAGCTCTGATGTTCGCCTTTGGCGAACTCGACGTAGTTGCGCACCTTGCGCTTGAGGCTGACGTCTGAAACCAGACCATGATTGGTTTCGGGATCGAGTCGCGGCATGTTGCCGGCATCCGGGTCGCCGTTCGGGTTGCCTTTGGATACATCAAACAACAGGACGAATTCATAGCGGTTGGAAATGGCGTTCATGATGTGGCATCCTGTGTGTCGACGGTTTCGGGTTTGCGGAAGAATTCGCCGCGCTGATGGTAGTAGCCGAGGCCGAACAGTGCCTGCTCTTCGGCGGAAAGGAAGGCCGGGAAGGGATCGCTGTTGGGCGACATGCATTCGAGTATCGCGCCGACAGTCCTTTCGAGATTGACCCTATGTCCAGGCCTTTGCTTGCCGACCTTCGAAATATGATTGGCTGATCCCCGGTCGAGCAGGGCGAATACCTTGCGCGGTTGGGCGGACGCCGAACCGTAGAATTTGTCCTTGATCGTGGCGTTGACGTTGCGACCGAGCGCGGCCGTTTGTATTTGTTCATAGGCAGCAAACAGCCGCCCGAGCAGATAGCCCTTGTTCCTATTCTCCGGTTCGAACGACACGGGAGCCTCCCCATTTGCTTTGTTGAAATTTCGAACGAGGAGTGCTTTCAGGATGCCAACCCTGAGAGCGCTTACCTCTCCGTCCGCTCGAATGCGCATCAGCACGGTCGAGAGCAACGTCAGCGGATATCGGGTGCCGGTCAGGATCGACCGCATCCATTCGCCGGCGAGATTCGGCGGCACGTTTTCGTGCTTGCCCAGCACCGCGGTTTCGGCGAGATATTTCCATAGCGCTGGGCGCGCGTCGCGCGGCGGCGAATCGATGTCCATTTCGGCAACGAAGCGCTGGTAGTTTTTCGCCAGCACGCCGAAATCGTTCTCGAACCAGAACCGGATCGAAAGGCGCGCGGCATTTGGAGCAAGACCAAGGACATAGAAGCGGACGCCGTTTTCAAGTTCGGGGGCTATCTCCTTGAGCGGCAGACCGTTGCGAATACGAGCGAGGATATCGCCGACCTTGCCGGCTTGGGTGACTTCGTCGACGTCCGAAAACATCGCACCAAAGGTGCCTTCGGCGGTGCGCGCCACTTCGGCGTCGCACGCATCAGCCCAGAAAACGGTGGAGGTGTCGCCGACCTGGATGCGGTTGGTCTTGCCAGCAAGGAATGTGTTGAGCGCGGTGGAATATTTGAAGGCGGCAGCTTCCGAGACAGGAGCATTGTCGCCCTGCTCGTGCTCATAGGACGTGAAGGCATCGAGATTGAACGATACGATGGAAGCGCCGGAGGATTGCGCACCCCACACGCCTCTGATTGCCGGATGAAGGCGCGCGACCGCTCCATTCGAGCCGGTGACGAGGCAGATCGACAAGGCATCAGCGCCACCACTGCTTCGGTCCGCCCACAAAGCCTTGGCGGCTGGCCGATCGTGAAGATATGCGCCTTGGCGCCTTTCACTGTCGAGCGCGAAGACCACGTTCTGGTCTTTCATCTCGTCAAGCCACGTTGGTTCCACGAATTGTTCGGGCTTCCAGCCTTCGAGGAACAGAGACAACGCCCGCAGGCCCGGGTCATCCGTGTCTTCAAGGGCCTCGCGGTGGCGCTTTACGAAAGCGGCATGCTCGCCGGCTGCACGCTTGCCTGCTCCTGCCGTGACGCCAAGCACATAGGAAGTCTTGTCCCAGAGGAAATTCGGCGCGATGCCTGCGGTGCGTTTGGTCGGCTGCGGCACCTGCATCATGCGCGCCAGTTTCTTCTTGCCCGTGCCATCTCGCAGATCGGTAACGCTGGCCAATGTTCCATCTTGGTTGAGCGAGATAACGAAACCGATCTTTTCCGTGGAATAGCCGAAAAGGGGCGCGTCTGGCAGACGGTCGTAGGCTTTGGCAAGCGAAGCCAAAATGCTCATCTCCGGATCTCCGAAGAATTGGGAGCCGGAACACGCATCACGCCGTTGTTGAGGCCAGCACGGAAAAACAGGGAAGGCTTGTCCGGCGCCGCGTGGTCGATGTCCCACAACATGAAGCCGAGGTCCCTCGTTTCCTTGATCGCTTCCGGCAATGGCGCATCAGGGGGTAGCAGTTCGAAGGCCGCCGCGAATTCGCGTGTGCCTAAGCAGGGCTGATGGAAGCATTGCCCGCGCGCGGCGCGGCGGTTGAAAGTGTCGAGATGCTTGCCCTCATTGTCGTCGGGGCCGGCCTTGTCGGTCATTTCGAAATGCGCTTCGATGACATAGGCGACATCGACGAGCACGGTAGCCGCACGCTGTTGGCGGTCCTCATCGACGAGGAGGCGCAACCCTTCGAGACTGCCGCGGTTCATCGCCGTCTTGACGTTGCGGGCGGAGATCTTGCTGCCAACCTCGTTGCGGCGGATCGATTGGAAACGAATAGGAGTAAGGACATGAATGCTGTCCACCACCCATTTGATAGCCGGCTTCCAGTGAACGGCCTCCAATATTCCCCGGCCAGCGGAGGGGGGCATCACGTCGTAGGAGACACGCTCAACCTTCATCTCGGGTCGCGTGAAGCACGCGTAATTTCCGGAAACCTTCAGCCTGACGCCAAACGACATTCGCCCCTCCCCAGAGACATTTAATACGCAAGGAACATATCAAGAACTAAATGACAATAGCCTCTTGCGATAAATATTCGGCGTCCTCCCAAACGAGGCCGACTTCCGGGTCATAGAGGCTAAGCGAAATGAGCACCGCAAACTGGGCAGTCCGCAGCCTCTCCTCAGCAAATTTCACATGGCCGCAGGCGATAAGCCGTGCGAGTGCCTTCGGCGGCACTTGTACGACATAGGTCTGCAAGTCACGGGCAATCGCACCGGACGGAACCGTCTCGATCCTCAGCTTTGCAATCGCTGCTTTCGCTTGTTCGTCTCGGGCGACAATCACTGGAACCATGCCGCTCTCGATCATGCGAAAATTCTCGGCGACCGAGCGATAGGAAAAGTTCGTACCGCCGCTGCCGATCCGGAACTTATCCACGATGGGCAGTCTGTCGTTGCGCCCACGATCCAGCCCTTCGGCGCCGACCCGCCAATATACTTCGCCGAAGAAATCCTCGATCGCCGCAGGCGACAAAAGCTTTTCATGCCTTGCCATCATCCGGGACATGTCGGCCGATAATCCCGCGATTTCCGGCGGTGGCGGGTTTTCCGGCGCCTTGAAGACAGCGACAATGCTGTCGGCCACCGGTCGCCGCCCCTCGCGATTGCAGCGCCCAGCCGCCTGCGCTATCTGATCCAACCCTGCTTCCGCGCGCCACACCTTCGGGAAATCGAGATCGACGCCGGCCTCCACCAGCGAGGTCGCGATCACGCGACAGGGTTCGCCCGTCGTCAGTTTTTGCCTGACCACAGCCAGAATCTCGCGCCGGTGCGCTGCATATTGGCGCGTGGTCAGATGGACGAGGCCATCGAGTCTCTCTTCCTTCGCCAGCCGATAGAGCGCCAGCGCATGCTTGCGGCTGTTGACGACAACGAGGCCCTGATCGGTCTTACCGAGCTCAGCCACCAGGGCCACGTCGTCCATCACTCCGTGATGCTCCAGCCTGACACGTTCCAGCCTCTCCGCCAAATGGTCGGGATCCGGCGCCAATTCGCGACCTTCCAGCGGCAGCGCCGCCGGATGCCTTGCGGGAAATTTCTGCTGGTCGAGCGCCGGCTGGGTGGCGGTGCATAGCACGATGCTGCAGTTGTAATTCTCGGCAAGTTCGCGCAGCGCCCAAACGGCTGGGATGAGAAGCTGACGCGGTAAGGTCTGCGCCTCGTCGAGAATGATGACGCTGTTGGCGGTATTGTGCAGTTTACGGCAGCGCGAGGTCCGCGCGGCAAATAGGCTTTCGAACAGTTGCACGTTGGTCGTCACCACGATGGGTGCTGCCCAGTCTTCCATCGCAAGTTTGAGCTTGTCTTTGTCGGCCTTCGTGCTGTCGGCATCCCGTGGTTCACGTGGGTGACGTTCTTCGTCCTCGATGGCCGAATGGTGTTCCAGCACGACATCGTCGCCAAGTACTTCGCGAAAGATCGCCGCCGTCTGGTCGATGATTGAGGTGAAAGGGATGGCGTATATGATGCGATCAAGTCCGTGAGCTTTGGCGTGATCGAGCGCGAAGCCGAGCGACGCAAGCGTCTTGCCTCCGCCGGTCGGCACAGTCAGCGTGAAAAGGCCTGGCTTTTCGGAACTATGTGAACGCACATGGTCGAGAATGTTCGTTCGCAAGACGTTCACCAGTGAGTCCGACCTGCGCTTCTCGCCCATATGGGTGTCGAAGGCCTTGATCAGGCCGGGCAGGATTGATTGCAGCTCCGGCCAGGTGCGGTCGATCTGCCGCCCCTCCGTGCACGCATAGAATTGTTCGGTATCCTTGAAATCGGCGTCGACAAGGCAGGAAAAAATCATCCGCCCGAGGAAACCGAGTTGGAAGGCGGCCCTTGTCCTGTCCGTCTTCTCCCAGTTGGGGAACGACGGCAGGAGATCGGCAACCTCGGGCGCGATTTCGGACTTCCAGATAGGATCGAGCCCCGCAGCCGAAAAGCCATCGAGACGTTCGGACAATGTGGAAAAAGTCTCTCCCTGCTTGTCCGGCAGACCAGCATGGTGACCGGCAATGCAATAGGCAATCAGTTCGGCAACGATCCTGTCGTCCGCTTTAACAGCTCGCGCCAGTTGCACGACGATGGCTGCGCCCGCAGTGGAGTGGTCGACCCGTTCCTGCGCGCCGGACAATCGCGCCTGGAATTGTGGCGTGTATTTCCCGAGATCGTGAAGCAAGCCGGCTAGTCGAGTTGCACGTCCAATGCCGATCCGCGCGCCAAACTGCTGCGCAACTTCGGCGACCGCGATGAGATGGCTATTCAACGGTTGCCAATTGGAGCGAACGGGTCCGGCCGTCGAATGCGCGTAGTACATCGTGCCCTCTGCGAGATTGAATGCTGTTCAACTGTGGGGTGCGCAGAGCTGAGCTGCCTTGCACAATTCCCTTCGATAGCTCTTTCACAACTTGACTTCATGCGCAAAGGAGCATGACTTCCGCGACTTGTTTGGTAGCGGCTGAACAGGGGTTGGCATCGGAACACCGAAGCAGGCCGAGTTCGGTCTGGAAAGACGGGCCATTCCAGCCGATCATCGCTCCTGGCGCCTGAGCAGCGCGCTCGTAGATTTGTCTTATCTATGCCGCACGCCTATGGCACGGGGGCTTCGAAGCCTTTTTTCGAACGTGGCTCGTATGGTGGGGATTTACGTGCCGACATTGAGTTTTTTGATATACGGCTGTAGCGCCGTATTCAGCCGGTTCATGGCATCAGCTTGCGCTTTCTGAATGCTCTGCCAATCTTCGTCAGGAGAGCGGTAGCCACCAACGATGTTGGCGCGGATACGGCTGCCGTGTTTCCCGTCCAGACGCTCCCAATTGAGGGGACCACCAAAGGACGTTTCGATCTCAGATTTCCGTGCGGCAAGCTGATCAAAAATAGCTTTGTTGGCAGCCTCTGAACCCTTGCCACGATAGATGAAGAGTTCGGCTCCGGCGTTGTCCTGGGTCACCACGTAATTCAAACTTAGGCCGCGGACGCCAGATGACGCCGCGATCCATGTCGATTGGTTTGGCGTGAGATGCGCGTGCAACTTTGCCTCAGGGAGCGCCAGCAAACGACTCCACCAATCATGTCGAATGTTGTGTCGCTCGGCGATTTCTTTCTTGGTACGGCCTATGTCCTTTGTCTCTTCGGAAGGGCCGACGATAACGGTGAGCAAGGGCGCGGCTGGTGAGGCTCCTATGCGAACAGCCTCGACCTTCACCAAATAGAAATTGGCGCTGCTTGCCTCATTAAGCCATGTAATCGCGGCGACGTGTTCCGGTCTCGGCTCCGACACAATCCACACGGCTGTCTTAGCCGCCATAGCCGTCAGGTACGTGATCACCTTGCCGAGATGGTCGTGATTGCTCTTCTCTAATTGGTTCTCAATGATGATTGTCGCGCCGAACTCGTCTTCGCCCACGAGATCGATACTGAACGATCCGGCCGCCCGCTCTCGCTCCAAAGAAACAAGATTGAGGTCCATGGCATCGTTGAGCACATCGATGTTTTGCTGAAGCCATTGTGTGAAGTCATACGCTTCGTGTTTCCAGACTTCGCGAAGCGCTACACGTTCCAATCGGCCGATGACTTGATAATCCACTACTGCGCCTCCAGTCGAACAACGTGGCTGGCAGTATTCAACGCGATCCGTAAACGAACCGATCACATTGCTGGCGTACTCTTATCAATCGGGCGAACAATTTGGAGGAAAGCATATGACGCGAGTGCGGCAGCCCATTGGCAAACGAGGTAGCCTGAAATGGATACAGCACGCCGTAAACCGGCATCCAAAGATTCTCGACAGTCAGATCACTTCCCTGCTGGGCGACACAGGGCAGATCACATGGCTGTCGCCTCGGAGTGATGACGACTACGCTGAATACCGCGATGACGCGTTTCTCGACCTGATAGGGCATAGAGAACTCCAAGATCGGCTCGCAGAATTTTGGCCCCGGCGTGGACCTCAATGGGACGCACTCGGCAAGACATCATCCGGTAGCATCCTACTTGTTGAGGCCAAGGCGCATATCGGTGAAATCTGTTCGCCTGGGTCCAGCGCCAGTGCGTTGACTCGTTTGATAATCGAACGGTCGTTGGAAGCCACGGCCGACGGCATGGGCGCGAAACCGAAGGCGCCCTGGATCGAGATATTCTACCAACTCGCCAATCGCTATGCGCACCTGAATTTCTTGCGTACAAACGGCGTCAATGCCTGGCTCATCCTTGTCAACTTCATCGACGACACCGAAATGAACGGCCCTAGCAGCGCGGCAGAGTGGCGGGCTGTTTATCAGATTGTGGACCACGTCATGGGCGTGCCAAAGCGCAACCCGATGGGCAAATTCGTGCTCCACATCCATCCATCCGTTGCTGAAATCATCCCGTAGGATCAGAGACTCGGCCTTTGACAACTGAGTGAGCAAATTCGTGATCTTCGCGACCTCGCTGCTTGCGATTTTGTCCTTCCTCGCAATCCTTCGCGAATAGACTAGGACGAGAAAGGGGCACTTTCATAGTGTTCGAGGTAAGTGATTACCTTGCGCAGTACACAGTTGCCGCGACCGTGTTTTCCGATTTCTACGTCGAAGTACCGCCGCTGCACGATACCAGAGGCAAACCGCTTTTTTCACCTGCGCCTGTAGCCATTATCTCGTCTGTGTCATCGCCGAACAGGAAGCAGACGGGACAGAGGATGACCTGTGTTCTACCACAGGTCAGCACGGTTCGTGAGCCCGTGACCTTAGAGAGACTTGACCGCGCTCTGGATACGCTCGCCCTAGCTATCCACAAGGCTGGCAACAAAGGACGAGCGTATCTTCCGATTTACGAGCGTCTTGAACGCGAAAAGAAGAAACTTATTGCAGAGAAGGGCACAATGCTGCGCGTCCAGGAACGGCTCAAACGATCGCGGGATCGAAAGGCAAAGCAATTTTTTTGAGTTCGTCGCGCCGCCATTGCAGTGAACCGCCCGTACCATACTCTACCCGCTCTATTGTATGGCCCATCAAGATTTTGCGAAGCTCGCTATCGATTCCTGCCTCCTTCATACGATCCTCGAAACTGTGCCGGAGCGAGTAAATCTTGTGCTTCGGTGTCGGGAAAAGTTTGTGTGTTTTGAAAAACTTATTCAGGTTTGCAGAAAGTGCCTCTTCACGATTGCGGTAGCGCGGAAATCCCTGCGGATTTCTCTTAAAGACTTCCAAGGCGACACCTACCAACGGCACATCTCGCACGGACCATTCGGTCTTGATTTCGCGCGGATCATCGGCGTCCTCTCGTGGGGTGATGCGAATGTAAGGGACCGGCGTGTCAAGGAAGATCACGGTCTCGTCGAGATTGCATATCTCGCTTGGCCGTGCGCCTGTCTCGACCAGCGCCAGAACGCATCGGCGCGCTTGAGCATCCAGGGATGCTAAAGCGCCAGGCCTCATGATCTGATCGGATATCCATTTGGGGTCGAATGACGGCCGTTTACGACGGCGCTTGCCACGCTCCGAAAAGCGGAGGTCATCAAATGGGGTGCCTTTTTGTTCTTCGCCCAGATGAGCGAAATAGCGCCTGTAGAGGTCCCGCATGTTGCCGAGATCTCGATTGCCGGCCGACGCGGAATGTGTTGCGGGTCCGACGTCGGTCAACGGCGCAACACGCTTGAGCCAAAATCGGTAGAAGGCCAGTCCATCCTCGCGCGTGATTTCACCGATGGGCTTGTCGCCGACCAGGGCGATAAAATTGCTGACGGCCCTCTGCTTTACTTTCCTCCACATTCGGCGCTGAGACTGGCTCTTGCCTACAACTTCATGTGCCATAATCTCATCGGCATAGAGATCAAAAGCGTCTGAGATTTTGACCGGCGGCACTGGCACACCGCCAAGGAGAGCGTCGGCCACGGCGGGGGCCGCTTGAACGCGCTCTAGCGCCTCGACACGCTTCAAGATCTCGTCAACATTCTGAAAGCCTGCCACTTGTCCGTTTGAAAGGTAGGAAACGCCCATGGCTTCAGCTCGGCGAACGGCGTCACGATACTGATCAAGTGCTGATCTTATCTCGCCGCCGCAAAGAAGCACGGCCCACAGGGTTTTATCCGCGTCTTCGAGCCTGTCGCGCATTGCACGTGCGAGGCGGCGCTCGTCCGTTCCCAAAGACTTGCGAATGAAGCTGCCTCGATCGTCGATGCCAGCCAGCTTGGCGGGCACTCGCCGATGATAATAGAAAATCCCGTCGCGTTGGATGAGGTAGCGATCCGGGTCCCTGGCGGGCTCTGCGACGGCCTCTTTTCGCATGGGCCAATCTCGCGATGTATCTCATTTTGTATCGCAGACTGTATCGCAGTACAGCAGGAATTCCAAGCGTCCCCGAGCGAGGGGGATTTGTCGGAATGACATTTCAACGAGTTAGGAGAGCCAGTTCACGAATTTAATGGTGCGGTCGAGAAGACTCGAACTTCCACGGGTTGCCCCACAGCGACCTCAACGCTGCGCGTCTACCAATTCCGCCACGACCGCACGTGGTAGGAGCCGGAACCAACCGGCCCGCGGCGTGTAGCAAATCGTTTCCGGTGAAACAAGTGCGCGGCCAGCAATAATCGGCCGGACATCGGCATAACTCTTCAAGGGCCGAACGTGCCGGAACTGGACGTTTGTACCGATTGCCGCCATATGAGTGGCGAGACGAGATATCATGACAGAGCGCAGCCAGATCGCCACGTCGTTCCTGCCCTTGCCCGGCTCGGCGCCGGTCGAATGGCGCATCGAGCCCGGGCTCACCGCCTATCCCGATGCGCTCGCCGTAATGGAGGCGCGCGCCGAGGCAATCCGCAGCGGCGGCGCCGGCGAGATGGTCTGGCTGGTCGAGCACCCGCCGCTCTACACCGCCGGCACCAGCGCCCGCATCGAGGACCTGATCGAGCCGGACCGTTTCCCGGTCTTTGCCGCCGGGCGTGGCGGCGAATACACCTATCATGGGCCGGGCCAGCGCGTCGCCTACGTCATGCTCGACCTGAAGCGGCGGCGCGAGGATGTCCGCGCCTTCGTCGCCGCACTCGAACAATGGATCATCGGCTCGCTGGCCGCCTTCAACGTACGCGGCGAACGCCGCGAGGACCGCGTCGGCGTCTGGGTGGTTCGGCCGGACCGCCCCGCTTTGCCCGACGGCTCGGCGGCCGAGGACAAGATCGCCGCCATCGGCATCAGGCTGAGGCGCTGGGTGAGCTTTCACGGCATCGCCATCAATGTCGAGCCGGACCTTAGCCATTTCAGCGGCATCGTGCCGTGCGGCGTCCAGGATCACGGCGTCACCAGCCTTGTCGACCTCGGCCTTCCCGTAACCATGGCCGACCTCGACCTGGCGCTGAAATCCGCTTTCGAGGACGTGTTCGGGCCCGCCGCGGTGTCGCCTGTCGAAGTATCCCGCAAGGCCGGCTGAAACACTCGCCCAATGCCTGCGCCAATATGCGAAGGCGGCCCTCGCTCATCAGCATCGAGCCCGCCCTTGAGCTCAATCCTCACATCGCGCCGATCCAGATTGCCATGGAAATGAGGAACGTGCTCATGCACACCAGCGAGACGACATCCTGAACAAGATCGGTCATAACTCTCTCCTGTTGTTAGTATGTTCGTATTTTGTTCTAATTTTGTTCGAATGTCAACGATCGCAGTCCGGACGTCACCGGAATTTGCGCCCGGTCAATTCGACAGGGTTAAGAAAGGGTTGAGAGGGAAATGCCGAGCGTTTCGCGGCCGACAGGCGCGCGAAAGGCGGCGGGACGGCGCACGGCAGCTCGCAGGCCGTCATCGCCTCAATTGCAGCGCACCCTAAAGCGGCACGACCTTGCCGTCGGCGAGCGTCACGCGGCGGTCCATGCGCGAGGCGAGCTCGTGATTGTGGGTGGCGATGAGCGCCGCCAGGCCCGATTGCCGGACCAGCGCTGCCAGCGCCTCGAACACATAGGAAGCGGTCACCGGGTCGAGATTGCCGGTCGGCTCGTCGGCCAAAAGCACCAGCGGCGCATTGGCGACGGCACGCGCAATGGCGACGCGCTGCTGCTCGCCGCCGGAGAGCTCGGAAGGACGATGCTGCGCGCGCTTGCCGATCTGCATATAGTCGAGCAATTGCGCCGCCCGCTCGGCCGCCTCCTTGCGCGGCAGCCCTTTTATCAGCTGCGGCATCATGATGTTTTCCAGCGCAGAAAACTCAGGCAACAAATGATGGAACTGGTAGACGAAGCCGACATCGTTGCGGCGGATCGCCGTGCGTTCGTCGTCGGAAAGCCGGCCGCAGGCGCGCCCCGCCAGGATCACGTCGCCGGCGTCCGGTCGCTCCAGCAGCCCGGCAGTGTGGAGCAGCGTCGACTTGCCGGTGCCCGACGGCGCCACAAGCGCCACCATCTCGCCACGCTTCAGCGAAAAATCGGCGCCGTTCAGGATGGTCAGCTTGCGCGGCCCCTGTACATAGTGGCGTTCGACGCTCTTCAGCTCGATAATGGCCTCGGCCATCATTCGTACCTCAGCGCTTCGACCGGATCGAGCCTGGCAGCGCGCCATGCCGGAAACAGTGTCGCCAGGAATGACAGCGCCAAAGCCATGAGAACGACCGAGATCGTCTCGCTGGCATCCATGCGGGCCGGCAGCTGGCTCAGGAAATAAAGCTCGGGATTGAACAGCCGCTCGTTGGCCAGCCAGGAGAAGAACTGGCGGATGCGCTCGACGTTGAGGCAGATCACGATGCCGAGCAGCACGCCGGCGATAGTGCCGACAACGCCGATCGCAGCCCCGGTCATCAGGAAGATGCGCAGGATCGCGCCGCGCGTGGCGCCCATGGTGCGCAGGATGGCGATGTCGTGGCCCTTGTCCTTCACCAGCATGATCAGGCCCGAAATGATGTTGAGCGCCGCCACCAGCACGATCAGCGTCAGGATCATGAACATGACGTTGCGCTCGACCTGCAGCGCGTCGAAGAACGTCTTGTTACGCTCCCGCCAATCGACAAGGCTGATCGGCCGCTGCGCCGCCTCTTCGACCTTCGGCTTCAGCGCGTCGATATTGTCGGGATTGTCGGCGTAGATCTCGATCGTCTGCGCCCTTCCGTCCATGTTGAAGTAAAGCTGCGCTTCGGAAAACGGCATGTAGACGATGGAACTGTCATATTCCGACATGCCGACCTCGAAGATCGCGGTTATCGGATAGCCTTTCATACGCGGCGTCGTGCCGAGCGGCGTGATGTCGCCCTCGGGCGAGATCAGCGTGATGGTATCGCCGAGCACAAGGCCGAGATTTTCGGCCATGCGGCTGCCGATGGCGACGCCTTCGCCGGTGTCGAAGCCGACGATCGAGCCCTCCTTGATGTTGTTGGCGACGATGGTGATCTTGCCGAGATCCTCGCCGCGTATGCCGCGCACCAGCGCGCCGGTGCCGCCGCCGACATTGCCTTGCGCCAGCACCTGCCCGTCGATCAGCGGGATGGCGTATTTGACGCCGGGCACGCCGTTGATGCGGCCAGCGACCTGGGCATAGTCCTCCAGCGGCATGTCGAGCGGCTGCACGATCAGGTGCCCGTTGACGCCTAGGATGCGCGTCAGCAGTTCGGCGCGAAAGCCGTTCATGACTGCCATGACGACGATCAGCGTGGCGACGCCCAGCATGATGCCGAGGAAGGAGATCGAGGCGATCACCGAGATCACCGTCTCCTTGCGACGCGAGCGCAGATAGCGCCACGCCACCAAGCGTTCGAAGCCGGAAAAAGGCCCGGCGCCCGGTGGTCTTGCTGCCGCCGCTTCGTTCATGCGGCGGCACCGAAACGCTTTTTCACGTCGCCGATCGGCAGCGTCTCGCGCTCGCCGGTCCTGCGGTTCTTGATCTCGACCTCGCCGGCGGCGACACCACGCGGCCCGACGATCACCTGCCACGGGAGCCCGATCAGGTCGGCGGTGGCGAACTTGCCGCCCGGCCGCTGGTCGGTGTCGTCGTAGAGCACCTCCTTGCCGGCGGCGGCAAAGGCGGCATTCAGCTCGCCGCAGACGCGGTCGCATTCGGCATCGCCAGCCTTCATGTTGATCAGGCCGACATCGAACGGTGCCACCGCCTCCGGCCAGATGATGCCGTTATCGTCATGGCTGGCCTCGATGATCGCCGCGACCAGCCTGGACGGGCCGATTCCGTAGGAACCGCCAGAAACGAAATGATCCTTGCCGTCCGGCCCGGTCACCTTGGCGCCCATCGGCTTGGAATATTTGTCGCCGAAATGGAAGATATGCCCAACCTCGATGCCGCGCGCCGAGACCCGGTCGCTCGCGGGCACCTTCTCCCACGCCGCCTCGTCATGCATCTCGTCGGTGGCGGCATAGGGCGTCGTCCACGTCGTGACGATGCCGCCGATCTCGGCGTCGTTCGAAAAATCAGTGTCTGCGCCGGGCACTGCCAGCGAAAGATAATCGCGATGGCAGAACACCTGGCTCTCGCCGGTGTCGGCCAGGATGATGAACTCATGGCTGAGGTCGCCGCCGATCGGCCCGGTGTCGGCGCGCATCGGGATGGCCTGCAGCCCCATGCGCGTAAACGTCCTGAGATAGGAAACGAACATGCGGTTATAGGCGGCCTTGGCGCCTTCATAATCGAGGTCGAAGGAATAGGCGTCCTTCATCAGGAACTCGCGCGAACGCATGACGCCGAAGCGCGGGCGCACCTCGTCGCGAAACTTCCACTGGATGTGATAGAGGTTGAGCGGCAGGTCCTTGTAGGACTTGACATAGGAGCGGAAGATCTCGGTGACCATCTCCTCGTTGGTCGGCCCGTAGAGCATATCGCGGTCTTGCCGGTCCTTGATGCGCAGCATCTCCTTGCCGTAGTCTTCATAGCGGCCGCTTTCGCGCCACAGCTCGGCCGATTGGATGGTCGGCATCAGGATTTCGAGTGCGCCGGCGCGATTCTGCTCCTCGCGAATGATCCGGCAGACCTTGTCCAGCACCCGCTTGCCGAGCGGCAGCCAGGAAAAGCTGCCCTGCCCCTGCTGGCGGATCATGCCGGCGCGCAGCATCAGCCGATGCGAGACGATCTCGGCCTCGCGCGGATTTTCTTTGAGGATGGGCAGGAAATAGCGCGACAAACGCATGAACTGGTCCGTGAGAGAGGATGGCGGCGCCGGAATCGGCGCAGCGCAGGCTTGCTTGCCCCGGCTTCATAGCCATTTCATGGCGGAATGGAAACCCGGCCCAGGCGCTGCACAGGCGCCGCAATTGCCGCACGCGGCTTGCTGGGCGTTTCGCAAGCAACGCCTGCCGTACTATTGTGCACTGCAGCACGAGATTGCCTGTTTCTGGGCAAAATTCTTCGTGACATTTTCACCCGCCTTAGGCTAGTGTGCCCCCATAACCGAGAGGGTAGAGAAAAATCTGCCCTCCTACGCGGTCAAAGTCTTGGGAGGATGCGATCTAGGCGCGGTAACTCGCTGCCGCCGGACACCGGAAACAGATCGGACGCGTTTAAATTGCAAGGCCTCGCGCCTTGCATTTTTTTTGTGCAATCATCTGGTTAGCACGACGGATTACCAAACTACATGACGTTGCGTCAGCCCAAACCCGCCCCGGCCTTTACTTTGGGTTGACCTTGCTGGCTCAGCTTGATTTCAGAGCCTCGGCTAGGCTGGGATAGTCGGACACGATCGGTAGCCGGCTAATGCGCTGGGCTCTGGTTAAAATCCGGCACGATGTGCGGGATGTCGTCGATACCGAGGCCAAGCCCTCTCGTGATGCCGTAGAAGATACCCATGAGGACCAGCGTGGCGATCGTCGTGCGCAGCGCGGCGCGCAGCATGTGCGGTCCGCGCGGTGCGCTCGGAACCGTGCCAAGCGTCACGTCCCGATCCTCGTCCTGCGTCCGCATGCTGAACGGCAGGACGGCGAACAACACCACCCACCACGTGGCGAAGAACAGGGCGATAAACGAAACCCAACTCATGCTTGCTCCAGTTCGACCAGCGTGCCGAAGAAATCCTTGGGGTGCAGAAACAATACCGGCTTGCCATGTGCGCCGATCTTCGGATTGCCGTCGCCGAGCACGCACGCGCCGCTGGCCTTGAGACGGTCGCGCGCCGCAACAATGTCATCCACCTCATAGCAGACATGGTGCATGCCGCCGGACGGATTCTTCGCGAGGAATGCGGCGATCGGCGAGGCTTCGCCGAGCGGCTCGAGCAACTCGATCCTGGTGTTGCCGACATCGACGAACACCACCGTAACGCCATGCTCCGGCAGCGCCTGCGGCGCGGTCACGCGCGCGCCAAGCGTATCGCGATAGACCGCCGCAGCCGCGGCCAGATCCGGCACCGCAAGCGCGACATGGTTGAGGCGTCCGAGCATAGAGTGCTCCCGGTTAGGGGAGTAGGGGAATAGGGGAGTACGGGAGTACGAAAAACAAGTTTGGAGAGTGCAAACTATCTGTTCTTCCCTACTCCCCTACTGCCATACTCCCCTACTCCCTCATCTTGTGACGAACACCGTCACCAGCGGCTTCTTGCCCCAGGCTTCGTTGGCCGCGCCGCGCACCGCGCGCCGCACCGCCTCCTGGACCAGGTCGAGGTCTTTTCGGCGCTGGCGGGGGATGGAGTCCACGGCGCCGATTGCCGCATCGATCATCAGGTCTTCCAGGCTCTCACCGCTGCCGTCGGCCTCGGCGACGCCGATGGCGACCAGATCGGGATCGCCGGCAAGCTCGTATTTGTCGTCGAGCACGACATTGACGGCGACATGGCCGGCAAAGGACAGCTTGCGGCGGTCGCGAATGCCCATCGCCTGGTCGGTGCCGATCAGCCTTCCATCCTTGTAGATGCGGCCGAACGGCACCTGGTCGATGATGGCGGCGGCACCCGGATACAGCCTGAGCATGTCGCCGTCGCGCACCTGCGCGACCTGGCCGATACCGGACGTCGACATCAGCGAGCCCTGCGCCACCAGATGCGCCGCTTCGCCATGCACGGGAACGCCGATCTGCGGCCGCACCCATTCATACATCTTGCGCAATTCGCTGCGGCGTGGATGGCCGGAGACATGCACCAGCGCATCGCCGTCCTCGATGATCTTGATGCCGAGATCGATCAGGCGGTTCTTGATTTCGAGGATCGCCTTCTCGTTGCCGGGAATGGTGCGCGAGGAAAACACCACCGTGTCGCCGGCCGTCAGCGCCACCGACTTCATCTCGTCGCGCGACAGCTTGGCAAGTGCGGCAAGCGGCTCGCCCTGGCTGCCGGTGCAGATGATGACGAGGTTTTCGCGCGGGATGAAGCCGTAATCCTCCTCGGCGATGAATTCCGGCAACCCGTCCATATAGCCGAGTTCATCAGCCACATCGATGACTCGCTTCATCGAGCGGCCAATCACCAGGCACTGGCGGCCGGCATCCCGCGCCGCCTTGGCGATGGAGACGATACGCCCGACATTGGAGGAGAAGCTGGTGACGGCGACCCGGCCCTTGGCGTTCTGGATGACGCTCTTGAGGCCCTCGCCCACCGCCACTTCGGACGGCGATTCCCCTTCCCGCATCGCATTGGTGGAATCGCAGACCAGCGCCAGCACGCCCTTGTCGCCATAGGCTCGGAAGCGCGCCTCGTCGGTCATCGGCCCGACCGTCGGCGCCGGATCGATCTTCCAGTCGCCGGTATGGATGACGACACCGGCCGGCGTCGTGATCGCCAGCGACATCGGTTCGGGAATGGAGTGCGCAACAGGGATGGCCTCGATCTCGAACGGGCCAACGGTGAATTTCTCGCCGGCCCGGTAGATCGTCACCGGGATCTTCGGCGCCCCTTGCTCGCCCTGCCGCTTGGCTTCCAGCAGGCCGGCGCTGAACGGCGTCATCCACACCGGCGCCTTGAGCTTCGGCCAGATGTCGTGGAGCGCGCCGTAATGGTCCTCATGCGCATGGGTGATGACGATGCCGCGCAGATTGGCGACATTCTCCTCGATGAAGCGTGTGTCGGGCAGAACCAGGTCGACGCCGGGCAGGGTTGCATCGGGAAAGGTGACGCCGACGTCGACCACGATCCATTCGCGCGCATTGGCCGGTCCATAGCCGTAGAGGGCAAAGTTCATGCCGATCTCGCCGACACCGCCGAGCGGCACGAAGACAAGTTCGGCGTTTTCCGCTGTCGCCATGGTCTTTCCTTCCTTGCCGGTCAAAATTGCGGGCCGGTCAAAATTGTCGGCCGGTCAAAATTGTCGGCCGGTCAAATTCAAGCTGGTCAAATACCTGGCCAGTCAAACGTATTGGCCGGTCAAACGCCGGCCGAGGCAACCGCGCCGAAATGCACGTCGCCGGCGGCGATCGTCAGAACCGAACCTTCATCGTCGCGGATCACGAAACGGCAGTCCTCGTCAATGGTCTCGAAGGTGCCGCGCACCACATTACCGTCAATTCTGACAGCAACCTGCCCGCCAAGCCCCGCCGCACGCGCCAGCCACCGCCGCCTGACGGCGGCAAGCCCACGCCCTTCGTTCCACAGCCGCGCATTCTCGCTCCAGGCATCCGACAGCGCCAGAAACAGCGTCTCGGCATCGCAAGCAGACCCCAGCGCGCTGAGCGACGTCGCTGGATAAGGCAAATCCTTGGGATAAGCCACCACGTTGACGCCGATACCGACAGCCACCGCCGAACGGTCGCCATCCAGCATCGCCGATTCCAGCAGGATGCCGGCGAGCTTGGCGCCCGAGGCAAGCACATCGTTCGGCCATTTCAGTTCGAAACGGTTCTTGCCTTGGCTCGCACCATCGAGGCCGATCCCGATCCTGCCCTTCGGCACGACAGCGTCGAGCGCGTCGGCCAGCGCCAGTCCGGCAACGAAGCCGAGCGTCGCGGCAAGCCGAAGCTCGGTGTTGGTGATCACCAGCAGCGTCGCTGCCAGATTGCCCTCGGGCGTCGCCCAGGCGCGGCCACGGCGGCCACGCCCGGCTTCCTGCTTTTTTGAGACGACCCAGAGTTTGCCCGGATCGCCGGCCCGCGCGTGCTCCAGCGCCAGCGCATTGGTGGAGCCGACCGTGTCGTGCGCCTCGAGCCGGAACCCGTCCGAAGCCGCGGTTGGAGCCAGCCTGAACGTCATTCCGTCAGAAGAAGGTCTTGGCTGCGGCAGCGGCGTAGGTTCCGATCGGGCCGCCGATCAGCACGTAGAACAGCACGAAAGCGCCGCAGGCGCCGAGTACGACGCGCAGTTCGGTCGCCATCGGCACGAAGCCGCCGACCGGTTCGTCGAACCACATGATCTTGATGATGCGCAGATAATAATAGGCGCCCACCACAGACGCCAGCACGCCGATGATCGCCAGCGCGTAGAGGTTGGCATTGATGGCGGCGAGGAACACGTACCATTTCCCCCAGAAGCCGGCGAGTGGCGGGATACCGGCCAGCGAGAACATCAGGATGGTGAGGATCGTCGCCATGATCGGATTGGTTGCCGACAGTCCGGCGAGATCGCTGATCTGCTCGACATTGCCCTCCTTGCGCCGCATGGCGAGGATGAAGGCGAAGGTGCCGAGCGTCATCACCAGATAGATCAGCATGTAGATGGCGACGCCGCGCACGCCGTCCTGGCTGTTCGCGGCAAGGCCGACCAGCGCATAACCCATATGACCGATGGAGGAATAGGCCATCAGCCGTTTGATGTTGGTCTGGCCGATGGCCGCAAAGGCACCAAGCGCCATCGAGGCGATCGAGATGAAGACGATGATCTGCTGCCAGTCGGCGGCGATCGGCTTGAAGGCGCCCATGGTGACGCGCACCATCAGCGCCATTGCCGCCATCTTCGGTGCCGCCGCCAGAAAAGCCGTCACCGGCGTCGGCGCGCCCTCATAGACGTCGGGCGTCCACATATGGAACGGCACCGCCGAGATCTTGAAGGCAAGGCCGGCCAGCACAAAAACCAGGCCGAAGACGAGGCCGAGCTGGCGCTCGCCGCCGCTCAGCGCCGCGGCGATCTCCTGGAAGCCGGTGTTGCCGGTGTAGCCGTAGACCAGCGAGATGCCGTAAAGCAGCATGCCCGACGACAACGCGCCAAGGACGAAGTACTTCAGCCCAGCCTCGGTCGAGCGCAGATTGTCGCGGTTGATCGCCGCCAGCACGTAGATCGCCAGCGATTGCAGCTCGAGGCCGAGATAGAGCCCGATCATGCCGTTGGCCGAGATCATCAGCATCATGCCGAGCGTGCAGAGCAGGATCAGCACCGGATATTCGAACTTGTCGAAACGCTCCGCCTGGGCAAAGCGGACCGACATGACCAGCGTCACCGCCGAGCCGATCAGCGCCAGCACCTTCATGAAGCGGGCGAATGGGTCCTGGATGAAGGCTTCGCCATAGGCATTGCCCTGCCCTGGGGAAAAGATCAGCCAGGCGCCGGCGATCACCAGCACGGCAACAGCAAGGCCGCTCACCGTGACAGTGGTGTTGGCGCGCGAATAGGCGCCGAGCATCAACAGCGCCAAGGCGCCGATGGCGAGGATCAGCTCTGGCGTCGAGAGCGACAGGCTTGAGAGAAGGTCCGGCGTCATGGTTCGCAAACCCCCAGTCAGTTCGCCGCCGCGGTCTGCGCGGCGCCGATCGATGCGGTGACATTGGTAACGAGCGCCTTGACCGATTCGGCGGTCGCGTCGAAGATCGGCGCCGGATAGACGCCGAAGAAGATGACCAGCGCGACCAGCGGATAGATGATCACCTTCTCGCGCGTCGACAGGTCGAGCAGGCCTTTCAGGCTTTCCTTGGTCAGCGCGCCGAAGATCACCTTGCGGTAGAGCCAGAGCGCATAGGCCGCCGAAAGGACGACGCCGGTGGCGGCGAAGAACGCCACCCAGGTGTTGACCCGGAACACGCCGAGCATGGTCAGGAACTCGCCGACGAAGCCGCTGGTGCCGGGCAGGCCGACATTGGCCATGGTGAAGATCATGAACACGGTTGCATATTTCGGCATGTTGTTGACCAACCCGCCATAGGCGTCGATGTCACGCGTGTGCATGCGGTCGTAGACGACGCCGACGCAGAGGAACAGCGCGCCGGAGACCAGGCCGTGCGACAGCATCTGGAAGATCGAACCCTGGACGCCTTCCTGGTTCATCGCGAAGATTCCCATGGTGACGAAGCCCATGTGAGCGACCGACGAATAGGCGATCAGCTTCTTCATGTCCTCCTGCATCAGCGCCACCAGCGAGGTGTAGATGATGGCGACGACGGAAAGCGTGAAGATCAGCGGCGCGAACATTTCGGATGCGATCGGAAACATCGGCAGCGAAAAACGCAGGAAGCCGTACCCGCCCATCTTGAGCAGGATGGCGGCCAGGATCACCGAGCCGGCCGTCGGCGCCTCGACATGTGCGTCCGGCAGCCAGGTATGCACCGGCCACATCGGCATCTTCACCGCGAAGGACGCGAAGAAGGCAAGCCATAGCCAGGTCTGCATATTGGCTGGGAAGTTATGCGTCAGAAGCGTCGGGATATCGGTGGTGCCGGACTGGAAGAACATCGCCATGATGGCGAGCAGCATCAGCACCGAGCCGGCCAGCGTATAGAGGAAGAACTTGAACGAGGCATAGACGCGCCGCTTGCCGCCCCACACGCCGATGATGATGAACATCGGGATCAGGCCGGCTTCGAAGAAGACGTAGAACAAGACGATGTCGAGCGCGCAGAACACGCCGATCATCAGCGTCTCGAGCAGCAGGAAGGCGATCATATAGGCCTTGACGCGCTTCTCGATCGATTCCCACGAGGCGAGGATGCAGAGCGGCATCAGGAAGGTGGTCAGGATGACGAACAGCATGGAGATGCCGTCTACGCCCATATGGTAGGAGATGCCGGAATCCAGCCAGGCAAACTTCTCGACGAACTGGAAGCCGGGCTGCGAATTGTCGAAGCCGGTCCAGATAAACAGCGAAACCACGAAGGTGAACGCAGTCGTGAACAGCGCGATGGCGCGGATGTTGCGGCGCGCGTTCTCGCTGTCGTCACGCACGAAAAGGATGAGAAGCACACCAACCAGCGGCAGGAAGGTGACCAGCGATAGGATCGGCCAGGCGGTCATCAGAGCATCATCCAGGTGACGAGTGCGGCAACGCCGATCAGCATGGCGAAGGCATAGTGATAGAGGTAGCCGGTCTGCAGCTTGACGACCCGGTTGGTGACGTCGACGACGCGCGCCGAAATGCCGTCCGGCCCGAGCCCGTCGATGACGGTGCCGTCGCCGGTCTTCCACAGGAAGCTGCCGAGGCGCTTTGCCGGCCGCACGAACAGGAAGTCGTAGAGCTCGTCGAAATACCATTTGTTGAGCAGGAAGGCGTAGAGCAGGCGATGGTTGGCGGCGACGCTCCGAGGCATTTCCGGCGCGCGAATATAGAACTGCCAGGCAATCGCAAAGCCGATCAGCATGGCGATGAACGGTGACAGCTCGACCCACAACGGCACTTCGTGGATTTCGTGCAGGATGTGGTTGTCCGGCAGCGTGAACAGCGACGCCTTCCAGAATTCGGCATAGCCCTCGCCAATGAAGGCGCCGTGGAAGATCACGCCGGCGAACAGCGCGCCCGCCGCCAGGATGAACAGCGGTACCAGCATGACCGGTGGCGATTCATGGACATGGTGCATGACCTCGTGGCTGGCCCGCGGCTCGCCGTGGAAGGTCATGAAGATCAGCCGCCAGGAGTAGAAGGAGGTGAAGCAGGCAGCAATGACCAGCAATATGAAGGCAAACGCGGCTACCGCATTGTGGCCGGCGAAGGCCGCTTCGATGATGGCGTCCTTGGAAAAGAAGCCGGCCGTGCCGATGATCGTTACCGGAATGCCGACACCGGTCAGCGCCAGCGTGCCGATCACCATCATCCAGTAAGTCGTCGGGATCAGCGTCCTCAGGCCGCCCATTTTGCGCATGTCCTGCTCGTCGGAGACGGCGTGGATGACCGAGCCCGAGCCGAGGAATAGCAGCGCCTTGAAGAAGGCGTGGGTGAACAGATGGAAAATCGCTGCGCCATAGGCGCCGACGCCGAGCGCCACGAACATGTAGCCGAGCTGCGAACAGGTCGAATAGGCGATGACGCGCTTGATGTCGTTCTGGACGAGACCGACGGTCGCCGCGAAGAAGGCGGTGAAAGCGCCGATGAAGGTGACCACCGTCAGGGCCGAATGCGACAGCTCGAACACCGGCGACAACCGCGCCAGCATGAACACGCCTGCCGTCACCATGGTGGCGGCATGGATCAGTGCCGAGACCGGCGTCGGGCCCTCCATGGCATCCGGCAGCCAGGTGTGCAGCGGCACCTGCGCCGACTTGCCCATGGCGCCCATGAACAGAAGCAGGCAGACGACCGTCATCGCAGCCTGCCTGTCGAGTGCATAGCCGAGGAAGGTCAGCACGGCCGCACCTTGCGGCGCGCCTTCCGCCGGAATGAACGTCGCCGCATTGGCGAAGATGGTGCCGAGATTGACCGAGCCGAACAGCACGAACACGCCGAAGATGCCGAGCGCAAAGCCGAAATCGCCGACGCGGTTGACGACGAAGGCCTTGATTGCAGCCGCATTGGCCGAAGGCTTCTTGTACCAGAAGCCGATCAGCAGATAGGAGGCAAGGCCGACGCCTTCCCAGCCGAAGAACATCTGCACGAGGTTGTCGGCCGTCACCAGCATCAGCATGGCGAAGGTAAACAGCGACAGATAGGCGAAGAAGCGCGGCCGGTCCGGATCGTGATGCATGTAGCCGATCGAGTAGATATGGACCAGCGACGACACCGTGTTGACGACGACCAGCATGACCACCGTCAGCGTGTCGATCCTGAGCGCCCAGGACGCCTCCAGCCCGCCCGACTGGATCCAGCGCATCACCGGCACGGTGAACACCTCGCCGCCGCCGAAGCCGACCGAGAAGAAGGCGACCCACGACAGCACAGCCGCGATCACCAGGAAGCCGGAGGTGATGTATTCTGAAGCCTTGGCGCCGAGCGAACTGCCGAACAGGCCGACGATCAAGAAGCCGAGCAGCGGAAGGAAGACGATGGCCTGATACATGGTGGTTCCGTCAACCCTTCATCATGTTCACGTCTTCGACCGCGATCGAGCCGCGGTTGCGGAAGAAGACGACGAGAATGGCAAGGCCGATCGCCGCTTCGGCCGCCGCGACCGTCAGCACGAACAGTGCGAACACCTGGCCGACCAGGTCGCCGAGCGCCGCCGAAAAGGCGACGAAATTGATGTTGACCGCAAGCAGGATAAGCTCGATCGACATCAGGATGACGATGACGTTCCTGCGGTTCAGGAAGATGCCGAATACGCCGAGCGTGAACAGGATCGCCGATACGGTCAGGTAGTGCGCGATGCCGACGACCATCTCAGACTCCTTCGCCCGTCTTGACCTTGCGGATTTCCACTCCGGTTGCCGCCGTGCGGCCGACCTGGGCGGCGATCGACTGCCGCTTGACGCCCGGCTTGTGGCGCAGCGTCAGCACGATGGCGCCGATCATGGCGACCAGCAGCACCAGCCCCGCCACCTGGAAGTAATAGAGGTAATCCGTATAGAGGATGTCGCCGAGCGCTGCCGTGTTCGAGCGCGCGGCCAGGTCCGGAATGGGCTTGGCGACCGTCGCCGCCAGTTTCGGCACGAATGTATAGCCGCCGAGCACCACGATCAGCTCCGCCGCCAGGATCAGCCCGACCAGCGCGCCGATCGGTGCATATTGCAGGGCGCCTTCCTTCATTTCGGCGAAGTCGACGTCGAGCATCATGACGACGAACAGGAACAGCACCAGCACCGCGCCGACATAGACGACGAGCAGGATCATCGCCAGGAACTCGGCGCCGGTCAGCATGAACAGGCCGGCGGCGTTGAAGAAGGTCAGGATCAGGAACAGCACCGAATGCACGGGATTGCGCGCCGATATGACCATGAACGCCGATGCCACCGCGACAAAGGCGAAGAGGTAGAAAAAGGCCGCCTCTAGTCCACTCAGCATGGGTTCCCCCGGGTTTCCTGTCAGAACAGGACGTTCGTCCTGTTTTTTGCCACCGCCTCCGGTCGGCAAGTTGCGTGTTCCTTAAACGAGGCCCCTCGCCCCGTCCATGCGTCAAATATCAGCGGTAAGGCGCATCCAGCGAGATGTTGCGCGCCAGTTCACGCTCCCAGCGGTCGCCATTGGCCAGGAGCCTGTCCTTGTCGTAATAAAGTTCCTCGCGCGTCTCCGTCGCGAACTCGAAATTCGGCCCCTCGACGATGGCGTCGACCGGGCAGGCTTCCTGGCAGAAGCCGCAATAAATGCATTTCACCATATCGATGTCGTAGCGCACGGTGCGCCGCGTGCCGTCATTGCGGCGCGGGCCGGCCTCGATGGTGATGGCCTGCGCCGGGCAGATCGCCTCGCACAATTTGCAGGCGATGCAGCGTTCCTCGCCGTTCGGATAGCGGCGCAGCGCATGCTCGCCGCGGAAGCGCGGGCTGACCGGCCCCTTCTCATGCGGATAGTTGATCGTCTCCTTCGGCGCGAAGAACTGGCGCATCGACAGGAAGAAAGCGCTGACGAAATCCTGCAAAAGCAGTGACTTGGCGGCCTGGGATAATGCTGACATCACGCAAACCCCGTGAGTTTGAGGAAGGCGGCGGTGGCGACCACCATGAACAGCGAGATCGGCAGGAACACCTTCCAGCCGAGCCGCATCAGCTGGTCGTAGCGGTAGCGCGGCACGAACGCCTTCACCATGGAGAACATGAAGAACACCAGGCAGACCTTGAGCACGAACCAGATCAGCCCCGGCACCCAGGTGAACGGCGCGAAGTTGAAGGGCGGCAGCCAGCCGCCAAGGAACAGGATGGTGGCCAGCGCGCACATCAGGACGACGGCGACATATTCGCCGAGGAAGAACAACAGGAACGGCGTCGAGGAATATTCGACCATATGGCCGGCGACAAGTTCCGATTCGGCTTCCACAAGGTCGAAGGGCGGCCGGTTGGTCTCGGCCAACGCCGAGATGAAGAAGACGATGAACATCGGGAACAGCGACAGCCAATGCCAGTCGAGGAAGGTGTTGGGCAGGCCGAGCCGCGTGCCCAGCCCGTCCTGCTGCGACAAGACGATGTCGGACAGGTTGAGCGAGCCGACGCAAAGCAGCACGGTCACGATGACGAAACCGATGGAGACTTCGTAGGACACCATCTGCGCCGCCGAGCGCAGCGCGCCGAGGAACGGGTATTTCGAATTGGACGCCCAGCCGCCCATGATGACGCCATAGACCTCGAGCGAGGAGATGGCGAAGACATAGAGGATGCCGACATTGACGTTGGCGATCGCCCAGCCTTCATTGACCGGTATGACCGCCCAGGCAGAGATCGCCAGCACCGCCGACACCAAGGGCGCCAGCAGGAAAACGCCCTTGTTGGCGCCGGACGGGATCACCGGCTCCTTGAAGACGAATTTCAGCAGATCGGCGAAGGCCTGCAGCGTGCCCCACGGGCCGACGACGTTCGGTCCGCGGCGCAATTGCACCGCCGCCCAGATCTTGCGGTCGGCGTAAAGCACATAGGCGACGAAGATCAACAGAACGACGATCAGCACGACCGACTTCAAAAGGATCAGCAGCGCCGGCAGCACGTAGAAGGAGAAGAAGGTGTCCATGTCTACTCCGCCGCCTGCCTGAAGCCGTTCTTCGCCAAAGCCGAGCACTCGGCCATCACCGCGGAAGCCCGCGCGATCGGGTTGGTCAGGTAGAAATCCTTGACCGGCGAGGTGAAGGTGCCCTTGTTCAGCCGCCCGCCGAGCTTGGCAACCCTGGCGATGTCGGCCGGGTCGCCGGCCGCGACATGGTCGATGCGGGCAAGATGCGGGTATTCCGCATAGAGCTTAGCGCGCAGCTGCGGCAGCGAATCGAACGGCAGCTTCTTGCCAAGCACATCCGACAGTGCCCGAAGGATCGCCCAGTCCTCGCGTGCCTCGCCGGGCGCGAAGCCGGCACGGTTGGTCTGCTGCACGCGCCCCTCGGTGTTGACGAAGGTGCCCGACTTCTCGGTATAGGCGGCCCCCGGCAGGATGACGTTGGCGCGATGCGCGCCCTTGTCGCCATGCGTGCCGATATAGACGACGAACGCGCCGCCGGTCTTGGCCATGTCGATTTCGTCGGCGCCGAGCAGGAACAGCACGTCGGTCTCGCCGAGCATGCCGGCGACGTTCCTGCCGCCCTCGCCCGGCACGAAGCCGACATCGAGGCCGCCGACGCGCGCCGCCGCGGTGTGTAGCACGGCAAAGCCGTTCCAATCGGCCCTGGCGGCGTTGACGGCGACGGCGAGCTTCGCCGCCTGGCCGAGCACGGCCGCCCCGTCCGGACGCGCCAGCGCACCCTGTCCGACGATGATCAGCGGATGCGTCGCCTTCTTCAGCAGTTGGAAGAACTTGCCGTTGCCGTCGGCCAGATCCTTCAGCGATTCCGGCCCGGCGCCGAGCTGCTCGTAATCATAGCGCGTATCGCCGACATCGCCGATGACGCCGACCGGCAGATTGCCGGCCCGCCAGCGCTTGCGGATGCGGGCGTTGAGCAAGGATGCCTCGAA
This sequence comes from Mesorhizobium sp. M0998, assembly GCF_040318885.1. Classification (NCBI taxonomy): domain Bacteria; kingdom Pseudomonadati; phylum Pseudomonadota; class Alphaproteobacteria; order Hyphomicrobiales; family Phyllobacteriaceae; genus Mesorhizobium; species Mesorhizobium sp. M0998. Next base: position 37,539 of record NZ_JAMYND010000015.1, read on the forward strand.
GCGCGGATTGGCGCCGATGATCAGCACCGCATCGGCCTGTTCGATGCCTTCGATGGTCGGGTTGAACACATAGCTCGCCCGGCCGAGCGACGGATCGAGTGCGGCGCCGTCCTGGCGGCAGTCGGTGTTCTTTGAGCCGAGCGAAGCCATCAGAAGCTTCAGCGCGTAGATCTCCTCGACGGCGGCAAGATCGCCGGCAATGGCACCGATCTTTTCGGGTGCCGCATTCGACACCGCTTCCTTGATCGCGGCAAAAGCCTCGGCCCAGCTTGCCGGGGCCAGTCTGCCGTCCTTGCGCACATAGGGGCGGTCGAGGCGCTGCGTGCGCAAACCGTCCCAGATGAAGCGGGTCTTGTCGGAAATCCATTCCTCGTTCACCGCCTCGTTGGTACGCGGCAGGATGCGCATCACTTCGCGGCCCCGGCTATCGACGCGGATCGCCGAGCCGACGGCGTCCATCACGTCGATGGATTCGGTCTTGGTCAGTTCCCACGGCCGTGCCTGGAAGGCGTAGGGTTTGGAGGTCAGCGCACCGACCGGGCAAAGGTCGATGACATTGCCTTGCAGTTCCGAAGTCATCGCGCTTTCGAGATAGGTGGTGATCTCGGCATCCTCGCCGCGGCCGATCAGGCCGAGCTCGGATATGCCCGCAATCTCGGTGGTGAAGCGGACGCAGCGCGTGCAATGGATGCAGCGGTTCATGATCGTCTTGACGAGCGGCCCGATATACTTGTCTTCGACCGCCCGCTTGTTCTCATGGTAGCGCGAGGAATCGACTCCGAACGCCATCGCCTGGTCCTGCAGGTCGCACTCGCCGCCCTGGTCGCAGATCGGGCAGTCCAGCGGATGGTTGATCAGCAGGAATTCCATCACGCCTTCGCGCGCCTTCTTGACCATCGGCGTGTTGGTGAAGATTTCCGGCGGCTCGCCATTCGGACCGGGGCGCAGGTCGCGCACGCCCATGGCGCAGGACGCCTGCGGCTTGGGCGGGCCGCCCTTTACTTCGATCAGGCACATGCGGCAATTGCCGGCGATCGACAGCCGCTCATGGAAGCAGAAGCGCGGCACTTCCGCGCCGGCGTCCTCGGCCGCCTGCAGCAGCGTGTAATGGTCGGGTACAGTGATCTCTTTCCCGTCGACCTTGAGCTTTGCCATTTCGCCTCAAACCCCTGCGGACGTTCCGCAATCTTTCCTTCCGGGCGCAGCCGAAACCGCGCACGATATTGAATTCACTTTTTGGCCCCGGCCAACGCGGCCGCCTGACCGATCCAGCCGTCACGGCCGATGCGGCCCTTCAACGACAGGTAATCTTCGACCCAGGCGATCTCTTGCGGCGTCCACGCGGCGATCTGGGCGTATGTCCAGATGCCAAGGCCGTTCAGCACCTTTTCCAGTTTCGGCCCGATGCCCGATATCGCCTTGAGGTCGGCGGGCTCGGCGGGCCGATCCATCGGCTTGGGCTGCTTGAAATCCTCCGGCATCAGTCCAGCCGACGCATCCGCTGCAACGGTGCTGGCATTCGCCAAGCTCCGCGCAGCGGTGCTCGTCGCAATGTCGGTCACATCGTTGGCGAAGGACTGCGCCTCGGCAATCAGGGTTTTGGTCGCCGCGCGTGCCTTGGTCGAGGAGCTTTTGCCGGTCGCGGAAACGCGTTCCGTTCGCGCCTCGAAATCCTCGGCGACCGGCTGCCAAAGCCGCTGCGAGGTCTCGGCCGCGCCTGAAAGCACGCCCATCCAGATACCAAAGGCGTGGTTGGCAAGGCCGATGCCGAGTGCCGTCATCGCCGCCGCGCCCGCGACAGGATGCGCCAGGAGATTGACGGCATTGGCCATCTCCTTCGGCATCATCCTGGTCAGATCCTGGTTCATCTTCAGCAACGGGTCCATATCGGGCGTAAAATCGTCGGGTGTCGAAAACAGCGACATAGGTGGTCTCCTGGTCGTTTCCGTCTGCCCCGCGCTCGTTTCCTCGTGTCGGACATTCGTCCGCATTTTGAATTCTTCTATTCCGCCGCCGCCAGCACCGGTTCGGCACGGTGTGCGTTGCGCGAAAACTCGTCGATGCGCCGCTCCACCTCACCGCGGAAATGCCGCATCAGGCCCTGGATCGGCCATGCTGCCGCATCGCCCAGCGCACAGATCGTGTGGCCCTCGACCTGCTTCGTCACGTCGAGCAGCATGTCGATCTCGCGCTTCTGCGCCTCACCGCGCACCAGCCGTTCCATCACCCGCCACATCCAGCCGGTGCCCTCACGGCAGGGCGTGCACTGGCCGCAGCTCTCGTGCTTGTAGAAATAGGACAGCCGCGCGATCGCTTTCACGATATCGGTCGATTTGTCCATGACGATGACAGCCGCCGTGCCGAGGCCCGATTTCAGGTCGCGCAGCGCGTCGAAATCCATCGGCGCGTCGATGATCTGCTCGGCCGGCACCAGCGGCACCGAGGCGCCGCCCGGAATGACCGCCAGCAGATTGTCCCAGCCGCCGCGGATGCCGCCGCAATGCGTATCGATCAGTTCGCGGAACGGGATCGACATCGCCTCTTCGACGGTGCACGGATTGTTAACGTGGCCGGAGATGCAAAACAGCTTGGTGCCGACATTGTTGGGCCGGCCGAAGGACGAGAACCAGGCGGCACCGCGGCGCAGGATGGTCGGCGCGACAGCGATGGACTCGACATTGTTGACCGTCGTCGGGCAGCCATAGAGGCCGACATTGGCCGGAAATGGCGGCTTCAGCCGCGGCTGGCCCTTCTTGCCCTCGAGGCTTTCGAGCAGCGCCGTTTCCTCGCCGCAGATATAGGCGCCGGCGCCATGGTGCATGTAGATGTCGAAATCGTAGCCGGAGGTATTGTTCTTGCCGATCAGCTTGGCCGCATAGGCCTCGTCTATGGCGCGTTGCAGCGCCTCGCGCTCGCGGATGAACTCGCCGCGCACATAGATGTAGGCGGCGACCGCGCCCATGGCGAAGCCGGCAAGCAGGCAGCCTTCGACCAGCGTGTGCGGGTCATGGCGCAGTATGTCGCGGTCCTTGCAGGTGCCGGGCTCGGATTCGTCGGCATTGACGACGAGATAGCTCGGCCGGCCGTCGCTTTGCTTGGGCATGAACGACCATTTGAGCCCGGTCGGGAAACCGGCGCCGCCGCGGCCGCGCAGGCCCGATGCCTTCATCTCGTTGACGATCCACTCGCGCCCCTTGGCAACGATGCCGGGCGTGTTGTCCCAGGCGCCGCGCGCCATGGCGCCGGCCAGCGACTTGTCGAAGCGGCCGTAGATGTTGTTGAAGATGCGGTCTCTGTCCTGAAGCATTGCTCGTTCCTCAGACCGGCTTCTTGCCGGTCGGCCGGCTCTTGTTTCCGGGCGACGGCTTGGCCGCCTTGGCGGCAGCCTTCGCCGGTTTGACCTTGGCCTCCGGCGCTTTGAAAGCAGACGCCGGCTCGGCCTTGTTCTTGGGGCCCTTGCGCTGTTTCGAGACGTCCTCGACCTGCGGTTCGGCCTTGTTGGCATTGGCGGCCGAATGCAGAGGCGCTGCGACGCTCGCCGCCCTTTCCGCCGCGGGCGCGACTTTCGTCGCCGACGGCGATTTCAGCGCCGGGTTGGTCTCGACCGCGTCGGTCTTCGGCTTGCTGGCATTCGAGGGCGCAACCGGCGCCGGCGCGGCAGGAGCAGCTGGCGGAACTGATGCTGCGGCGGCAGCCGCCGGCTCTGCATACTTGGCCGCCTTGGTCGCCGCCCTGGTTTCCCGGTCGCGGGTCGCCTTGAGGATCGCCTTTTCGCTCTTGAGGGTCGTCAGGCCACTGGCCGGCTCAGAGGTGATGCGGCCGTTTTGCGGTCCTGGCGTCACCGAAGCACCTTTGCCGGCGTCATAGAGGTCGATGATCTCGGCAAGCCGCTCCGGCGTCAAATCCTCATAGGTGTCCTTGAATATCATCACCATCGGTGCGTTGACGCAGGCGCCGAGGCACTCGACCTCCTCCCACGACAGCGTGCCCTTGTCGTTGGTGTGGAACTGGTCGTGATGGATCTTCGAGCGGCACACATCCATCAGCGCTTCCGAGCCGCGCAGCATGCAGGGCGTGGTGCCGCAGACCTGGATATGCGCGCGGGTACCGACCGGATTGAGCTGGTACTGCGTATAGAAGGTGGCGACTTCCAGCCCACGGATATAGGGCATGTCGAGCATGTCGGAGATCGTCTCGATCGCCGCCTTGGTCACCCAGCCTTCCTGCTCCTGCGCCAGCATGAGCAAGGGGATAATCGCGGATTGCTCGCGCCCCTTCGGATATTTCTTGATCCACTGCTTCGCCGCCGCCGCATTCGCCCGATTGAAGGCGAAGGAGGCTGGCTGGAGGCTGGCTTCTGCGAGACGGCGGACTGACATTTAGCTTTTAACTCTGTTGTAGCAGTCGAAATAAAAACGAGGGTCGGACCTGGCCAAGACCGCGGTACTCTCATCGTTTCCGATCTTTCCCCGGGTAGTGTCGACATAGTCGCGATATTCGCGATACCGATCCGAGCAATCCGCGCCAAGGGCCACATTCCAATCCGGATATGCCGTATCGGCATAAAGATACCAACCGGAATCCAGATCCCAAAGTCGGCCCGTCGTGGTTACCCTGCACATGACATCTGTCTTCACGCCCTCAAGGCGGCAGGACACCCAATAGGCTTCCGCCGAGCTGCCCCAGGCGGCAACGGCACCCATGCCTGCCACTCCGGCAGCAAAACCGGCAGCAACATGCAGGGCGCTCCGCATCTTCACCGATCCACCTCCCCGAAGACGATATCGAGGGAGCCAAGCACAGCGGTGACGTCGGCCAACATGTGGCCGCGGCACAAAAAGTCCATGGCTTGCAGATGCGCAAAGCCGGGCGCGCGCAGCTTGCAGCGATAGGGTTTGTTGGTGCCGTCGGAGACGAGATAGACGCCGAACTCGCCTTTCGGCGCCTCGACGGCCGCATAGACCTCGCCGGCCGGCACGCGGTAGCCTTCGGTATAGAGTTTGAAGTGATGGATCAGCGCTTCCATCGAGCGCTTCATCGCCGCGCGCTTCGGCGGCACCACCTTGCCGTCGAGGTTAGACACCGGTCCGCTGCCTTCCTTGCCGAGCAACAAGTCGACGCATTGGCGCATGATCTTGGCCGACTGTCGCATCTCTTCCATGCGCACCAGATAACGGTCGAAACAGTCACCGTTCTTGCCGATCGGAATGTCGAAATCCATCTCGGCATAGCATTCGTAGGGCTGCGATTTGCGCAGGTCCCACGGCGCGCCCGAGCCGCGCACCATGACGCCGGAAAAACCCCAGGCCCAGGCGTCGGCCAGAGACACCGTCGCGATGTCGACATTGCGCTGCTTGAAGATGCGGTTGCCGGTCAAGAGTGAGTCGAGGTCGTCGACCGATTTCAGGAACGGGTCGATCCAGCTGCCGATGTCCTCGATCAGCTTCTGCGGCAGGTCCTGGTGGACGCCGCCGGGGCGGAAATAGGCGGCATGCATGCGCGAGCCGCTGGCACGCTCATAGAACACCATCAGCTTTTCGCGTTCGACGAAGCCCCACAGCGGCGGCGTCAGCGCGCCGACATCCATCGCCTGCGTCGTCACGTTGAGGATATGCGACATGATGCGGCCGATTTCCGAATAGAGAACTCGGATCAACTGGCCCCGCTTCGGCACCTCGATGCCGAGCAACCGCTCGGCGGCGAGCGCAAAGGCGTGCTCCTGGTTCATCGGCGCGCAATAATCGAGCCGGTCGAGATAGGGCACGGCCTGCAGATAAGTCTTGGCCTCGATCAGCTTTTCCGTGCCGCGATGCAACAGCCCGATATGCGGATCGACGCGATCGACGACTTCGCCGTCAAGCTCCAGCACCAGGCGCAAAACGCCGTGCGCCGCTGGATGTTGCGGGCCAAAATTGATGTTGAAGTTGCGAACGGAGGTTTCAGCCATTTACTGCTTTGCCTTTTCGTCGCCTGGAAGGACGTAATCCGTACCTTCCCACGGAGACAGAAAATCGAAATTGCGGAATTCCTGCTTGAGCTCCACCGGCTCGTAGATGACGCGCTTGGCTTCGTCGTCGTAACGCACCTCGACGAAGCCGGTCAGCGGAAAGTCCTTGCGCAGCGGATGGCCTTCAAAGCCGTAATCGGTCAAAATCCGCCGCAGATCCGGATGGCCTGAAAACAGCACGCCGTAAAGATCGTAGGTCTCGCGCTCGAACCAGTCGGCGCCGGGATAAATCCCGGTGATCGACGGCACCAGCGTCTCTTCGTCGGCTTGGACCTTTATGCGGACGCGGATATTCTGCCTCGGCGACAGCAGATGATAGACCACATCGAAGCGCTTTGCCCGCGACGGATAATCGGCGCCGCAAACGTCAATGATCGAAATGAACTGGCATTTCGGGTCGTCGCGCAGGAAGGTCACCACCTCGATCAGGTCGCGCGGCTCGACCGAGATGGTGAGTTCGCCATAGGCGAACCCCGCCGCGCCGATCCGGCCGATCAGCTTCTCGCCGAGATAGGTCGAGAGGTCATTCAACGCCTGGGTCATGCCGCTCACCGCTCGATCGTGCCGGTGCGGCGGATCTTCTTCTGCAGCAGAAGGATGCCGTAAAGCAGCGCTTCGGCGCTCGGCGGGCAGCCGGGCACGTAGATGTCGACCGGCACGATGCGGTCGCAGCCGCGCACCACCGAATAGGAATAATGATAATAGCCGCCGCCATTGGCGCAGGAGCCCATCGAGATGACGTAGCGCGGCTCCGGCATCTGATCGTAGACCTTGCGCAGCGCCGGCGCCATCTTGTTGGTCAGCGTGCCGGCGACGATCATGATGTCGGACTGGCGCGGGGACGCGCGCGGCGCGACACCGAACCTCTCCGAGTCATAGCGCGGCATCGAAGTATGGATCATCTCGACGGCGCAGCAGGCGAGGCCAAAGGTCATGAACATCAGCGAGCCGCTGCGCGCCCAGGTGATCAGCGCCTCGGTCGAGGTGACGAGAAAGCCCTTGTCGGCGAGCTCGTTGTTGATCTCCAGGAAGAATGGATCGTCGGACCCGACCGGCCTGCCGGTGTTGGGGTCGATGAGGCCCTTGGGCTTCGGCGCGACGAGCGTACCGGAACTGTCGTTCAATCCCATTCCAGCGCTCCTTTTTTCCATTCATAGGCAAAGCCGATGGTCAGCACCGCCAAAAACACCATCATCGACCAGAAACCGAGCATGCCGATCTGACTGAACGACACCGCCCACGGAAACAGGAAGGCCACCTCCAGATCGAAGATGATGAACAGGATCGACACCAGGTAGAAGCGGATGTCGAATTTCATGCGGGCGTCGTCGAACGAGTTGAAGCCGCACTCATAGGCCGAAAGCTTTTCCGGATCGGGGTTGCGATAGGCCACCAGGAAGGGTGCGGCGAGCAGCGCCAGTCCGACGACCAGCGCCACGCCGATGAACAGGACGATGGGCAGGTACGAACTCAACAATGCGTTCATTCTGCAGCTTTCCGTTGCGGCCAATCCACTCTGATTACAGCACCGGACCCACTTGCGGAAGCGTGACAGTTTAACCACTGAACCGTTTTAAGGGGGCTCTATGCTGCAACGCGGCGAGGGTTAGCGCAGCGCTTTCGGCGAAGCAAGTCAAACCTTGTTCAAATCGCGGTGCTGGACGGCATATCCGGGAAAACTGGTCCGATCCGCTCCTGTTTGATTTCCTTCACTTTTTACTCCACTTTTCTCTCCTGACATGGATGCCGCCAAAACCCTGCTAGCATGGCACGGAATCGCAGGTCATTTTCTCTGTCCAAAATCGTCCGGATGCCGCCTTCATGAAGGAAAAAATCTCGCTTGCCATGGCCCGCCGCATTGCGCTGGCGGCACAGGGATTCAATGACCCGCGCCCCACCGGCACGCCTGACCGCCGGCATCTGGCCCGCGTGCTTGCCCGTACCGGCCTGCTGCAGATCGATTCCGTCAGCGCCGTGGTGCGCGCCCACTATATGCCGCTTTATTCGCGGCTTGGCCCTTACAAGCTGGCGTTGCTCGACAACGCCGCCGTCACGCGCAAGCGCATGGTCTTCGAGTATTGGGCGCATGAAGCCTCGTTCTTGCCGGTCGAGACCTATCCGCTGATGCGCTGGCGCATGCAGCGGGCCGAACGCGGCGACGAAATGTACAGCGGACTGGCCAAATGGGGCCGCGAGCACGCCGCCTATATCGAAGACATCTATCGCGAGGTCGCCGAACGAGGCCCGATCGCGGCGTCGGCTTTCGAAGGCCAGAAGGGTTCGGGCGGCTGGTGGGGCTGGAGCCATGCCAAGCATGCCTTCGAGTGGCTGTTCTGGGCCGGCCGCATCACCACGGCGCATCGCCGCGGCTTCGAGCGGTTCTACGATCTGCCGGAGCGCGTGCTGCCGCCGGCGGTACTCGCGCTACCGGTTCCCTGTCCCGAGGATGCTCACCGCGAATTGCTGCGCATCTCGGCCCGCGCCCACGGCATCGCCACGGCAGGCGACCTGCGCGACTATTTCCGCCTCTCGCCCGCCGACATCAAGGGCCGCATCGAGGAGTTGGTCGAGGCCGGCGACCTGTTGCCGGTGAGCGTCGAAGGCTGGAGCAAAACAGCCTATCTCCACAACGACGCCCGTTTGCCGCGCAGGATCGAGGCGCGCGCCTTGCTCGCGCCGTTCGATCCCGTCGTCTTCGAGCGGTCGCGCACCGAGCGCTTGTTCGACTTCCACTACCGCATCGAGATCTACACGCCGGCCGAAAAGCGCCGGTATGGCTATTATGTGCTGCCATTCCTGCTCGGCGACAGCATCGTCGGGCGCGTCGACCTCAGGGCCGACCGTCCGGCCGGCGTATTGCGCGTCCATGCCGCCTATGCGGAGCCCGGCGCCCCGCCACAAACCGCTGCCGAACTCTTCGAGGAATTGAAGCAGATGCAGGGCTGGCTCGGGCTTGAGCGCATCGAGGTGACCGCTGCCGGCGATTTGGGCCGGCCGCTCGCGGACATCGCCGCGCCATAGACGTGCGTTGACACGACTGCCTCCACAAGCCTAAATCGGTTCCAGACGGTCCCCTGCCCGCAACGGCAGGGGCCAAGAGGGAATGCGGTGCGAAATCTCGATTTCAAATCCGCGGCTGTCCCCGCAACTGTAAGCGACGAGCCAAGGCCGAAAACCACTGGGATATTCCCGGGAAGGCGGCACCCAGGCGATGACCCGCGAGCCAGGAGACCTGCCGTCTAGGACCTAAGAATCCGATGGCCTGGCGGGTTTTCCGGGCAAGGAGCCTGATTTGGAACGCGACAGCAGTTTTCCGGCTGAGACAGCGGATTTATTGTCCGGCCATGGTGATTCCCCGGCCGGCGTTACCGTCATCGTCTGCTCGTCCTGCCGTGACGAGACCGGTTCGGACGCTCATCCGCGCGCCGGCGAACTGCTCGCAGAGGACACGCGCCGCGCTGCTTCCAGCGAAAACATCAAAATCCGCGCCGTCGAATGCCTCGGCAATTGCAAGCGCCGGCTCAGCGCGGCCATGCTGCGCGACGGCTGCTGGAGTTACGTCTTCGGTGATCTGACCACGACCAGCGGCGCCGATCTCGTCACCGGGGCAAAGCTGTTCGCCACCTCGACGGATGGGCTCATTCCATGGCGCGGCCGTCCCGATTGCCTGAAGCGCGGCCTGGTTGCCCGCATCCCTCCCCTTGACCTGTTGAAGGACCTGACATGACCGCTGCCTCCCTTTCGCGCGTTCCCTGCACCGTGGTCACCGGCTTTCTCGGCGCCGGCAAGACGACGTTGATCCGCCATTTGCTCGAAAACGCCAAAGGCAAGCGCCTGGCCATCATCGTCAACGAGTTCGGCGACATCGGCATCGACGGCGAGATCCTGAAGGGCTGCGGCATCGACACCTGCCCCGAGGAAAACATCGTCGAGCTGGCCAATGGTTGCATCTGCTGCACCGTCGCCGATGATTTCGTCCCGGCGCTGGACCAGATCCTGTCGCTGACGCCGAGGGTCGACCACATCCTGATCGAGACATCCGGCCTCGCTTTGCCCAAGCCGCTGGTCCAGGCCTTCCAGTGGCCGTCGGTGAAAAGCCGCGTGACGGTGGACGGCGTCATTGCCGTGGTCGACGGACCGGCGCTGGCTGATGGCCGCGTAGCCAACGACATGGACGCCCTGCAGGCGCAGCGGGCGCAGGACGAGACGCTCGACCATGACGATCCGGTCGAGGAAGTGTTCGAAGACCAGCTCGCCTGCGCCGACCTGATCATCCTGTCGAAGAGCGACCTGATGGACGCAGCCGGCTCGGCCCGTGCCAATGCCGTCATCGGCAAGCACGTTGCGCGGGCGGTGAAGATCGTACCGACTTCGCAAGGCAAGGTCGACCCTTCGGTGCTGCTCGGCCTCGGCCTCGCCGTCGAGGACGACATCGAGAACCGCAAGACCCACCACGACGACGAGCTCGACCACGAACATGACGATTTTGACTCGTTCGTCATCGACATCGCATCTGTGTCCAACCCGAACGAGCTCGCACAACGCGTCGCCACGGCGGCGGAGGAAGAAAACGTGTTGCGCGTCAAGGGTTTCGTCGAAGTCGGCGGCAAGCCGATGCGGCTCCTGCTGCAGGCCGTCGGTCCGCGCGTCAACCACTATTACGACCGCGCCTGGACCGCTGAAGACGACCGCCGCTCGCGCCTCGTCGTCATCGGCCTGAAAGGGCTGAACCGCCCGGCCATCGAGCGTATCCTCGCCGGCTGACCCCAGGTACGAGCCGCGATGCACATCCTCACCACCACATCCGCCTCGCTCGACGATCTCGCCGAGCCTGTCGATCTCAGGCAAACGCCTGCGGATGTCGTGGCGCTGTCCTTCACCGACAGCGACCTGGCCGGGCTGGCGGCGGCGTGGAAGGCAGATGCGCACCGCCTGCCGTCGATGCGGCTCGCCGCCTTGCGCGACCTGCGCCATCCGATGTCCGTCGACCTGTGGATCGACAGTGTCGCCCGCCACGCCAAGGTCATTCTGGTCCGCATCCTCGGCGGCTATGACTGGTGGCGCTATGGCTGCGACCAGCTCGCCGCTATCGCGCGAAATCGCGGTATCAAGCTGGCGCTCCTACCGGGCGAGAGCCACGACGAGGATTTGCGACTGATCGAAGGCTCGACGCTGCCGCGCGAGGAGTTGGACGCCCTGCTTGGCTACTTCCGCGAGGGCGGGCCGGCAAATATGACGGCGCTGGTGCAGAGGCTGGCAAGTCTCGCTGGATCGGGTGCGGCGGTAGCCGAACCTGTTAGCGTGCCAAAGGCGGGATTTTACGAGCCGGGACTGGGGGTCGTAGAACGCGGTGTCCCCCTCCCCCTCGAGGGGAGGGCCCGGCCGCAGGCCGGGGGTGGGGTCCTCTCCGAAGCGCGCCTGCACAAAACGTCGAGCACTGCCGTGACGACCCCACCCGGCCCTGCGGGTCCCCTCGAGGGGGAGGGGGACGTCGTGCCAATTCTCTTCTACCGTTCGATGCTGCTCGCGGCCGATGTCGCGCCCATCGACGCGCTTTTCGAAGCCCTGCGCCACCGCGGCATGGCTCCCGTGCCTATGTTCGTCTCCAGCCTCAAGGACCCGGCGTCGCTCGCCTTTGTCGCAACCGCGCTCGCAACCCTGAAGCCTGCCGCCATCATCACCGCCACAGCTTTCGCCTCGGGTGCCGAGCCCGGCGTTGAAACCCTGTTCGACCGCGCCGGCGTGCCCGTGTTCCAGGTCATCGTCGCAACCACCCGCCGCGACATCTGGCAAACCAATCAGCGCGGCCTGGCGCCCGCCGACCTTGCCATGCATGTCGTCCTGCCCGAGCTCGACGGCCGCATCCTGGCCGGCGCCATTTCATTCAAGGGCGAAAGCGAAACCGACCCGGCGCTGGCCTTCCGCGCCTTCGCCAACCGGCCTGAGCCCGACCGCGTGGCGCAAGTGGCGAACCGTGTCGAGGCCTTCGTGCGCCTGCAGCGGTCGCCGCGTGCGGAGCGCAAGCTCGCCATCCTGATCCCCGACTATCCGAGCGCCCCCGGTCGCACCGGCTACGCGGTTGGTCTCGACGTGCCGTCCAGCGTCCTGGCAATGCTGCACGACCTCAGCGAACAGGGCTACGCCGTTGAAAGCATTCCGCAAACACCGCGCGAGTTGCTGGAGACGCTGGAAAAGGGCGGCCATGGGCTGGCATTGAAGGAGTATTTGACCTTCTCGACGGAATTGCCGCCGTCGGCCATCGCTGCGGTGGAAGCCGCATGGGGAAATCCAGAAGATGAGACAGGTTTGTGCGAGGCACCCCCCTCTGTCCTGCCGGATATCTCCCCCTCAAGGGGGGAGATTAGCAGTTCCGCCACCGGCTCTCCCTTAAGGCCCTCGGTAATTGGCGAAAGTAGAGACAACAGCGCAATCTCCCCCCTTGAGGGGGAGATGTCCGGCAGGACAGAGGGGGGCGCGACAGAACGCCAACCTTCGCTGCTGGTCAGCGAAAAACAATTCGCCTTCCGCACAGCCACCTTCGGCAACGTCACCGTGGCACTCGCCCCTGACCGCGGGCGCTCAGCCGACCGCCGCGCCGACTATCACGACCCGACGCTGCCGCCGCGCCATGCGCTGGTCGCCTTTGGGCTCTGGCTGCGCAAGTCGCTCGGCATCCATGCAATTGTCCATGTCGGCGCCCACGGCACGCTGGAGTGGCTGCCCGGCAAGACCGTGGCGCTCAGCGAAAACTGCTTTCCCGAGATAGTCACCGGTCCCCTGCCCGTCATCTATCCCTTCATCGTCTCCAACCCGGGAGAGGCAGCGCAGGCCAAGCGGCGCATTGCCGCCGTCACGCTCGGCCATCTGCCGCCGCCGCTGACCGGCGCCGGGCTGGACGAAAACCAGCACCGGCTTGAACGACTGGTTGACGAATATGCCCAGGCCGACGGGCTCGACCGCCGCCGCCGCGACCGCCTGGCGAAGCTGATCGTCGAGACGGCGGAAAAGACCGGCCTCGCCTCGGAAGCCGGGGTTGCCCAAACCGACGTCCCCGACGAAGCGCTGCGCCGCATCGACGCCTGGCTCTGCGATCTCAAGGATTTCGCCATCAAGGACGGCCTGCACATTTACGGCCGCTCGCCGGAAGGCGAGGCTGATCCGTTGCGGCGGCAAAGCGCGGCAGCTGAAAAAACCGCGCTGCTTGCCGCCCTCGACGGCCGCCACGTCGCTGCCGGTCCGGCCGGTGCGCCGGCGCGTGGCCGGAGCGATGTGCTGCCCACCGGCCGCAATTTGTTTACCGCCGACCCGCGCACCATGCCGACGCCGACCGCCTATGATCTGGGCAAGGTGGCAGCGGAGGAAGTCGTCCGCAGCTACATGCAATCGCATGGCGACTGGCCGCGCTCGCTGGTCATCGACCTCTGGGGCTCGGCCTCGCTGCGCACCGGCGGTGAGGAGATCGCGCAAGGCCTGGCGCTGATGGGCTGCCGGCCGCAATGGGATTCCGCCACCGGCCGCATCACCGGCATAGATGTGCTGCCGCCGGCAACACTCGGCCGTCCGCGCATTGATGTCACCTGGCGCATATCGGGCCTGTTCCGCGACATGTTCCCGACCCAGATCGCGCTGATCGACGCCGCGGCCAACGCGGTGGCGACCCGCGACGAGGACGATTCGGAAAACCCGCTCGCCGCCAGGGCCCGCATCGACGGCAAGATCAGCCCGCGCATTTTCGGCACCTCGCCGGGCACTTACGGCGCGGGCGTCGAGGACTTGTTGTCGAGCGGCGACTGGGCCGCGCGCGAAGAGATCGGCCGCACCTATCTCGCCGCCACCTCGCACGCCTATGGCGGCTCCGAGGGCAAAGGCATTTCGGCGCCCGGCGCGTTCGAGGATCGCCTCGCCGAGGCCGACCTTCTGGTTCATACCGGCGACGACCCCGGCCGCGACATCCTCGAAGGCTCGGCCGACGTCGCCTTCATCGGCGGCTTTTCGGCAGCGCTTGCCGCGCTCGGCAAGAACGCCGACGTGATCGTGCTCGACACCACGGACCCGCAAAAGCCGAAGCCGCGCTCGATCAGTGAGGCCGTATCCCGGGTAGTTCGCGCCCGCGCGGTCAACCCGCGCTTCATCGCCGGCCAGCTGCGGCACGGGCCGCGCGGCGCCTCGGAATTCGCCGAGACGGTCGACCGGCTGGTCGGCTTTGCCGAGACTACCCATGCCATATCGGGCACGCTGATCGAGGCGGTGCACGACGCCTATCTTGGCGACCCCGTGGTGCGCGCCTTCATCCTGCGCGAGAACCCGGCGGCGGCGAAGGTGATCGCCGAGCGTTTGCTGTCGGCACGGCGGCGCGGGCTCTGGCATCCGCTGCGCAATTCGATCGATGGCGATCTCGCCGCACTGATTGCCGAAGCGCAAGCGCTGGGAGTGGCGGCATGAACGCTTTCTCGCTCCGTGGCGCCTGCCCCGCTTTGTCGGCGCCGATGCAAACCGGTGACGGGCTGCTGGTGCGGCTCAATCCGGTCGCTGGAGGACTGTTGCCGAAGTCGTTGATCGGAGCCTGCGAATCCGCCTTGCGCCATGGCAACGGCATCATGGAAGTGACCGCCCGCGGCAGCCTGCAGATCCGCGGCCTGACGCCGGCAAGCGCGCGGCTGCTGGCGATGGAGGTCGATGCGCTCGGCATCGCTGTGCGCACCGGCGTGCCGGTCGAGACCGGCCCGCTGGCCGGGCTCGACCAGGAGGAGATAGCCGACCCGCGCCCGATGGCGGAGCTGATTCGGGCGGCAATTGAGGACGCCGGTGTTACGCAACGCCTTGGCCCGAAGGTTTCGGTGATTGTTGACGGCGGCGGGCAGCTGACAATGGATGCGGTTACGGCCGATGTCAGGCTGGTCGCGGTGCGGGCCGCCGACGGAATTAAGTGGTGGGTATCGCTCGCCGGAGACGTGCAGGGTGCTACGCCGCTGGCGATATCCGAGGAAGATGCGGCTTGTGACATCGCCGTCGCCATTCTCAGGATGGTTGCCGAAAAGGGCCGCGATGCTCATGCACGGGATTTGACGGCGAGGCAGCTGAGATCTCTCGCAAGTTGGCGATCCGTCGCGCCCCCCTCTGTCCTGCCGGACATCTCCCCCTCTAGGGGGGAGATCGGCAGCTTCGCCGGCGGCTTCCCCCCAGCACCTTCGGCGATTGGCGAAAGCGGAGACGAAGGCGCCATCTCCCCCCTAGAGGGGGAGATGTCCGGCAGGACAGAGGGGGGCGCGAAGGATCGCCGGCCCATCGGAATTTTCGATCTGGCAGCCGGCAGTACCTCCCTCGGCATCGGCCTGCCGTTCGGCAGCATACCAGCGCAAAAGCTTATCGATCTCACCGAACACGCCCTCACCCTCGGCACTACCGAAATCCGCCTGGCGCCGGGTCGCGCGCTGCTTTGGCTTGGCCTCTCCCCAGCCGCATGTCTTTCCCTCCAGAAAACCGCCGCAGCCCTCGGCTTTGTCACCGACGCAGCCGATCCGCGCACCAGGATCGCCGCCTGCCCGGGTGCTCCCGCCTGTGCCTCGGGCCGGATCGCCACCCGCGACATCGCCGAGATCATCGCTACAGAAAACCGCGACATCCTCGATTACTCCTTAACGCTGCACATCTCCGGCTGCGCCAAGGGTTGCGCCCATCCTGGTCCGGCGGCGCTGACCCTGGTCGGTGGCGAAAACGGAGCCGGACTTGTCGTGGACGGGACGGCAAAGGCATTGCCCGCCGGATACAGGCCGGGCTACGACGCCGCGCACGGCATCGGCCGCGTTGCAGCGGTGATCCGCAGCGCACGACATCCCGGCGAAACCGCTGCCGCCTGCCTGGCGAGGCTCGGCGCGGCCGGCATCACCGAAATCTATCGACAGGAATGAGCATGCCCGCCCAGAACGCCTACGACTACATCCGTGACGGCACGGCGATCTACGAGCGCTCCTTCGCCATTATCCGCGCCGAAGCCGACCTGTCGCGCTTTTCCGAAGCCGAGGCCGAAATCGCCATCCGCATGATCCACGCCTGCGGCCAGGTCGAGGCTGCGCGACACTTCGTTTTCTCGAGCGATTTCGTCGCCGCCGCGCGCACGGCGTTGGGGGCCGGCGCGCCGATCTTCTGCGACGCGCAGATGGTCTCGCATGGCGTCACGCGCGCCCGGCTTCCGGCCGGCAACGAGGTGATCTGTACGCTGCGCGATCCACGGACAGCCGACATCGCGAAAAAGATCGGCAATACCCGCTCGGCCGCGGCGATCGACCTGTGGGGCGAGCGCATGGCCCGTTCGGTCGTCGCCATCGGCAATGCGCCGACAGCCCTTTTCTATCTGCTGGAAAAGCTGCGCGACGGCGCCCCGAAGCCGGCGGCGATCATCGGCATGCCGGTCGGGTTTGTCGGCGCCGCCGAATCGAAGGATGCGCTGGCCGAAAATTCCTATGGCGTGCCTTACGCCATCGCGCGCGGCCGGCTGGGCGGCAGCGCCATGACCGCCGCCGCGCTCAACGCTTTGGCGAGGCCGGGCCTATGAATGCGATCGCAAGAGGTCGGCTGGTCGGCGTTGGCACCGGTCCTGGCGACCCGGAACTTTTGACGCTGAAGGCAGTGCGCGCGTTGGCCGAGGCCGAAGTCGTTGCGCATTTCGCCAAGCGCGGCAACAACAGCAACGCGCGGGCCATCGTCGGCGCGCATTTTCGCCCCGATTTGATTGAACTGCCGCTGTTCTATCCGGTGACGACCGAGATCGACAAGGATCACAGCGATTACCGCTCGCAGATATCGGATTTCTACGAAGAGTCGGCCGAAAAGGTCGCCGAGCACCTCAGCGCCGGCAGGATGGTCGCGGTGCTCTCGGAGGGCGATCCGCTTTTCTACGGCTCCTACATGCATCTTCATGTCCGGCTGGCGCACCGCTTTCCGAGCGAAGTCATTCCCGGCGTCACCGCCATGTCCGGCTGCTGGTCGGCGACCGGCCTGCCGATCGTCCAGGGCGACGACGTGCTGACGGTGCTGCCGGGCACCATGAGCGAATTCGAGCTGACGCGTCGCCTCGCCGATACCGACGCTGCGGTGATCATGAAGGTCGGCCGCAACCTGCCCAAGATCAGGCGCGCGCTGGAGGCCACCGACAAGCTGGCGCGGGCCATCTATGTCGAGCGCGGCACCATGCCGGGCGGCGTCTCGATGCGGCTGGCCGATAAAAAGGACGACCAGGCGCCTTATTTCGCCATCGTGCTGGTGGCCGGCTGGTCGGGCCGACCAAGCGCATTGAAAGCCGAAGCATGAGCGGCCGCCTCACTGTCATCGGCCTCGGGCCCGGCAACGCCGACCAGGTGACGCCGGAGGCAAGCCGCGCCGTTGCCGAGGCAAAATTCTTCTACGGCTATAAACCCTATCTCGACCGGCTCGATCTGCGCCCCGACCAGATTCGCGTCGCTTCCGACAATCGCGAGGAACTCGCGCGCTCCAGGGACGCGCTGCTGAAGGCTGTGGAAGGCCACGATGTCGCCGTCGTGTCGGGCGGCGATCCCGGCGTCTTCGCCATGGCCGCGGCCGTCTGCGAGGCGATAGAGGCGGGCCCACCCGAATGGCGCGCGGTCGACATCGCCATCGTGCCCGGTATCACCGCCATGCTCGCCGTCGCCGCCCGCATCGGCGCGCCGCTCGGCCATGATTTCTGCGCCATCTCCCTGTCCGACAATCTGAAGCCGTGGGACCTGATCGAGCTACGCCTGCTGGCGGCAGCCGGCGCCGGCTTCGTAATCGCGCTCTACAACCCGATCAGCAAGGCGCGCCCATGGCAGCTAGGCCGCGCCTTCGAATGCCTTGCTGCGATCCTGCCCGGCACCACGCCGGTGATCTTCGGCCGTGCCGCCGGCCGTCCCGACGAGCGCATCGAGGTTTTTCTGCTGGCCGACGCCGATGCCGCGAAGGCCGACATGTCGACCTGCATCATCATCGGCTCGCCGGAAACCAGAATCATCAAGCGGGGTGACAAGGCCGCGCTGGTCTACACGCCGCGTTCGGCAGCGGGCCCAAGAACATGACCGACCAGAAAATGATCGACCATCGCGGCAAGAGATTCGACGGTCTCAGCCGACGTGACGTCCGGCAGCGCCGGCCTGCGGATCATCACCACCTCGATTCCCAGCGCTCGCGCCGCCGCGATCTTGCCGTAGGTCGCCTCGCCGCCGCTGTTTTTGGAAACAACGACTTCGATGTGGTGTTGCAGAAGCAGTGCATGTTCGTCGACTTCCCGAAACGGCCCGCGCGCCAAGAGATAGGTCGCATCGGGCACAGCGAGCCTGGGCTCGACCGGGTCGACACTGCGGATGAGATAATGATGCTGGGGAGCGGCCTTGAAGGCAGCGACCTCCTGTCGCCCGAGCGCCAGGAACACGCGGCGCGGCACCGATCCCAGAGCCGTCACCGCGCTGGCAACGGTGTCGACCAACATCCAGCGATCACCTTCGACCGCCTCCCATCCGGGACGCCTGAGCGCAACGATAGGCACGCCGGTCATGCGCGCTGCTTCCGCCGCATTGGCAGAGATTCGCGCCGCATAGGGATGCGTGGCGTCGATCAGCAGGTCGATCTTGTTCTGGCGGAGATACGCCGCCAGCCCGCCGGCACCGCCGAAGCCGCCGACCCGCACCGGCACCCCCTGCGCGGCCGGGTTTTCGGTGCGGCCGGCCAGCGACAGCATGACCGAAATATCCGCGCGCGCGGCCAGCTTTCCGGCCATTTGCCGGGCTTCCGTGGTTCCGCCGAGGATCAGAATGCGGTGGGTCGTCATGCCTGCTGAAGCTCCGCGCGGCGCCAAGCTCACCTCAAAGTGGCTCACGATCATCGGCATCGGCGAGGACGGTGTAGCGGGTCTCGGCGACGAGGCCAAGCGGTTGATCGCGGAGGCCGAATTCGTCTTCGGCGGCAAGCGCCACCTTGCCCTCGTCGCGTCGCTCGCCAAAGGTGAAGCGCGCGCCTGGCCGACACCTTTCGATGCCGAGATGCGCGACGTGCTGGCGCTCTCCGGCAGACGCGTCTGCGTGCTGGCCTCCGGCGATCCCCTCTACCACGGTGTCGGCGTCACCCTCGCCCGCAAGGTCGCGGCAGAGGGTATGCGGGTGATCCCCGCGCCCTCGGCCTTTTCGCTGGCCGCCTCACGCCTGGGCTGGGCGCTGCAGGACGTCGAGACCATTTCGCTGCATGGCCGCTCGCTCGACCTGATCCGGCCGTCGCTGCATCCTTGCACCCGCATTCTCGCGCTGACCTCGGACAGCGATGCACCGGGAGCGATTGCCCGTCTCATGACCGAACTTGGCTTCGGCGCTTCGCGGTTGATGGTGCTGGAGGCGCTGGGTGGGCCGAACGAAAGCCTGCGCTCGGCGAGCGCCGGCACTTTCGACCTCGAAAAGATCAACCCGCTCAACGTGCTCGCGATCGAAGTTGAATCGACTTCGCAAGCACGCATCCTGCCGCTGACACCGGGACTTGCCGATCATTTGTTCGAGCATAACGGCCAGATCACCAAACGCGAAGTGCGCGCCATCACCCTGTCCGCTCTCGCGCCAAGACGCGGCGAACTGCTGTGGGACATCGGCGCCGGATCGGGCTCCATTGGCATCGAATGGATGCTGGCGCATCCCTCCATGCGCGCCATTGCCGTTGAGGCCGATCCGACCCGCGCCGCGCGCATCCGACGCAACGCCGCGGCTTGCGGCGTTCCCAGTCTCACCGTCGTCGAAGGTTCGGCACCGCAAGCTCTTGCCGGGCTGGAGACGCCCGCGGCGATCTTCATCGGCGGCGGCGGCAGCGATGCCGGCGTGCTGGAAGGAGCCATCGATGCCTTGCCTGCCGGCGGCCGCCTCGTCGCCAATGCGGTGACCCTGGAGATGGAGGCGCTGCTGCTTTCCCGTCACGCCGCGCACGGCGGCCAGCTCGCCCGCATCGCTGTATCCCGTGCTTCGCCGGTTGGTTCGATGCAGGCCTGGCGGCCGGCTATGCCGGTCACTCAATGGAGTTGGGTCAAGCCATGATGGTCGCGGGCATCGGCAGCCGCAAAGGCGTCAGCGCAACGGACGTGCTTGCCGCGGTAGAAACCGCGCTGGAGGCGCACGGGCTTGCCCTGCCCGCGCTTTCGGCCCTCGCGACCGCGTCTCTCAAGCAGGATGAGGCGGCAATCTTCGACGCCGGACGCGAACTCCGCCTTCCGGTAATCGTTGTCGGGCAGGACGAACTCAAAGCCGCATCTACGACCAGCCGTTCCGACCTATCGCAGGAGCATGCCGGCACGCCGTCAGTTTCCGAAGCCTCGGCGCTTGCCGCCGCCGGCAAAGGCGCAAAACTGCTCGGGCCGCGCACCGTGCTCGGTGCTGTCACTTGCGCCATCGCCATCAGCGGAGAGGCGGCATGACCGTTCACTTCATCGGTGCCGGCCCGGGTGCTGCCGACCTCATCACCTTGCGCGGCAGCCGCCTGCTCGGCAGTTGTCCCGTCTGCCTCTATGCCGGATCGATCGTCGCGCCCGAGCTGTTGCAGCACTGCGCGCCCGGAACGAGGTTGATCGACACCGCGCCGATGTCGCTCGACGAGATCGAGGCCGAATATCTGGCCGCCCACGCGGCCGGCAATGATGTCGCCCGCCTGCATTCCGGCGATCTTTCGGTGTGGAGCGCCGTTGCCGAGCAGATCCGCCGGTTGGAAAAGCACGGCATTCCCTACACGCTGACGCCGGGCGTGCCGTCATTCGCCGCTGCGGCGGCAGCGCTGCGCCGCGAGCTGACCATTCCAGAAGTCGCGCAAAGCCTGGTGTTGACCCGAATCTCCGGCCGCGCCTCGAAAATGCCGCCCGGCGAAACGCTGGCCGGCTTCGGCCGCACCGGCGCCACGCTGGCCATCCACCTTGCCATCCACGCCATCGACCGCGTCGTCGCCGAGCTGACGCCGCATTGCGGCGCCGACTGCCCGGTCGCGGTCGTCTTCCGTGCCTCCTGGCCGGACGAGCGCGTGCTGACCGGCACGCTGGCCACCATCGAGGCGCAATTGGCCGCCGATCCGATGGAACGCACGGCAATCATCTTCGTCGGCCGCTCGCTGGCGGCCGAAGGCTTTGGCGAAAGTTCACTGTATGACGCGCATTACCAGCGGCGCTTTCGCGGACGGGACGGATTGTGAGCGGCAGCAATAGAAACACTACGGTCGAGCAGGCGCTCACCCGGCTGAACTTCAAGCCGCGCCAGCTGGAGCCCGGTCACGTCTGGCTAGCCGGTGCCGGCCCTGGCGATCCCGGCTGCCTGACGCTGGAAGTGCTGGCCGCCCTCGGACAGTGCGACGCGCTGGTTTATGACGCGCTGGTCTCGCCCGCGGTCGTCGCCGTCGCCGAGGGCGCGGAACTGTTCTATGCCGGCAAACGCGGCGGCAAGCCGTCGATGAAGCAGGACGACATAACCGCTCTGCTGGTCCGGCTGGCGCGCGCGGGCCGGCGCGTCGTCAGGCTGAAGGGCGGCGACCCCTATATTTTCGGGCGTGGCGGCGAAGAGGCGCTGGCGCTGGCCGGGGAAACTATCCCGTTCCGCATCCTGCCTGGCCTGACGTCCGGCCTCAGCGCGCTGGCCGCGACCGGCATTCCCGGCACCATGCGCGGCATCAACAAGGCGCTGATCCTGGCGACCGGCCATGCCGCCGGCACCGATGATGATCTCGACTGGGCGGCAATCGCTCGCACCGGCCAGCCGGTGGTCATCTATATGGGTATGGCCAACCTGCCGCTGATCGCCGCTTCGCTGCTCGAGGGCGGCCTGCCATCTTCGACGCCCGCCGCGGCCATCGTTGCCGCGACGACGCCGCAGGAGCGTATCGTCGTCGCCACGCTCGCGACGATTGCCGAGGAAACGGCCGCAGCCGGCTTGACCTCGCCGGCGCTGATCGTCGTCGGCGGGATCGTCGGGATGCGCGCGGCACTGGCGGGTGAGCCATGACCCGCGCCATCATCATCGGCGCGCCGCGCTCGGGCTCGGGCAAGACCAGCGTCACCATCGGCATTCTACGCGCCCTCGCCCGGCGCGGCCTGAAAGTGCGCGGCGCCAAATCCGGCCCGGACTATATCGATCCCGGCTTCCACACCGCCGCCACCGGGTTGTCCGGCATCAATCTCGACAGTTGGGCAATGCCGCCCGCCCTGCTCAACGCACTGGCCGGCGAAGCGACCGAGGACGCCGACTTCATCTTCCTCGAAAGCGCCATGGGCCTGTTCGACGGGATCCCTGCTGCTCTGGGCCGTTCCGGCTCGGCCGCCGATCTCGCCCGGCTCTATGGCCTGCCGGTGCTGCTGGTGCTCGACGTCTCCGGACAGTCGACCACGGCGGCGGCCGTCGCCAAGGGCTTTGCTATTTATGACCCCGATGTGCGCATGGCCGGGGTCGTGCTCAACCGGCTGGGCAGCGAGCGCCACCGCCGGCTATGCGGCGATGCCATCGAGGCACTTGGCCTGCCTGTCGTCGGCGCCATCCTGCGCGATCCCTCGCTCAACCTGCCCGAGCGCCATCTCGGCCTCGTCCAGGCCGGCGAATATGAGAATCTGATGGCGCATCTCGACCGGCTGGCCGACATGGTCGAGCGCTCGCTCGATCTCGAGGCCATCATGGCGCTGGCGGCGCCATTCACGCCCGCGCCGGGCAATTTCGACGACGCGCTGCCGCCGCCCGGCCAGCGCATCGCATTGGCCGAGGACGCCGCCTTCACCTTCCTCTATCCGCACGTTGCCGCGCATTGGCGCAAGGCCGGCGCCGAGATCGTTCCGTTCTCGCCGCTCACCGATGAGGCGCCAGGCGACGATTGCGATGTCTGCTGGCTGCCCGGCGGCTATCCCGAGCTTCATGCCGGCCGCCTCGCGGCCGCGGCGAATTTCAGGGCCGGCACGGCGCGGTTCGCCGCCACGCGGTCGGTGCACGGCGAGTGCGGCGGCTTCATGGTGTTGGGCGAAGCGCTCGAGGACGCGTCGGGCGAGACGCATCGGATGCTTGGCCTCCTCGGCCATTCGACCAGCTTCGCCAAGCGCAAGATGAATCTCGGCTACCGCGAGGCGCGGCTGCGGTCCGGCTGTCCGCTCGGCAGCCAAGGCACGCTGATCCGCGGCCATGAATTCCACTACGCGCAGATGATTGCGACCGGCAATGACGAGCCGCTGGCCGACCTCGCCGACGGTCAAGGAAATCCGCTCGGCGCCTCGGGCTACCGGCGCGGCAATGTCAGCGGCACGTTCTTCCATGCCATTGCGAGGGGCGGATGAAGGCCTCGCAACAGCAAATTCTCGATGATATCGCGCTTTGCCTCGTCTTCTTTACCCGGCTGCCGCTGCCGCGAGCCGACTTCCGTGGCCGCAGCCTTGCCGCTGCGATCTGGGCTGCACCCGTTGCCGGCCTCGCCGTCGCTGTTGTCGGTGGGCTGGTCTACGCCGTGGGCACAAGGCTCGGCCTTGCCACGGCTCCCGCTGCCGCATTGACCCTTGCCGCGATCCTGCTCGCCACCGGCTGCCTGCATGAAGACGGGCTTTCGGATGTCGCCGACGGCTTTGGCGGCGGCAAGACACGCGACGGCAAACTCGAGATCATGCGCGACAGCCGCATCGGTGCCTACGGCGCCTGCGCGCTCGGCATCTCGCTGCTGATCCGCTGGAGCGTGCTCTCTGGATTCGCCGGCCCGGCCCATGTCTTCTGGGCCCTCATTGCCGCGCATGCGGGCTCGCGCGGCCTGCTCGGCGCCTTCATGCACCTGCTGCCGCCGGCCCGCGCCGACGGCCTCTCGGCTGATGCAGGCTTAGTCACCGCCGAAACCGCGGGTGTCGGTGCCGCGCTCGGTGCGATCGCGCTGCTAACGCTTGGGGTCGGCGCTGCCATCTTGGCGCTCGTCCTGCTTGCGTTTCTGTTTGCCGCGTTCCGGGCGCTTTGCCTGAACCAGGTCGGCGGCCAGACCGGTGACACCGTCGGTGCCCTGCAGCAGCTGGGCGAGATCGCAATCCTGCTCGTCGCTTCCGTTTCCCTTTCCTGACTCTGTTTCGGAGATTTTGCCCCCATGCCTTTCAAATCGCTCGATGAACTGCGCGCCGCCTGCCTCGACCTGCCCATTGGCAGCGACGCCGCGGCCAATGCCGTCGCCCGCCGCCAGGACACGCTGACCAAGCCGCAAGGCAGCCTTGGCCGGCTGGAGACGATAGTCGCCTGGCTGGCGCGCTGGCAGGGCCGCGACATGCCAAAGCTCGACCGTGTCAAGGTCTTGGTCTTCACCGGCAATCACGGCGTCACCGCGCAAGGCGTGTCGGCCTTCCCGTCGGAGGTCACCGTGCAGATGGTGGCGAATTTCGCCGGCGGCGGCGCCGCCATCAACCAGCTTGCCCGCGTCGCCGGCGCCGAACTCGACGTCATCCCGCTCGACCTCGACCGTCCGACCGGCGACTTCACGCAAGAGCCCGCGATGGACGACGAGGCCTTCCTCGCCGCTGTCTCCGCCGGCTACGACGCGATCAGCAGGGATCTCGACCTCGTCTGCTTCGGCGAAATGGGCATCGGCAACACCACGCCGGCGGCGGCCATCTCGACCGCGCTGTTCGGCGGCGGCGCGGAGCGATGGACCGGGCGTGGCACAGGCGTCGACGATGCCGGCCTCGTGCGCAAGATCGTCGCCATCGAGGCCGGCCTGAAGCGCCATGCCCCGGCGCTAGCTGACCCCCTGAAGATAGCAGCAGCCCTCGGCGGCCGCGAACTTGCAGCGATCCTTGGTGCGACGCTGGCGGCGCGCCATCTCGGCGTGCCGGTATTGCTCGACGGCTTCGTTTGCACCGCCGCCGCGGCACCCTTGGCGAGATTGTATTCTGCCGGCCTCGCTCACACACTGGCCGCTCACGTCTCTGCTGAATCCGGCCATCGCCGGCTGCTGGAGGCACTCGACCTGCCGCCCTTGCTCGACCTCGGCATGCGGCTCGGCGAAGGCTCCGGCGCCTGCCTCGCGGTCAACATCGTCCGCTCGGCATTGGAATGCCACGCCCGCATGGCAAGCTTTGCAGAGGCCGGCGTGTCGGAGAAGTAGGCGCTCGCAGAGGGTGCGGTTAACCGGCCCTTGCGCCGAGCGGAGGCGTCGCGTTTGATCAAGGCGGGCGGAGGAGAAATGCCTTGTGCGGAAAGAACTAGCAGTGATTTTACTGTGCGGACTGTGAACGGGTGGCACCGCCGAGCCGCCTCAGAAACGTGGTCGCCGCGGACTTCATGTCCGACAACGAGAACCAAGCCAATGCGCAGAGGGTGATGAGGATCGTTAAGGCTAGAGGCGGGAGGGTGAAGCATCGGGATTTTGCTTGTAGCGATGAAACACACCATGAAGGCGAGAGCTGGAGAGATTCACGATAGCGATAAGTGACGGGCTGAATGCTTAAGGATATAAGCTTATATTTCAGATCAATTCTTCGAATCCTTTTGCCATTTTTCTCTTCGCCAATAAATTAACGAGGTTCTTGTCTCCTCTCTCAGTGATCTTCCAGTAGCTATTTTTGTCGTTTACCCCGCGCTTTTTTACGCCTTGCTCTAAAAGCCCCAAAGCTCGAAATTGAATTAAGATTTCACTCCAAGTTTCTATACTAATAACCACTTGACCTGCTGCCTCATAGTTCTCTTGATCGATTTTATCCTAGCTATGGAATCTGGAAATGAGGCTCTTCATGTCGTCTTCTGATGCCTCGTTTATTAGGGCCGGTCCAATATCTTGGAAAATAGCATCCCAAGATGCGGTGCATTTCCATTTGTGGTAAGAGGAAGCATACGTGTTAATATCTCTAAGATACCTAACTCCTTCAAGTGTAGTTTCACTTTTTCCGGATTCAAGAGTATCGTCAACTTCGTTATCAATATTCTTTGGATATGTTTCTCTTAGCTTACTATTTTCTTCGGTTAATCTGTTTATTTGCTCCAATAACGCAATAGGCGAAGACCCGTCATTCCTGATCCACCCCGGGCGAGGATTGATCTTGATCTCGCGAATTAACGAGCGTGACACTAATCCTCCCAATTCCGAAGCGCTGGACCATTCCCGGATAGGGTAGTCCTTCATAATCTCGGAGCGGAATGCTTCTAGTTTTTTCCGTAATGTCTCGTCCTTCTCCGTTTTTCCGACAGATATCTCGTCTGGCTTTCCATGAATGAAGGCGAGCACAGGAAGGCCGGTCTTCTTTGCGTAGCGATACTCTTTCTCTGTGTAACTAATGCCTTCATCGGTAACGGAGCCATATCGGCCGCCAATGATCAGGACATAGTAATCGCATTCGTCGATCACCCTCTTGATCACATCCCATTGGCTTTCGTTCGAAGCGACAAAGGCTTCCATCCCGGTTGGGATGCAATCCAGTTCCCAAATTGCCTGAATTACCTCGGCCCGCTCCTCCTTTAGATCGGCAAATGTCGAACTGATGAACACCTGATGCCTAACTGAGTAAGCCAACCAAATTCCTCCCCAAACGCCGCCGACTGTTCCGTCAACAGTTTCCGACCAATTCGCCTCGGAAACAGTCCAGCTATAAATAATGAAATGAAATCAATACAATACCGGACTGTTTCCGGATTTCCAGAAAAAGATATGGCTTGTTGAAAAATCAGCGGAAAATGGTGGGTGCGCACAGGATTGAACTGTGGACCCGCTGATTAAGAGTCAGCTGCTCTACCAACTGAGCTACGCACCCACTCGGCCGGCAAAACCGGCGTTGGCGGGCATATAGCCGCCGATATCCGCCATGTCCAGCCCCGTGGGATTCATTTCCCGACAAATCGCCGAAGTGCCGCGCCCGTCAAACAAAAAGCCTGCCTTCAGTCACCTTGACCGCATGGCCGCCGATGCGGGCGGCCGCCAGTTTGCCGCCTTCGACATTCAGTTCGAGGCGGATGCGCGAAGGCCGGCCCATCTCCAGCCCCTGCTCGATCCACAGTTGTGAAACACCGTCGGTCGGGCCGTCGAAATGCATGATCGCGCCAGCGAACGCGGCCGCCGCCGACCCGGTCGCCGGGTCTTCGTAGGACGGATTGCCGGGCACCATCATGCGGACATGGAAGGCGCTGTCGTGATGCACCGTCTCGCGGCAATAGACATAGGGGCTGGCGAAGGCCCAATCGCTCTTGCGTGGTGCGAGCTCCGACCAGGCCTGGTTGTCCAGCCTGATCCGGGCGGCCGCCTCCAGATTGGCGACGGGGATGGTCACGTAGGGCACGCCCGCCGACCAGAACGAAACGCGGTGGTTCTCGAAGCCGATCTCGTGCGGCCCAAGGCCAAGGGCCGCGCCGATCGCCTCGGGATCGGCCGACAATGCCAGCTGCGCCGGCAGTTTCGCCAGGTCGAACTCGGCAAAGGTCGAACCGTCGTGCTTGCTGACAGCGCAGCGCACCGGACCGATATTCTCCTCGAGCACGAAGATGCCGGCGGCCTCTCCCGCCATTTCGGCGAGCGCTATCGCGGAGCCGACGGTTGGGTGGCCGGCGAACGGCATTTCATAGTCGGGCGTGAAGATACGGATGCGGGCCCGGTGCTTCGGGTTGTCTGGCGGCAGCACGAAGACGGTTTCGGACAGGTTGAACTCGCGCGCCACCGCCTGCATCGCCGCAACATTGAGCCCGTCACAGTCGAGCACGATGGCCAGCGGATTGCCGGCCAGCCGGTTGGTGGTGAATACGTCGTAAAGCAAGTAATTCCGCGGTTGCATCTCAGTAAGTCCTCTGCCTCATTCCCAACATGAGCGAAATTTAATTTGAATTTTGAACCATAAGGCCTGATTTGTGCACTGATGCGATATCACTGAACATAGGGGTCCGGCGTGGACCAGATTGTCAATCTGCCAAAGACGGAATCCGCTTCCGCCATCGAGACGGCGCTCGGGCTCGACCACCAGGGCCTGAAGACAAAACGCCGTCGCGGTTGGGGTTACGCAGTGTTCGCACTGCTTGCCGTCGCCGCGAGTGTCGTCGGCTACCAGTGGTATGCGGGCTCGCCCGCCAAGATCGAGTATACCACGACACTGGCCGCCATGGCCGACCTTACCGTCGCCGTTTCGGCTACCGGCGCGCTGCAGCCTCTCACCCAGGTCGATATTTCCAGCGAACTCTCCGGCGTCGTCCGCTCGGTTTCGGTCAACGAGAACCAGCTGGTGAAGAAGGGCGATGTGCTGGCCGCGCTCGACACCGCAAAGCTGGAGGTGCAGATCGAGCGCGCCCAGGCCTCCGCCAAGGCAGCGGCGGCGAGCGTCGAGGACGCCACCGTGACCCTGGCCGAAAACGAAAAGGCGCTGGTGCGCGCGGCGCAACTGACCAAGCGCGGCATGGCGACGGACCAGTCGCTCGAAGCGGCAACCGCCACCCGCGACCGCTCGAAGGCGGCGCTTGATATCGCCAAAGCCAACCTCGCCATGGCCAATGCCGATCTCAAGGCGCAACAGACGGATCTTGCCAAGAGTACCATCTACGCTCCGATCGACGGCATCATACTGACGCGCTCGGTCGACCCCGGCCAGACGGTCGCCTCCTCGCTGCAGGCGCCGGTGCTGTTCGTCATCGCCGCGGATTTGAAGAACATGGAATTGAAGGCTGCGGTCGACGAGGCCGATATCGGCGCCGTCAAACCCGGCCAGCATGCGCGCTTCACCGTCGACGCGTTCCCCGAACGGCCATTCGACGCCGAAATCCGCGACATTTCCTATGCCTCGGTCACCACCGACGGTGTCGTTACCTATGATGCAAGGCTCGACGTCGACAATAGCGAGCTTCTGTTGCGGCCCGGCATGACAGCCACCGTCTCGGTCGTCACCAAGCAGGCCAAGAACGTGCTCACCGTGCCATCGATCGCCTTCCGCTACCGGCCGGCGCAGACGGCGGAGCGCGGCTGGAGCCTCACCGACCTGTTCACCGGCCGCATGGGACGCCCCGGCGGCAACCGCCAGCACCAGGCGGCGGCGAAGCCCACCGACGGCTCGCGCACGCTCTACGTGCTGGAGAATGGGCGGCCGCATCCGGTCAACGTCAGGGTCGGCTCGACAGACGGAGAACTGACCGAGATCGTCTCCGGCCTGGAGGAAGGCGCGCAAGTCATTACCGCCTCGCAGCAGCGGAGCTGATCGTGGCATCGGGCGCGACCACCCTCATAGGCTTCGACAAGGTCTGGAAAAGCTATGGCCGGGGCGAAGCCCGGGTGCATGCGCTGGCCGGCGTCGACCTCGCCATCAGGCGCGGCGAATTCATCGCCATTATGGGCCCGTCCGGTTCGGGCAAATCGACGGCCATGAACATCATTGGCTGCCTCGACACGCCGACCGCTGGGACCTACAGCTTCGAAGGCATCGACGCCGGCCGTCTCGATCGCAATCGCCGCGCCGTACTGCGCAACCTCTATGTCGGCTTCGTCTTCCAAGGCTACAACCTCTTGCCGCGCACCACGGCGGCGGAGAATGTCGAACTGCCGCTGATCTACCGCGGCGTTGGTGCCCGCGAGCGTCGCGGCCTTGCCATGCAGGCGCTTGCCGAGGTCGGCCTTGTCGGCCGCGAGCATCATACGCCAGCCGAGCTGTCCGGCGGCCAGCAGCAGCGCGTGGCGATCGCCCGCGCCATCGTCACCAGGCCGACGCTGCTCGTTGCCGACGAGCCGACCGGCAATCTCGACACCGCACGCACGCACGAGATCATGGAACTCCTGACGCAGCTGAACAGCGAGCTCGGGCTGACTATCGCCATGGTCACGCACGAAGCCGATGTTGCCGGCTATGCGCAGCGCACGATCCGTTTCCTCGATGGCCATGTCGCCTTGGACACAGCCAATCTCGAGATGGCCTAGCCATGATCTGGGAAACCGTTCGCCTCTCGCTCCGCTCCATCCGCCGCAACGTGCTGCGCTCGTTCCTGACGCTGCTCGGCATCGTCATCGGCGTCGCCGCCGTCATCGCCATGCTGACCATCGGCTCGGGCACCACCGAGAAGGTCAAATCCGACATTTCCAAGCTCGGCAGCAATCTGCTCGTCATCCGTTCCGGCCGTCCGGCCGGGCCTGGCGGACCTGGAGGGCTCGATCAGGTCGTCCGACCGCTGGGCGACAAAGATCTCGCAGCGCTTGTCGCGCATCTGGACGGCGCGCGTGCCATCTCGCCGGCGTCGCAAAAGCAGGTGCGCGTCATTTTCGGCACCGAAAGCCTGACCTCGGGCGTCACCGGAACCGACAGCGCCTATCTCGATGCCCGCGACTGGAAGCTGGTTTTGGGCCGCCCGTTCAGCGATTCGGAAACCCGCTCGGGCACCGGCGTCTGCCTCATCGGTGAGACGGTGCGCCAGCAGTTCTTCGGCGCCGGCGACCCTGAAGGCGAGATCATCCGCGTCAACCGCACTTCCTGCAAGATCATCGGCTTGCTCGAACCGAAGGGCTATACCGGTTTCGGCCAGGACCAGGACAATGTCGTGCTGATGCCGCTCGCCGCCTATCAGCGTCGCATTGCCGGCAATCGCGACATCGATTCGATCTATGTCGCCGCCGACGACCGTACGCCAACCACGGTGCTGCAGCAGCGCGTCGAGGACATCTTGCGCGACACACGCCGCATCACGCCCGACCGCGACGATGATTTCTCGATCCGCGACATGACCCAGATCGCCGATGCCATGGCCAGCGCGACCACCACCATGACTGGCATGCTCGGTGCCGTCGCCGGCGTCAGCCTGCTCGTCGGCGGCATCGGCATTATGAACATCATGCTGGTGTCGGTAACCGAGCGCACGCGCGAGATCGGCATCAGGCTCGCCATCGGCGCCCACGAAAAGCACATCCTCATCCAGTTCCTGGTCGAGGCAACCGTGCTGTCGCTGCTTGGCGGCATCATCGGCATCCTGATCGGCCTGGCCCTTGCCGGCCTCGCCTCGCTGACGCTGACGATCCCGTTTGCGCCAAGCCCGGCGGTCATCCTGCTTGCTGTCGGCTTTTCCGCGCTGATCGGCATGGTGTTCGGCTTCTTCCCGGCGCTGCGCGGCGCGCGGCTTAACCCGATCGACGCGCTGAGGCATGAATAGGCATTGCAGCAAGTGTCGCCTCCAGACGCTGCCAATTTTTTATGCAACCTGCCCTTGTCGCAGCACATTCTGCAATGATAACAATGCTGTTGGGGACTAAGGGGGGAACAATGGATGAGCAAGAAAGCGCGACTGGCTCTGGCGATTGTGATCGTCGAAGCCGCCTTGGCAGGGCTTTGGTGGAATTTGATCCTTTATGGGATGGAGAATCCCGATCGCGTCACCGCTGACTTCCAGCAGGTAATTGGGCAGACGATGGGAACAGCGATGGGGGCGCTCCTGGGTCTCGGCGTGCTGTTGTATTTTGTTGCCGCCCGCAACGACCGCAAGGCTATTGAAGGTAGGCTACGGCGTTAGAGTTGGAAACCTTGCTCGCTCGCAAAGTGCCATTCGATCAGCGGTCTCATATGCGGCATCAGCCCGTCCGGCAGATCGGCGGCATTGCGGATGATTACAGGGCCTTCGATTTCAGGCTCTGATTCGGCGGCGACGAATGCACTGATCCGCTGTGCGAGGTCGTCGGCGGAGGCCGTCTCGCGGTAGCGGCGAAAGATCACCGTGCCGGTTGCCGTCGACAGGGCGTAATGGCGCCTGCCGCGTGTCGCACCTGATAGATCGAGCCCGGTTTCCTCCAGTACCTCGCGGATCATGTTGAAGTCGACGTCAACAATGCCGTCGCGGAAATCGGTTGGCTCGAACGAACCGGCGGCGAAGTAGACGCGCCCGGCATTGACCGTATGCGGTGCCATACGGATCGCCACCAACGCGTTGTCGCCGGCGACCAGCATGGCGTGCGCGTAGGCATGTTCGGCGCCAGGCACCTGTCGATTGCTGCGCCAAAGCATGAAGGTCGAATAACGCACCGCATGGCAACGGCCGACTAGGCGATTGTCGCGATAGCTGAGAGCGGAAAGCAGCACCACGGTGCCGTCGAAAAGCGCCGGCTTGGCCGCGGTCTCACGCCGCCAGTTTGCCGCGATCGCGTCGGCATGATCGCGCTCGAACGGATGCGGGCCGGAATCGAGCCTGACGTCGATGGCATCGACCGGCAGGATGACGTTGCGCGGCAAATCGAAACTCACGCCTGTCTCACACCATGTCGAGGGCAATTGCTACTGGGCAATGGTCGGATGCCTTCGGCCGGTCCCACCCGGCGCGTGGGAAGCGCTCGACCTCCTGGCCCGCCGGAAATATGGTGCGCCAAGGCTGCCCGCTACGGATGATATCGGGAACGGCGGTGGCGTTCTGCCTGGCTAGCGCCCTCGACAAAAGGATGTAGTCGAGCTGGCAGAGATGCCGCTCTTCCGGTCCGCGCGTGTGATAGAAAGTCCAGCGGTCCATTTCCGGCCGCCGCTCGACCGTGTTTTCGCAAAAACCGCCGGCAGTGAGCACGTCGATGCAGGACCGGGTCTCGTCGATCACCTCGAAGCGATGGCCGTCGAAAACATCGCCAGTGATCTTCACGCGCTGCCGGTAGTCGTTCATGTCGCCGCAGATTGCCCAGCGCTTGTCGGCGGCATTATCCTTACCGAAGCGCTCCTCGATGATCCGGCGCACCGCTTGCGCCTCGGCGATGCGCAGCGGCATTGTCGCCTCGCGGCCGTCGAGGCCGTTACGGGGCGAGCCCATCGACTTGAAATGCACGAGATACAGCGTCAACGGCGCGCCAGCGACTGTCAGATCGATTTCCAGGCAGTCGCGTCGGAAGATGCGTTCATTGGCCTGGTGACCAAGCGCTGCCAATTCCGCCGTGTGCAGGCCGAATTGCTCGAACGTGACATAGGCGTAGCTAGTCATGCGCACGAATTCGATTGGCTGGCCCTGCGCGGTCTCGTTGCGCATCATCACGGCGACGTCGATGCCGCGCGAATCATTGCCGGCGGTGGTGTATTTCTGCCGGTAGCCTTGCCCCACCATCTTGAACAGATAGCCATATTCGAAGGCCCTCAGCGCCTCGATATTGTCGACTTCCTGCATGCAGATGATGTCGGCGCGGGTGGCCGCGATCGCCAGCGCCGTCAACTGGCGCGTGTCGTCGGACTGCGCGATCGCCCGCGCCTGCTCGAGCATCTTGTATTCGGCCTCGCTCTGGATGTCGAAAAGCGCCAGTGTGCGATCTTCGTTGAGCTGATTGCGGTATCCGGAATAATCAAACCTGTTCATTAGGTTTTCGACGTTGAAGGTGGCAAGGCGCAGCGACATGGCTTTGAGCTTTGCCCGCAAGCGCGCCCGAAAACAAGGGCGCAGAAACCAGGCGGCTCTGATTGATCGCGCGCTCGCCATGGTTGACGGAACCTTTTTGTTCATCTTCCGTTCAGATGGAAAGTTCCATCAATAGGCCCTTCCCCGAGGTTTCTGGGCGTGGGGCCTGAATTTCGGAGAGTGCGATGAAACCGCTCTTTTTATCTTCCGTCAGATCCGGGCTGATGGCCCTCGGTCTGATCGCCAGCCTCTCGGCCCCGTCGCTTGCCGGGCCGATGCCCAAACCCCTGCTGCCGGTGGCGGGCAACGCTGCCGACATCGTGCAAATTCGTGAAGATTGGGCAGGCGGCAATGACAGGCAGATCTGGCGTTGGCGCAATCGCGGCTTTCGGCAATGGCACGGCGGCGACGATTGGAGATGGCGGTCCCACAATTTCCGCGGCCGTCATTTTTCGAGACACTGGGACAATGGCGGCTGGGACGACAGCTGGCGCTGGCGCCACCATCGCCGCCATTACCGCGGCGGCTACTATGATGATGGTGCGGGTGCCGCGATTCTTGGCTTGGGCCTGGGCCTCGGCCTTGGCAGCCTGTACAACAGCTACAACTACTACGACGCGCCGCCACCGCGCCGCTATTATCGCGCAGGGCGGCTTTCCAGTGCACATGTTCAATGGTGTTACAATCGCTACCGGTCGTACCGCGCCTGGGACAACACCTTCCAGCCCTATTACGGGCCGCGCCAGCAATGCTACTCGCCCTATAGGTAAGCAGGCCGACAACAAGCATCATTCGGCGCCGTGCTTCGCGGCGCCTTTTTCTTCCAGCCAGGAACCGCGAACATCGCCCAGTCCCGACTGCTGATAACGCTATTTTTATCAGGCAGGTCTAATAATCCTCCCGATCAGAACGCCCGAGACGCGAAAAATGGCTGGATTGCGTGCGATGGCCGAGGACGAACAGAGGGACAAACACCGGCAGCGCGTCTTGAAGGGCGCGACGATCCTGACCGGCGTGAGCAATTCCGAGGTCACATGCACGCTGCGCAACATGCACGCCGGCGGCGCCGAATTGAAGGTCTCGATCGACGCGCGCGTGCCCGATGAGTTCCTGCTCTATGTTCCGACCGACGGCATTGCCTACAAGGCCGTGGTCCGCTGGCGCCGCGAGGATCGTATCGGCGTGATGTTCACCGGTACCGAACCAAAGCCCAGTTGGCACTACGGCTGAGATCCCGGCGCTATCCGGGTGGCAGGACTCGCAGTGTCTGCTCGTCAAACAGCGGCTCATCCTGGCCGACGCGAACGAATAGAAGCTTTCGCAGTTCGGGTGATTGCACCTCGAAATACTGAATGCCGTCCGGGGCTTCGCCCCATTCGCCGCAAGGCGGTACGCCGACCTCGTCAGGGTTGGCGACGGTCTTCAATTCCTCACGATAGGCGGCATTGGGACTGAAAACATACCGGAGGATGCGCGCGGGCGTCGCCCCTTCGGTGTAAGGCATGAGCACGCAACGTGTGCTGATGGCTTTCTCGGTCTTCTCCGTAAAAATGCGCTGCAACGCAGCATCGGCGGCCTCGCCAGGCAGCATATCGAAGACTTCGACGACAGGATCGGCCGGCCCGCCGTCGCTGTATTTGATGGCAAGAGCATTGCCGCCAAGCTCGAAATGAATCCGGCGAAGACCGAAATCGCAACGCTGCACCCAGGCAGCCAGCCCGACATCCCTGTCCGCCAGCCGTTCCCAGGTGCATTTGTCGACAGGCGGACGCGACGGCTTGCCTTGGTCGGCGCGAGCGCCGGTTGCCATGGCAACAAGGACCGGCAGGGCGCAGATGCAGGCCGGCAGTCTCTTGCTATTCATCGCTGCAACCCGACAAGGTAAAGGCATCCCAGGCTGAACCATCGGGATTGGCATTGGCGAAATCGGGCCATTCGGTAAAAATCGCGCCGAAGTCAGGCAACAGCAACCCTGCCGGTGCCGGCGAGGCTTCGCGGGAATTCAACTGCTCGGCACCGCCTGCATTGAACGCATAGACCTGCCCATCCCACACTCTGCACAGCCCGGTGCCGTCCTCGAGACCAGCCTCACGATCGTCGTCGGTGCAGGTGTGCCGGATCGTGCCCACAGGAAAGGAGTACTTGCCATTGGTCCAGGTAATGTCCGACGGCAGACGAATGTCGGTGTTGGGCACGATCAACGAAAAGACCTCGGTCGTCAGCGCGGCCGGCTCGTTGTTGGTTGGCCGGAACTGTATCGTCGCTCCCGAACGCGGCTCGCGATAGGTCGCATGGCTGAGCGAACATTCTGTTGCGTTCGCTGCTTGCAACAGGCTCAGCATGCTCAGAAAAATAGCTGCTGCTTTGCGGATGATCATTTAAGTCCCTTGGAGCAGCATCATTGTGAAGTTTGAGCATCGATGCTTTAGCATGGCCCAAGGCCGCGTCGAAAAGAAAGAATCGATGATGCGAAATCTCTTGATGCTCATTTCGATCTTAACATTTACGTGCGGCAGCGCCTTTGCCACGGAACCCTATGTGGGCACATGGTCCGGGGACAGATCGAACTGTACCGCCGTTGCGGATGTTCAACGCCAGACTGTCTACACATTGTACCGCGACGCGCTGTCGGTCCCTGCTCTCGGCTGCGAACACGCATCGTTTCTCAAGACGCCTACGGGCTGGGTGGCTCGGGCCAGCCAATGCTACGGATCCGACCCATCGGCCGAAGAGCCGTTCTCCCGTGTCATCCATATTGTGGTCGACGGGGCGACGGTGAGATTGACATGGCCTGGCTTCGACAGCGGAGTTCTTGTCAGATGCTGAAGACAGGCGTCTTTTTCCGCTGGATATGCAGCCTAGGACAGCAGCTTCAGATGACGCCTACCAGCAGCGCGGCTCCACCGAGGAGGCCAACTGCGCAGACCCACAGGAGCCAAAGCCCGCTCACCCTGCATTCGAGAACCGCTGCAACCGGGTTGTCGGGATCGTAGTGGACCTCGACCTTGTCGCCCTGGAGGTAGCGCTGCGATCGACCGCTGACGAGGCTCGGCAGCGAAGCCGTCACGTTTGCGCCGAACGCGATGCGATCGGCGGCGTAGCGCTGGCCGGCGACGCTATAGCTGTAGACGACGCGGGATTTGAAGACTGTCCGCCAGGGCCGATAGCCGCCTCCGGACCTGTCGCGGGTCTCGAATTTCCGCAGGCCCGAAGCATCGATGCGTCCTGCCGTGATCGGCCATTTGGCCGCCTGTTCCGCAAGTGACTTCTGGGCAAAGCCCATGCGCAGGACAAACAATCCCATGAAAAGCAGCAGGGCAGCGGCGCCGAGGTTCTGCGGCCTGGGCAAAAACGGCCGGATCGCTTCGAGGACGCCGCCGACGGAGAAGACCAATACAAGCGCGCCGACCACCAGCCCGGCCGAAAGCTGGACCATGAACTTGAAGGAGCCGTCGGGCATGGTGCGTTCGATCACCGCCTTGGCTGGATCGGCCGGATTGTAGAAGACGGTTACGCCGGCCCCGTTTGGAAATTTCGCAAGGGTTTCCGCCACTGCAAAGTTTCCAAGGTTCTCCTGCACGCTGTAGTGCGAACTGCGAAATGTCTTGCCGTTCACCTTGTATTCGAAGGTGATTGCCGGGAAGTTGCGGATTTCGGTCGACCCTCTGCTGTCCGAACCGGATCCCGAACTGGTCACCTCGCGGGCCTCGACCCGCGACGAGATGATTTTTCCCGGCGTCGGAGACCAGCGGCTGACCGCCCTAACCTCCCACCATTTCAGCAAGGTGACGAGGGAGAGCATGCCGGCAACCGCGCAGGCAAACCCGATCAACAGAAATTTGAGTTCCAACTCTCACCCCCTTGGCACTTTTGTGCCATGCCCCGCACAGGCATATCACGGTGATGAGGATAGTGCGCCTGTCCAGAAGCCTGGAAACCACACGATCTTGATGCGAAAAGGCCGGCGGATCGCTCCGCCGGCCTTTCTTGATCGGCAATGAAATTGCGATCAGTTCTTGGCCTTGTCGACCAGCTTGTTCATGGAAATTCCCACGCGCCCGCAGGGCGAAGCCCGAGGACGGGTAACGAAACGAACGTGGATGTCCTTCAGTTCTTGGCCTTGTCAACCAGCTTGTTCTTCGAAATCCACGGCATCATCGCGCGCAGCTTGGCGCCGACTTCCTCGATCTGGTGGCTGTCGTTGTTGCGGCGGATGCCCTTGAAGCGCGACATGCCGGCGCGGTATTCCTGCATCCATTCCGAGGTGAACTTGCCGGTCTGGATATC
The DNA here is from genome assembly GCF_040318885.1 of Mesorhizobium sp. M0998. NCBI lineage: Bacteria > Pseudomonadati > Pseudomonadota > Alphaproteobacteria > Hyphomicrobiales > Phyllobacteriaceae > Mesorhizobium > Mesorhizobium sp. M0998. The sequence goes on from NZ_JAMYND010000015.1 coordinate 75,123, forward strand.
CTTCAGCACGCGCTTCATCTCGGCCTTGGTCTCGGCGGTGATGATGCGCGGGCCCGAGACATATTCGCCCCATTCGGCGGTGTTCGAGATCGAGTAGTTCATGTTGGCAATGCCGCCTTCATAGATCAGGTCGACGATCAATTTGACCTCGTGCAGGCACTCGAAATAGGCCATTTCCGGCGCGTAGCCGGCTTCCACCAGTGTCTCGAAGCCGGCGCGGATCAATTCGACTAGGCCGCCGCACAGCACCACCTGCTCGCCGAACAGGTCGGTCTCGCACTCCTCGCGGAAATTGGTCTCGATAATACCCGAGCGGCCGCCGCCAACGCCGCAGGCATAGGAGAGCGCCAGGTCGAGCGCATTGCCCGAAGCGTCCTGGTTGACCGCGACCAGGCACGGCACACCACCGCCCTTCTGGTATTCGCCGCGCACCGTATGGCCAGGCCCCTTCGGCGCGATCATCACGACGTCAACCGAAGCTTTGGGCTCGATCAGGCCAAAATGCACGTTGAGGCCGTGGGCAAAGGCGATCGCTGCGCCATCGCGGATGTTCGGCGCGATCTCGGATTTGTAGATGTCGGCCTGCAGCTCGTCCGGCGTGGCCATCATCATCAGGTCGGCCCACTTGGCGGCATCGGCTACGCTCATCACCTTGAGCCCGTCGGCCTCGACCTTCTTGGCGGTCGCCGAGCCGGCCTTGAGGCCGATGGCGATGTCCTTGACGCCGGAATCCTTAAGGTTGAGCGCATGCGCCCTGCCCTGGCTGCCATAGCCGATGATGGCGACCTTCTTGCCCTTGATCAGGTTGAGATCGGCATCGCGATCGTAATAGACACGCATTTTTGTTCCTTCCCGTTTTGAATTCAGAGGCCTTGCGGCCCGGTTTTTGCCCCGTAAAGAGCGAGAAACTGCTGCGTCGCCCGGACGGCATCGCCGCCGATCGCCGCATCAGTCAATTCCAGCCGGTCGCCAAGCAGCAGGCGGATCTGCACGTCGCGGGCGACCAGCCCGAAAAAGGTGCGGAACGCCGTCTCCGCGTCGGAAAACTCGAGGAAACCAGCTTCCTTGCCTGCCTCCAGCACCGGTTTAAGGCGCCGGGCCAGTGCGAAGCGGCCGTTCTCCAGCACGATGGCGCCGAGATCGTCCTTCCCCGAACTAGCATGGCCGACCGCCACCCTGTTCAGCGCGATCGAGGTGTCGCTCGAAATTACCTTGAGCCAGTCCGAAGCGAAGCGTTCGAGGCTCGCCGTCAGCGAAGGGAGGTCGAGCCCCTTGCGGTCGACCGGCACTACCCGCACCTTGGACGCCTGCCATTGTACCGTTGCCGTCAACAGCCCGTCGCGATCGCCGAACCATTTGTAGAGCGTCTCCTTCGAGCAGCTCGCCCGCCGCGCCACGGCGGTCATGGTCAACTGATCGCCCTCTTCGACCAGCAGGCGAAGGGCGGCGTCGAGCACGTCCTTCTGCCGCTCCGTCAGCGCCTCGCTGGTTTCGATGTCGGTCACAGCGTGCAACACAGTTTTTCCTCAGGAGGCAAACTCACCGCAGTTCAGATACGAGCTCGATGCGTACCGTACGTTACGGTTCGGCTTTATGGCGTATTGCCCGACCCGACGCAAGCCTTTATTTCTGTAGCTTGCTCCATGCGGGGCATCACGGGAGACACTGATCATGCTCGCCGGATTGCTTGCGTTGACCGTTACCGCAGTGTTCGCGGGTGCGGCTATCTACGTCAGCGTCGCCGAACAGCCGGCGCGGCTTCGCCTCGAGGACAAAGCATTGCTGCAGGAATGGCAGCCTTCCTACAAGCGCGGCGCCGCCATGCAGGCCTCGATTGCCGTCATCGCCTGTTTTCTTGGCCTCGTCGCGTGGTGGCTGACTGGCAATCTCGCTTATCTGGCCGGCGCCGTGCTGATCATCCTGCCTTGGCCATGGACGCTGCTGGTGATGATGCCGGCAAACAGGTTGCTGGAGGCGATGGACGCGAACTCCGTCAATCCTGAAGCTCGGACATTGATCGCCAAATGGGGCAATCTGCATCTGGTCCGCGTCGGGCTTGGCGTTCTGGCGACGTTGGCATTCCTCTTGGGCAGTGCCTGACCTCGCCAATCGGTCGCCATCTTCGTCATGAAGGCGTGTCACTCCAGGGCGGGCGGATCTCGCAGGCGCCCAAGCAGAGCTGACAGCGCGTCCAGTTCAACATTGGAAAGCCGGGAGCCGACCAACTCCGCGATCGACCGGCCGTAGACAGCCCACATGCGGCGGCGCGTCTCGCGTCCCTTGTCTGTGACGCGGACTGTTTGCCCGCGGCCGTCATCGGCAACTGGAAGCTTCTCGACCTGCCCGTCGGCTTCGAGCCGCGCCAGCAGCCGGGAGATGTTGTACTGCGCAAACAGGGTGCGCTCGGTGAGTTGGAACGGCCGCAATCCGCCCTCGCCCGCCTCGGCAAGCTCGTGCAGGATGTCGTACCAGGCAAGCGGCGGCAGGCCACTGTCCTTCAGCGCGTCCTCGGCTCTTTCCAACAACTGGCGCGAAACCCGCATCAGGCGAGCCCAGGCCTTGATGGCTGGAGCTGAAGGAATCCCGGTCATGATTGCATCGTAGGCGATAGATGCAATTGCATCAAGCTTGACGATCGATGCAAGTGCATCTATATAGATGCAATCGCATCAATCACGAGAGGCAATTCCGATGAAGCATGAAATCTGCAAGATCGCCGACATTCCGGAAACAGGCAGCCTCATCGCTCCGTTTTTCGGCCGCGAGGTCCATGTCTACCGCAGCGGCGAGCGTATCCGCGCCGCCGCCAACGTCTGCCTGCATTTCGGTGGCCCGCTCGACTGCAAGGACGGCAAGCTCGTCTGCCAGTGGCACGGCGCCTCGTTCGACATGGCGAACGGTGATCGCCTCGAAGGCCCGGCGCCGAAGGGCTCCCGCCTGATGTTCCTCTCCACCCGCGTCGAGGACGGTGCTTTGAACTATGTCTGGGGGGAGTGAGATGACCGACAAGCTCACTCTCGTCAGCCATCATCTTTGCCCCTATGTGCAGCGCGCGGCGATTTCGCTTCGCGAAAAGGGCGTGCCGTTCGAACGCATCACGGTCGATCTCGCCAACAAGCCTGCCTGGTTCAAGGCGATATCGCCGCTCGGCAAGGTGCCGCTGCTCCGCGTTGAGCATGACGGCCAGGAAACGGTGATCTTCGAATCGCTCGTCATCCTCGAATTCCTCGAGGAAACCCAGCCCAATCCGCTGCATCCCACCGACCCCTACGCCCGTGCCCGGCATCGCGCCTGGATCGAGTTCGGCTCGGCAATCCTCAATGCCATCGGCCGCTTCTATTCAGCTCTCACCGAAGCCGCCTTCATCGCCGAACGCGGGGCTCTGGCAGCAATGTTCGATCGCCTGGAAGTGGAACTGGCGAACGGCGCGGCTGGGCCATGCTTCGACGGCGAGCGCTTTTCACTGGTCGACGCGGTCTACGGCCCGATTTTTCGCTATTTCGACGCCTTCGACCGGATCGGCGATTTCGGCATCCTGGACGGAAAGCCGCATGTCCAGGTGTGGCGCGAGGCGTTGCGCAAACGCCCATCCGTGAAGGGCGCGGTCGCTCCCGATCATCCGCAACGCCTCCATGCATTCTTGCAGGCTAAGGGTTCGCACCTTTCGGAAATCATCCGCCAAAACGATCCGGCCACAGCGCTTCCGCAAGCCCTATCGGCTTGAATGGATTGAGCACCGTTCCTGTAACCATGGAAGCAAGAAACTGCGGCGCCGGCGGGACTTTTGCCAGCGTCGCCACCAGCCTGTCGCGGACGAACGGCATCACAATCGAGTCCGATTGATAAAACGGCGTCAGCACCAGCGACAGCGCCTGGAAGACCCGCACATGCCATCGCCGTGTCCGGACATAGGCCTCCAGTGCAGTATCGATACGGTCCGTTCCTATTAGTGCGTAGTTGAGCGCGGCTGCATCGAGCAGCGCCATGTTCGCGCCCTGGCCGAGCTGCGGGCTCGTTGAATGGGCCGCGTCGCCGATAACGGCCAATCGCCGTCCGGCTGGCGTCTTCATCGTGTGATGGCCATAGCGCGCCAGCGAGAGCTGCTCGAAACTGTCGATCTGGTCGATGAAGGCCGCGCATTCAGGCCACAGCCCGACCAATCTCGCCTTCCATGCCTCGAGACCTGCCGCCCAGACGCGCTCGGCATCCGCCGGCTTGAGGCTCCAGAAGAATGCCGCCATCTTCTGGGCATCCGGCTCGGGCCGGCCGATTGGCAGCACGCCGATCATCACGCTCGCGCTGTCGTAGCGCTGCAGCAGCGCGTGCTCGTCGAAACCCTCGCCGCGCCAGCCAAGCGATGCCCAGAACGCGCCATAGGCGAGCGATCGCGGTTCGCCCGGATTGTTCACGCACCGCCGCAGTTTGGAGCGCGAACCGCTGGCATCCACTACCAGGTCGAACGACCCTATCCGTTGTCCGTTGCCGCAGATCAATGTTGCCCGCTCGCCGGTTTCCAGCGTCTCGAGCTCGATACCTGTCTCAATGGTGAGCGCCTGGCGCCGGGCGGCGCGGAAAAGCACGCCGAACAGAGCCGCGCGGTGCACCGCCAGCCCGAAGCGGCCGCCACTCCGGGCATCGTAGCGGACGTCGAGCACTGTGCGGCCGGTCTTGGCATCTGCACCATGCAGGCGGTCTATGCGGCTGCCCAGCGCCAGAATGTCATCGAGCAGGCCGAGATCGGCAAGCACCGTCAGCCCGGTCGGCTGCAGGATCAGCCCGGACCCGACCGGTTGTGGCTGGTCGAAGCGCTCGAAGATGATGACCCTATGTCCGGCGCGCGTGAGATAGAGCGCGGCGGCAAGTCCAGCCGGCCCGGCGCCGGCAATCGCGATGTCCAGAGAATTGCCCATCTGCCCGCCCCAACCCGGGCCGGACAATCCTTCAGCACCGCCGCTAAATCAAGCCGCCGTCTCGGCCTGGGGGCTCAGCCTTCGGCAGCATCGAAAACCTTCCGTGCCTCGCGTACAGCGCCGTGATTGAGCTCGGCCCATTGGATCAGCTGATGCAAGGGTCCAAACATCGAGCGCCCGAGATCGGTGAGGCTGTATTCGACGCTCGGCGGTTTGGTCGGGAACACCTGGCGATGCACATAGCCGTCGCGCTGCAGATCGTGCAGCGTCTGGGTGAGCATGCGCTGTGAAATATCGGGCACCAGCCGCCGCAATTCGCCGAAGCGGTACGGCTTCTCGGCCAAGGCCTCCATCAACAGTGAACTCCATTTATTGCTTATGCCCTGGATCACGTCGCGAACCGGGCAATCCGCAAGGTTTCCGCCACCGCTGCCTGCTTTGTATATCTCGAGCTTCGATCTCAGATTGACGATCTTGCCGTCCATGGCTGGTTCCCTGGGTGTGCCTACCTCCCGCAAAACTGCCTTCTTTACGAGGATGGGTCAATTCCTATTTTAGTGCTGGTCTCTTTTTGAGACTAACATATGCACCCGCCGCTCCGGCGCAACGTCAGGACATCTCATGACCGACACCCTTCTCGTCACCGGCGCCTCCGGCCAGCTTGGCCGCGGCGTCATTAATCATCTGCTTGACACGCTCAAGGTCTCCCCTCAGCGCATCATCGCCGCCACCCGCAACCCGGAAAATCTGGCCGATCTGGCAGCCCGAGGCGTCACCATCCGGGCAGTCGACTTCGACGACGCCACGTCGTTGGCCAGTGCATTTACCGGTGCGGGCAGGGTTCTGATCATTTCGACAAACGAGCTCGCCGTTCCGGGCAAGCGCCTGAAGCAACATGAGGCTGCGGTCGCCGCAGCAAAAAGCGCCGGCGTTTCGCATCTGCTCTACACGTCGATGCCCAGTCCGGAGCCAGGATCGCCGGTACTGTTTGCGCCTGATCACCACGGCACCGAGCAGGCGATCAAGGCGAGCGGTATCCCCTACACCATCTTCCGCAACGGCTGGTATCAGGAGAACCTGTTCATGGCGCTGCCGCACGCCATCGCGTCGGGGCAGTGGTACACATCCGCCGGAGACGGCCGCATTGCCCATGGCGCGCGCGACGACATGGCCGCGGCGATCGCCGCCAGCCTTGCTTCGAGCGGAACCGAAAGCACGACATACACGCTGACCGGCCCCAAGGCCCACACGATGGCCGAGATTGCAGCCCTCGTCACCGAAGTTACCGGCAAGCCGATCGAGGTCGTCCAGCTTTCGGACGAAGCGCTGACCGGGGGATTGAAGGCAGCCGGCGTCCCCGAAGGTTTCGCGCCTGTCATCGTTTCCTTCGACACCAACACACGCTCCGGCCGCATCAGCATGGTGACGGACGCGATCGAGACGCTGTCCGGCAGGAAGCCGCGGCCGCTGAAGCAATTTCTTGAAGCAAACAAGGCGGCTCTGGTGAGCTGAGCCTGACAAATGGCCGTGCCCTTCGAAGGGCACGGCCGTTTGCTCAGATAGCCACCTGCGTTCCGATCTCGACGACGCGTCCGGTCGGGATCTGGAAATATTCCGTTGCATCGGCCGCCGAGCGCGCCAGCCCGATGAACAGCTTGTCCTGCCAGACCGGCATGCCGGAATTGGGCGAGGCCTTGAGAGAGCGCCGCGACAGGAAGAAGGACGTCGTCATGATGTCGAACTTCCAGCCCTGTTTGCGGCAGATCGCCAGCGCACGCGGGATGTTGGGCTGCTCCATATAGCCGAAGGTCAGCGTCACCCGCATGAACAGCTCGTTGACCATTTCCATCTTGACGCGCTCGCTGTCGGGCACAACCGGCTGCGGTGCCGTCACCACCGAAAGGATGACGTTCTGCTCGTGCAGCACCTTGTAGTGCTTCAGGCTGTGCATCAGCGCGGTCGGCGCGCTCAGCGGATCGCTGGTCAGGAACACCGCGGTGCCCGACACCAGATGCGGCTTCTTCTTCAGCAGATTGCCGGCGAGGAAATCCAGCGGGATCTCGTTCCGGCGCGTCTTGTCGAACAAATAGCGGCTGCCGCGGATCCAGGTCCACATAGTCATCACGATAACTGCGGCGATGGCAAGCGATGCCCAGCCACCTTCAAACACCTTGACTATGTTGGCGGCAAAGAAGCCGGTATCGACGAAGGCGAACACGGCCATCAAGGCGATCGCGACGCCGAGCGGCCATTTCCAGATGCGCGTCATCACAACAAAAAGCAGCACATTCGTCACCAGCATGTTGCCGGTCACCGAAATGCCGTAGGCCGAGGCCAGGCGGCTGGATTCGCCGAAGCCGACCACCAGCAACATCACCACCAGCGCCAGCATCAGGTTGATGCGCGGCAGATAGATCTGGCCCGACTGTTTTTCCGACGTATGCTGGATAACGAAACGCGGCAGCATATTGAGCTGCACCGCCTGTCTGGTCAGCGAAAAAGCGCCGGAGATCACCGCCTGGCTGGCGATGACGGTCGCCGCCGTCGCCAGCACGACCATCGGAATAAGCGTCCAGCCCTGGTTCATCTCGAAGAATGGATGACCGACAACGCCGCCATTTGCCAGCACGAAGGCGCCTTGCCCGACATAGTTGAGCAACAGACAAGGAAACACGATTGCCAGCCAGGCGAGTACGATCGGCTTGCGGCCGAAATGGCCGAGGTCGGCATAGAGCGCCTCGGCGCCGGTGACGGCGAGGAAGACCGCACCAACCGTGACGAAGGCGACATCGGGCGAGTTGACCAGGAACGACACGATGTAATGCGGGCTGATCGCCAGCAGGATTTCCGGATCGGCGATGATGTGGTTAATGCCGGAAAGGCCGATGGCCAGGAACCACAGCGCGGTGACTGGCCCGAACACCAAACCTACGCCGCCGGTGCCGAATCGCTGTACCGCAAACAGGATCGCCAAGATGGCCAGTGTCAGTGGCACCACATAGGGCTGGAATGTCGGCGTGACGACGTTCATACCTTCGACCGCCGATAGCACCGAGATCGCCGGCGTAATGACTGCGTCGCCGAAAAAAAGCGCCGCGCCGACGATGCCGATGCCGAGGATCACCGCCGAGCGGGTCGGGAAACTGTTGCGCGCCAGCGCCATCAGCGACAGCACCCCGCCCTCGCCTCGATTGTCGGCGCGGAGCACGAACATGATGTATTTGATGGTGACGGTGATCGTCAGCGACCAGATGATCAGCGACAACACGCCAAGGATGTCGCCACGGTTGGCGACGTTGCCACCGGCCGATGCGTGCAACGCCTCGCGAAATGCATAGATCGGGCTGGTACCGATATCGCCGTAAACCACGCCGAGCGCGCCCAGCATCAGCACCTTGGTGCTGTGCTGCTCGACCTCAGAATGGCTGGATTGTTCGACAGGTTCTGCCTCGTTACCAGCATTGGTAAGGGCCATGGACGACACTCCGGTAAGCGGGCGGTGCTCTACGCTTGCTGCGCTGCAATATCAAGTGCCGTCACGTAATGGCTCCGTCCCGATATTGCGAGCCCTCCACGACTTGGCAGACTCAGTCCGATCGGCAGACCACCTGGAATGTCGCAACGGACACGTTTTTAAATAGCCACCTGCGTCCCGATCTCGACGACGCGTCCGGTCGGGATCTGGAAATATTCCGTTGCATCGGCCGCCGAGCGCGCCAGCCCGATGAACAGCTTGTCCTGCCAGACCGGCATGCCGGAATTGGGCGAGGCCTTGAGAGAGCGCCGCGACAGGAAGAAGGACGTCGTCATGATGTCGAACTTCCAGCCCTGTTTGCGGCAGATCGCCAGCGCACGCGGGATGTTGGGCTGCTCCATGTAGCCGAAGGTCAGCGTCACCCGCATGAACAGCTCGTTGACCATTTCCATCTTGACGCGCTCGCTGTCGGGCACAACCGGCTGCGGTGCCGTCACCACCGAAAGGATGACGTTCTGCTCGTGCAGCACCTTGTAGTGCTTCAGGCTGTGCATCAGCGCGGTCGGCGCGCTCAGCGGATCGCTCGTCAGGAACACCGCGGTGCCCGACACCAGATGCGGCTTCTTCTTCAGCAGATTGCCGGCGAGGAAATCCAGCGGGATCTCGTTCCGGCGCGTCTTGTCGAACAAATAGCGGGTGCCGCGTATCCATGTGGACATGATCAGCCCCATGCCGCAGGCGACCGTGATCGACACCCACCCGCCTTCGAGGATCTTGACGACGTTTGCGAGGAAAAATCCAGTATCGATCGTGCCGAACAGCAGTGTGAGCGCGGCTGCCAGTGCAAGCTGCCATTTCCACCGGAACCGCATCACCACAAACAACAGGATGGTTGTCATCAGCATTTCGCCAGTCACCGAAATGCCATAGGCGGAAGCCAGCGAACTCGAACTGCCAAAGCCGACCACCAGCAGCATCACGCCGAGCGCGACCACCAGATTGACCCGCGGCATGTAGATCTGGCCGGATTGCATCTCGGAAGTATGCTGCACCTCGATACGTGGCAGCAGATTGAGCTGCACCGCCTGCCGCGTCAGCGAGAAAGCGCCGGAGATCACCGCCTGACTGGCGATCACCGTCGCTGCCGTGGCCAGCCCAACCATGGGCATTAGCGCCCAATCCGGCAGCATCTGGAAGAATGGATTGGTGGGTTTGCCGCCGTTGGCCAGAACGAACGCGCCTTGTCCGAAATAGTTGAGGAGCAGACAAGGGAACACCACGGAGAACCACGCCAGCACGATCGGCCTGCGGCCGAAATGGCCGAGATCGACATAAAGGGCTTCGGCCCCGGTGACCGCCAGGAACACAGCCCCGACCGTGACGAACGCACCGGTGGGCGTATTGGCCAGATAAGCGACCGCGTAATAGGGATTGATCGCCAGCAGGACCGACGGGTCGTCCAGCAGATGGTAGACCCCGGCGGCACCGATCGCCAGGAACCACGCTGCCGTCACCGGTCCGAACACGGCCGCCACCCTGCCGGTGCCAAAGCGTTGCACGGCAAAAAGCATTGCCAGGATGATCAGCGTGATCGGAACAACATAAGTTTCCAGCGTCGGGGTCACCACTTCCAGGCCCTCGACCGCCGAAAGCACGGAGATGGCCGGCGTTATGATGGCGTCGCCGAAAAACAGCGCCGCGCCGCAAAGTCCGATCCCCAGAATGAACCGGGCTCCCTTTGGATAAGCGTTGCGCGCAAGTGCCATCAGCGACAGCGTGCCGCCCTCACCCTTGTTGTCGGCTCTGAGCACGAAAGCGACGTACTTTATCGTGACGATGATCGTCAGCGCCCAGACGATAAGCGACAGCACGCCAAGGACGTCGTTGCGCGCTACCGGTCCCGACGATGCGTGCAGCGCTTCCCGAAACGCGTAGATTGGGCTCGTGCCGATATCGCCGTAAACCACGCCCAACGCGCCCAGCATCAAAACTCTGGTGCTGTGCTGCTCGGCCTTGGAGTGGCTGGATTGTTCGATGGGTTCTGCCTCGCTACCAGCGTGGGCAAGGGCCATGGACGACACTCCCATAGACGTGCGGCGCTCTATGCTGCGGGATGGAAAGGACGCGCTGCCGTGCCGGGAACGCATGGCCTATCGGCTCGCCTTTCTCTACCAGCCACAAGCCTTCAGAAACCGCCTGACCGTTGCGGCCATGCCATACTCCAACGCATCGGCTGTCAACCCATGTCCGATCGAGACTTCGGCCAATGCCGGGATGCGCCTGGCCAGCGCCGGCAAATTGCTCACCACAAGGTCGTGCCCGGCATTGACCTGGAGCCCTGCAGCCAGTGCGGCATCCGCCGTTTTTCCCAATTTCTCCAATTCCTTCGCCGCTTTTGCCGAATCGGAATGATAGCTGCCATATGGACCCGTATAGAGTTCGATCCGGTCGGCGCCGGTGTCGCGAGCGGCTTTCACGCCAGCGGGATCCGGATCGGAAAACAGCGATACGCGAAAGCCTCCCTTCTTCAGGCGCTTGACGACCGGTGTCAGGAACGCAGCCTCGGCGGCGAAGTTCCAGCCATGGTCGGAAGTCGCCTGCGCCGGGTCGTCCGGCACCAGCGTCACCTGCTCCGGCTGATGCTTTTCCACAAGCGCCAGAAAATCCTCGGTCGGATAGCCCTCGATGTTGAATTCCGCATTCGGGAACTCGTCGTCGATCAGCGCCCTGATCTCAGGCAGATCGGAATGCCTGGTGTGCCGCTCGTCGGGTCGCGGGTGCACCGTCAGCCCATGCGCGCCGGCAGCAAGGGCAATGCGTCCAAGCCCGGTCACGCTTGGCCACGGCAGGTCGCGTCGGTTGCGCAGCATGGCGATGGCATTAAGGTTGACGGAAAGCTTTGCAGGCATTTGCACGGCTCCAGGCTGATCTTGGCGCGCATCTATACCGCCTTTAACGGGAACAGACAGAGGGTTTCAGGTGTTCCAAGGTGTGCGAAGAAAATCGAGCCCAAGGAGTTCCCTGTTGAATTTTCTCGAGGCCGTGCCGGCGGTTCGCCGCATCGACACCGATCGCGAAGATCTTTTCGCCATAGATGTCGTCGGCCATGTCGCAGCGGCTGACGCCGAAAACCTGTTCGGATTGCTGGAGGCGGCCTATGCGCTGCATCCGAAAATCGACGTGCTGGTGCGCCTGATCGACCATGAGGGTGTCGACTGGGCCGACGTATCGGACGAGACGATCGAACAGGGCATAGCTCATGCCGTGGAGCATATCGGCCGCTGCGCGGCGATCGGTGAGCCGAACTGGATACCGGAGGCAAGAGCCTTTTTGCCTGCCTCTTTGCCTATCGAACTCCGGCATTTCGAGGCCAAGGACGAAGCCGCCGCCTGGGAATGGCTTGACGCCAGACCGATCGCCCAGCGCTGATACGACGGACCTGACAGCCCTATCGGACGATCGTCAGCCGTTCGGCCGCGCGCGTGATCGCGGTGTAGAGCCAACGCTGGCGAGTTTCCTTGAATGCCCAGCTTTCGTCGAAAAGCACGATCTCGTTCCATTGCGACCCTTGCGCCTTGTGCACGGTCAGCGCGTAACCGTAATCGAAATCGTCGAAGCGCTTCTTCTGCTGCCAGGGAATGTCGGCGTCGGGATCCTCGAATGCGGCCTTGAGCAGCTTGATCTTGGCGACGCCGCGATCCGGGTCGTCTTCCTCCGGTGAGACCAGCAGATTGATGCCGGGCTTGACCGTCTCGCGCGACGAGGTCATCACCTTCCACAGCGAGCCGTTGAGCAGTCCCTTGGCCGGATCGTTGCGCAGACAGACCAGCTTGTCGCCGGCTTGCGGATAATCGGCGTTGAACCCCTTCAGCTCGCGCAGCCGCTGGTTATAACGGCGGCGCGTGCGGTTGGTACCGACCAGCACCTGGTCCGCCTTCAGCACCAGTTCCTGGGTGACGTCTTCCTTGCCGATCACCTGCGCCGCGCCATAGTCGCCGCGCATGAACTCGCGGCCCTCGCGCACGTCGAGCGCAAGCCGGATGATCGGGTTGTCTCGCGCCTGGCGATGGATTTCGGTGAGCAGAATGTCCGGCTCATGGTCCGTGAAGAAGCCGCCGCCGGAAATTGGCGGCAACTGGCCGGGATCGCCGAGCACCAGGATCGGCGTGCCGAAGCTCATCAGGTCACGGCCGAGTTGCTCGTCGACCATTGAGCATTCGTCGATGACGACGAGCTTGGCGCGCGAGATCGGGCTCTGCCGGTTGAGCGAAAATGTCGGCGACATCGATGTCTTGCCGGTTACCTCGTCCGCTACCGATTCTTCGCCCTTCGGCCGGTAGATCAGCGAATGGATGGTGCGGGCATTGACCGCGCCCTTGGAACGCAGCACCTGCGCCGCCTTACCCGTAAACGCGGCGAACTGCACCTGGCCGTCGACATGCTCGGCGAAATAGCGCGCCAGCGTCGTCTTACCGGTGCCGGCATAGCCGAACAGCCGGAACAGCTGCGGCTTGCCGGCTTTCAGCCAGCCGGCCACCGCCTTCAGCGCTTCGTCCTGTTGAGGGGAGAATTCCATCAGCGCGACAGACCGGATTCGCGAGGGAAAGACAAGGTGACTGCCGTCACCATCAATTTTCATCGCCGGCAATCACGCCGCTGCGACAGGGTCAGGCTATCAGTGACGAACAGGAACGTAAAGAGAACAAGGCCAGGCGACCGCAGCTTACCCGGCCCGCTGTGGATCGTTCTCCAGCTGGATCGGCTTGCCATGCGGCGTTGCATGCGCGGCGCGTTCCCAGGCAGCGGCGAGCGCATCGACGTCGCGCTTTCCGGCAACGCCCTTGGCCAAAAGCAGCTTTTCCAGCGCTGCCAGCCAGTGCTCGTAGTAATCGTGACCGTCGCGCGCGGCGCCCGGCCGCTTCACCTCTGCCGACAAAGCATCCGCCCATTCGCTCCACGAAAACAGCCCGTTGTCGTGCAGTGCTACCGTCATGGCAAAGGCCTCTGCTTGCCACGGCTCGGCAAACACAGGCGCCTCGAAACCGGCGGGCAGCATGGCGGCGACTGAGCCCGTCTCACGCCGGCTCAAGGTAGCTCTCCCAGGCATCGATCGACACGACGAGTGTCGGATCGGCGCCCTCGCCCCAGATTTCGCCGCCGGTGAAGGCCACCGTATAGACCCATTGCGGGTTTTCGCCCTGGCCGTGCGCATTGGTGTCGGGAAAGACAAAGCCGTCGCGCACAGCCTCGACGACGCCTCGCTTGCCGCGTGCATAGCGCGGCAACCTGGTGTGGCCGGTCGGATGAAAGTTCTTGGTTCGCACGGGGTCGCCCGCCTTGAACCGCGCAGGCGCGGCGACAGGCCGATCGCAGTGCCCGCCCTTGGCCAGCACCGCCGGAACGTCCTTAGCCTTCAGCACCCGTTTGGGTGTCGCTGCCGGGTCGACTGCGTCGCCCGTAGTCAGGTCCCCGTCGCTGACGAAACCATGGCGTTTGAGCAGCACCTCCAGCGCCTTGATCCATATCTGGTAGTAGCTGGAGGCATAATAATCCGCTGGATGCAGCGATTCCCGCGCGTGCCGGCTCTCGTCGATGGTCCAGGCGCCCATGGCGCCGGCGCACAACGTCACGCCCAGCGCCCGCCTTTCCCAATCGGCATGGAAATAGGGTTCGTCAGGTTCGGGCGCGACCGGCCCGAAACCCATCTGGCCGCCGAGATCCTGCGGCCCGTTCATGCCGGTTCCCGCACCAACGCCGTGCCGATCATGGCATCGCGCGTCACCAGATCGGCGAGCCTTGCCTCATCCCAGCCCTCCGTACCCCGGGGGCGCATCGGCACCACCAGATAGCGCAGCTCGGCGGTCGAATCCCACACCCGGATTGTCGTCCTCGCCGGCAAGGTCAGACCGAATTCCTCGAGCACGCCGCGCGGATCGATCACTGCGCGCGAACGGTAGGGCGGCGCCTTGTACCAGACCGGCGGCAGGCCGAGCACCGACCACGGATAGCAGGAGCATAGCGTGCAGACGACGAGGTTGTGCGTGTCGGCCGTGTTGAACACCGCCTGCATGTGCTCGCCTTGCCGGCCGGTGTAGCCGAGCGATTCGATTGCCGCCGTCGCATCACGCTTCAGCCATGCGGCAAACCCGGGATCAACCCAGGCCTTCGCCACCACCTTTGCGCCGTTGCGCGGCCCGATCTTGGTCTCATAGGTGTCGACGATAACATCAATCGCCGCCGGATCGATCAGGCCTTTGCGGGTGAGAATCGTCTCCAGCGCGCGCACCCGCGCCGCAAAAGGATCAAGCTCGTTGTCGTGGTCGTGATTGTGCGGCATGGCGTCAAATTACGATCGCGGACCCCCGGCCGCAAGCACTACGGCTTGGGCCAGCGCTATTCGGCTGCCGCCTTTTGCGGCACCGGTTCTTCCTCCTCGTCGAACAGTGACGGCTGGTCGACCGCTTCGACCGGGCTCGGCTCACCCCGGCGCCGCGCCCACAGCCTGACCAGCCAGCCGGAAAAATGCTCCATGTAGACGTAAATGACGGGCGTGACGAACAGCGTCAGTGCCTGCGAGGCGACAAGACCGCCGACCACGGCCACGCCGAGAGGCTGACGCAGTTCCGCGCTGGCGCCGGTGCCGAGCGCGATCGGGATGGTACCCATCAGCGCGGCAAGCGTGGTCATCATGATCGGCCGGAAGCGCATCAGGCAGGCCTTGTGGATGGATTCGACGGGCGACATCCCCTCGCGCCTGAGTTCCAGCGCCACGTCGATCATCATGATGCCGTTCTTCTTGACGATGCCGATCAGCATCAGGATGCCGATCACCGCGATCACCGACAGATCCATCCCCGCCAGCCGCAGTGCCACCAGCGCGCCGAGCACCGCCGATGGAAGCCCGGTCAGGATGGTGAGCGGGTGGATGAAGCTCTCATAGAGCATGCCGAGAACGATATAGATGGTCAGAATCGCGCCGCCGATCAGCAGCCCCTGGTTGGAAAGCGAATCCTGGAACGTCTTGGCCGTGCCCGAGAAGGCGGTCGAGATCGTCGGCGGCATGCCGATCTTGTCCTTCAGCGCGTTGATGTGGCTCACGCTGTCGCCGAGGGCCACGCCTTGCGGCAGATTGTAGGAGATGGTCACTGCCGGAAGTTGGCCGAGCTGGTTGACGGTCAAAGCACCGGCGGTCCGATCGACGCGGGCGAACGCACCGAGCGGCACCAGGCTGCCGCTCGCCGTTCTCACCTTGATGGCCAGCATCCGCTCGGGCGACCACTCGATCTTCGGATCGAGCTCCATGATCACGTCGTAGCTGTCGGCCGAACCGAAGATGGTCGACACCTGCTGGGTGCCGAAACCGCCGTAGAGACTGGAGCGCAGCGTGTCGGTATCGACGCCGAGGTTCGCCGCCTTGTCGCGGTCGATCACCAGCGTCGCCTGTAGCGCGTTGTTCTGCAGGTCATTGGTGACGTCGGTGAAGGCGGCATGATCGGCAGCCATCGCGTCCGTCAGCCTCTGCGCCCAGACGTTCGTCAGGCCGGTATCGAGGCCCTGAACGGCAAGCTGGTAGGCACTCGCCGAAGAACGCGCGCCGAGCCGCAGGTTCTGCACCGGCTGCATGTAGGTTTCGATGCCGGGCACATTGGCCAGCTGGCGCCGCAGGTCCGTAAGCACCTTGTCGATGTTCGGTCGGTGGTCCTTGTCTTTCAGCTGCACAAACAGCTGGCCCTGGTTGAGCGCATTGTTTCCACTGCCCGCCGACCAACCGACATGCGCGACGTAGGGCGAATGGGTGAAGACATCCGCCACTTGCCCCTGCAGCTTCACCATCGCGTCAAACGAAATGTCCTGGCGCGCGATGGTCGTCACCGAGACCTGGCCGATATCCTCCTGCGGAAAGAAGCCCTTCGGCGAGATCTGGATCAGCCACACCGACAGCCCGGCGGTCACGAGGAAGACAAGGAAGACAAGGAAATTGTGGTGCAGGCAGGATGTCAGCAGCCTGTCATAGCCCCGCATGAAGACGTTTTGTCTATGGTCCTCGCCATGCGCTGCTTTCTGCTCGGCTTTCGATAATGACAACAGCCGCGAGCACAGCATCGGCGTCAGCGTCAGCGAGACGAACATCGACGCCAGGATGGCGACCGTCACCACCACCGCGAATTCGTTGAAGATGCGCCCGATCACGCCGCCCATCAAAAGCACCGGAATGAACACGGCGACCAGCGAGATCGAGATCGAGATGATGGTGAAGCCGATCTCGCGCGCGCCCTTGAGTGACGCCTCGAGGGCCGAGAGCCCGTCCTCCTCCATATGGCGGAAAATGTTTTCGAGCATGACGATTGCATCGTCGACGACAAGGCCGACCGCCAGCGTCAGCCCCATCAATGAGACGTTGTCGATGGAAAAGCCGAACAGGTACATTACACCCAGCGTGGCGATGAGCGAAATCGGTACCGCCACCGCCGGAATGACCGTCGCCGTCACTCGGCGCAGGAACAGGAAGATCACCATCACCACCAGCGCGATGGTGAGCAGGAGCGTGAACTGCACGTCATCGACCGCCTCGCGGACCGATGTCGAGCGGTCGTTTAGCAACTGGATGCTCGCCGCTGCCGGCATCTGATCGTCGAAGGAAGGCAGCATCGCCTTGACGCGGTCGACGACGTCGACGGTATTGGCATCCGGCTGGCGCTGCACCGCCATAATGATGGCGCGGGTGCCGTCATACCAGCTTGCCGTCGTCGTGGTCTCGACCGAATCGATGACGCGGGTCACCTCGCCGAGCCGCACCGGATGGCCGTTCTTGGTGGCGATGATGATGTTGGAGAATCCCGCCGCATCGTTCAGCTGCGTGTTCGCGGTGATCGTCAGCTGCTGTTTGTTGTTCTTGAGCACGCCGAGCGGCGTGTTGCTGTTGGCCGAGGCAATGGCCGTCTGCAGCTGGTCGATCGAGATGCCGCGTGCGGCGAGCGCCGTCGGATCGATCTGGACGCGCACGGCATATTTCTGCTGCCCGTAGATCGACACCTGCGCAACGCCGTCAATCGTCGACAGCGACGGCGAAATCACATTCTCGGCAAACGCGTCGAGATCAGTCAGCGGAATTGTGTCGCTGACCAGCGACATCAGCAGGATCGGCGCGTCGGCTGGATTGACCTTGCGGTAGCTCGGCGGGCTGGTCATCTCCGGCGGCAATTGTCGTTGCGTACGTGCGATCGCTGCCTGCACGTCGGCGGCGGCTGCATCGATGTCGCGGTTGAGTACGAACTGAATGGCGATCGAGGTCGAGCCGAGCGAGTTGGTCGTCGAGATCGAATCGATGCCAGCGATAGTGGCAAACTGCTTGATCAGAGGCGTTGCCACCGAGGTCGCCATGGTTTCCGGCGAAGCCCCGGGCAGCGAGGCCGAGACGTTGACAACCGGAAATTCGGCGCTTGGCAGCGCCGCGACCGGCAGGAATTTGTAAGCAAATAGTCCGCCCAGAACCAGGGCGAACGACATGAGCAGCGTGGCGACGGGCCTGCGGATGCAGAATTCGGAAATCATGGCTGTGTTCCGCCCGTCCGGTCAGCCTCGGCAACCTTCGGAGCCGCCCGATCGCCTGTGCCGGTCGAAGCCTTGCCTTCGCGCACCGCCGCGCCGTTCTTCAGTTTGGTCTGACCCTCGACGACGACACGCTCGCCGCTTTTCAATCCTTGGCTGATTGCGGTGTTGGTGCCTTCTGTCAGCGCGACCTGCACGGGCCGCATTTCAACGGTGTTGTCCGGCTTGATTACATAGACGAACGGGCCCTTCTGGCTGGGCTGGACGGCGACCGTCGGAACGGACGTCATTTGTGGCATGATGCCGGCATCGAGCACGACGTTGACGTATTGGCCCGGCCATAGCGAAAGATCGGCGTTGGGCACACTGGCCCGCGTTGCGATCGTGCCGGACGCCGTGTCTACGCTGGAATCGACGAAATCCAGCGTTCCCTTACCGACCGGCTTCGGGTCGCCGTCCTTGGTCAGCGTCACCGCACCTTGCCGCGGCGCTGCCAGCGCCTTGTGCAGCAAGGCAAGATCGCTTTCGGGGAGATTGAAGTTCACCTGCAGCGGGTCGACCTGCGTGATCGTCACCAGTGGAGTCGACGTGCTGCTGCCGTTGCTGGTGGTGACGAGATCGCCGACGGCGACGCTGACTGCGCCAAGCCTGCCGGAGATCGGCGCCCTGATCGTGGCGAAGCCAAGCTGGATTTGGTCCGCATCGATCGTTGCCTTGTCGGCGTCGACGGTGGCCGCGGCGGATTTCTGTGCCGCGACGGCCTGATCGTAGGTCTGCTGTGTTCCGGCCTGCCTGGCGACGAGATTTTTGGCGCGCTGAAGATCGGCCGTGGCGCTGGCAAGCAGCGCCTGGTCTTTTGCGAGCGTCGCCTGATCGCGTGCCAGTTGCGCCTTCAACGAGCGATCGTCCAGCGAGAAAAGAAGGTCGCCGGCCTTCACCATCTGTCCGTCCTTGACCGCGATTGCGACGATCTGGCTCGAGACCCGCGCGTTGATGCTGACCACGGCAGGAGAGGACACAAAGCCGATGGCATAGCGCCGGACCGGGAAATCGGCCGTCGTAGCGGTGGCGGCAACCACCGAAGTCGTACGCGCGGCATTTGCCGCTGCAGCGGGCTTGTCCGCCGTCGCCGTCTGCTTCGCCGACAGCATCTGCTGAAGACCGCTCATTGCGCTGGGCGAAAGATAGAGCCACGCCGCGGCAACGCAGGCTGCAGCGATCACCGCTAATACGATCTTTCCGCGCATCGACAAAAGACCTCTCGATCCGACACGCCGCTATCCGGTGGCCGTAGTCTAGCTCAACTCGCAGCCTCTTGCCGCGCTTTTGCCAGATAATAGAGGATGCCGAAGGCGAAAAAGGGCCAAAACCCGTCATTACGAAGATTTAATGTGCAGTGCACAATAGAACGGCAGCTAACGCAGCATCGGCCACAGCGTCGCCGCAAGCATCACACCCATGACGATGTTGAACCATTTGAGCCGCACCGCATCCGCCAGAAAGCCGCGCAGCGCCATGCCGAAACCGGCCCAGGTCGAAATGCTCGGCAGCATGACGACGGCGAAAGCGGCTGCGATCAGCACCACCGACACAAACGGGCGTTCCGGACTGGTATAGACGGCCATGGCTGTAATCGCCATCACCCAGGCCTTGGGATTGACCCACTGGAATGCCGCAGCCTCGATGAAGCGCATCGGCTGGCCCTTCGTCTTGTCTTCGCCGCCGAGCGAGCGCGACATGGCGATCTTCGAGGCGAGATAAAGCAAGTAGAGGCCGCCGGCGATCTTCAACCCGGTATGCAGGACCGGAAAGGCCGTCAACACGGCGCCAAGCCCGAAGCCTACGGCAAGCAACAGCACGAGGAAGCCGATGCCGATGCCGAGCATGTGTGGCACGGTTTTGACCAAGCCGAAATTCACGCCCGAGGCCAAAAGCATGAAATTGTTCGGACCCGGCGTGATCGAGGTCACGAAGGCATAAACCAGCAGAGCAAGGAATGCGTCGAAGGTCATGGAGGATCGCAAAGATCAATAATACTGAAATACTGACTTAAATCGATGAGGTGCTGAGTGCAATTGCAATTCGTTGGTCCACGCGCCCCAAGCGTTCCTTCATATCTTAGGCCAATATCCGCTGAGAACATCTATCTGCGGTAGGGCTGCACCGACCATAGATCTGAATTCGGGGCAGTTTCGCGCTGACGGCGCACGCGTCGCAGCCCTTTTCGTCTCGGCGTATTCTCCGGAATCTTGACGCTGTGCGCCAGACCCAGGATCGCCAGAACCTGAATGAATAGCCAGCCGAGATCGATCTGTCCGTGTTCCAGACCAAGCCGTGCAGACTCGGGAAACGCGTGATGGTTGCCGTGGAAACTCTCGCCGAACGTTACCAGCCCGAAACGCGGCAAATTGTATCCTTGCACGGCAACGTCGTCGACGCGCCATCCTTGCTCCCCATCTCGGTGCGCAAAATGCCCAACCAACCAATGCCCGGTAAGCGACACTGAAACGCGCACCGCGATTCCCCATACCACCCAATCCCAGCCGCCAAGCGCGAAAAAGAGGATCGCCCAGGGCAGTTGTTGCAGCATCCAGGTGCGCTCGACGAACTTGTAGAACCGGTCATTCGTGATCGAGTGTTCGATGACGAAGGTGGGTGGATTGCGCAAAGCGACCGCGCAATGCATCTGCCAGAAGGCATCGGTGAAAAATGGCCGACGATGGGCATGGAGATCGTGACATGCGGTCTGGCGCTGAGCCCAGTCACGAATATCGTGAGCATAGATCATCCCAAAAGGACCGGCCATGCCGACGAGCACGCCAAGGTAGACCAGCGCATGCTCGACCCAGATATGAACCTTGAACGACCGGTGGATGAGCAGACGGTGCATCCCCACCGAGTGTCCGGCGCAGATTGTCGCCGCCGTTGTCGCAACGAATAAGGCGAAGGCACTCCAGCTAAATGTCATCGGTCCCAACACAATGGCGGCGATCGTCATCGCCCCGACCCAGATCGACTTTGCCGGCACCCACACGACTTTGCCGTCTTCGGCGTCACTGTCCTGTTGGGAAATCATTCTGCCCGTGGATATGGTTTTCATCGGTACCCCTCCTCCTGCATGAACATTTCCGGACCACAGCCTTGCCTTCTGGCGCGTCGTCCGTTACTTAGGCAGTAAGCTAATCGTCTACTACTGTGAATTAGGTATTTAGGCAATAGTCTAAATGAAAATAAGAAAGGCGGACCGAGGCGCAGCCAACGCCTCGGCATCACAAGGTGGCAGACAGTGATCGAAGATGCAGAGCACGCAGCGGATGCCGAAACGGCTGCTCACGCAAATGGCGCGATACAGCGCGTGTTTGAAGCGCTATCTTCAGCGCCCCGGCGCAAGATCCTCGCCTATCTTGCGCACTCTTCCCTAACGGCGGGCGAGATCGCGGCGCGCTTCGAGATGTCGAAGCCGTCGATCTCGCAGCATTTGAGCATTCTGGAGACGGCCGGGCTCATCGCCAAGGAGCGGCACGGACAGTTCATCCACTATTCTCTGGTCCAGAACAATCTTGTGAACACGCTGAATGGATTTGTTCAGGATGTCTGCCCGGTATCGCGCCCTATCAAGAGAGAAAGCAAAGAACTTGGTCGAGGCGAGGCAGCGCAAAGATCGCAGTTGCGCAAATCTGAAAAGCCCTAGCGGCTTTGCATCGTTTTCATGAGCGCCTTGGCGTATCGGCAGGCGTCAAATTCCACAGCGATCTCGCAAGACTTTTTGTAAGCGGCCATCGCCTCGGCTTCGTCCGCAGAGACGCCTTCACCATGCTGAAGGGCGCTGCCATACATGGTGCAACCCCAGGCATCGCCCTCATTGCAGCTCAGCTTGAATGTGCGCGATAAGGGCAAGATTCATTGGCACTACCGGCGGCAAGCAGTTTGTTTAGCCCAAGCCGACCCAAGAGAATTCCCGCGCCGCGATTTGTGCAGCCGCCGATACTGCCAGTTGCGCAGGCCTGGGCGAACATCTCCTCGGTCCATTGCTTGTCTTCTGGCGAGTGCTCCTGGATGACCCTGGCCGTCTCGAAACAGGCTTCGCCCCTGCGTCCGTCGAAACACCGCCTGGCACAGGCCAAGACGTCTTTCTCACAACCTTGGTAATCTATTCCCGGCGTGGAAAAGAGCGCGTCATCGACGCCCGACGCCCTGCGCCAAATATCGGCCGGGCATTGTTGGAAATAATAGCTCGGTGTGCCCCTGCGGGTCGATTTCTTCAAACAATTTCGGCAGCACTGACTTGTCGAATACCGGCTCCTAGCTGGCCGCCGCCGTCGTGACCGCAAGAACGATTGCGCCGGCGCCTGCTAGAATTGCCGCCGCGAGCATCATGATCACATCCCTTGCGGGCCGCGGTTCATCGCCGCCACCCCGGTACGGCAGATCTCGACCAGCCCGAGCGGTTTCATGATGGCGATGAACTGATCGAGCTTGGAGCCCTTGCCGGTGATCTCGAAGATGAAATGCTCGGTGTTGGCATCGATGACGCTGGCGCGGAATGCATCGGCGAGCCGGAGCGCCTCGACGCGGGCTTCGCCGGTGCCGGCGACCTTGACCAGCGCGAGTTCCCGCTCCAATGGCCGCTCCTGTCCGAATTCCTGCGACCGCACGGTGAGATCGACGACGCGGTGCACCGGCACGATGCGCTCGAGCTGGTGCTTGATCTGCTCCAGCACGTGCGGCGTGCCGCGCGTCACGATGGTGATGCGCGACAGGTGCTTTTCGTGCTCGGTTTCCGAGACCGTCAGGCTCTCGATGTTGTAGCCACGTCCGGAAAACAGGCCGATGACCCGCGCAAGCACGCCCGGCTCGTTGTCGACCAGGACCGAAAGCGTGTGGTTCTCTGGTTTTTCCGTCTCCTTGGCGATGAAATAGGCGGAGCCGGTCGGTTGCAACTGTGCGTTCATGACATGAATCTCGATTTCAAACTTTTGCGCTAATCTGCTGTTTTCGCACAGCTTCCTTGAACCAGACTACACCAGTTCCCTACCCTTGGCGTCGATCGCGTTGGCGACAGCTTCGTCCGTCGCCTCGTCCGGCAACAGCATCTCGTTATGCGCCTTGCCGGACGGGATCATCGGGAAGCAGTTGGCGAGCGTCGCCACGCGGCAGTCGAACAGGACGGGCTTCTTGACCGCGATCATCTCCTTGATGGCATCATCGAGTTCGTCCGGCTTGTCGCAGCGAATGCCGTGGCCGCCATAGGCTTCGGCGAGCTTGACGAAATCCGGCATCGCCTCGGTGTAGGAGTGCGACAGCCGGTTGCCGTGTAGCAGCTGCTGCCACTGCCGCACCATGCCCATATACTGGTTGTTGAGGATGAAGATCTTGATCGGCGCCTCGTGCTGCACCGCCGCGCTCATTTCCTGCATCGTCATCTGCACCGAGGCATCGCCGGCGATATCGATGACCAGCGCATCCGGGTGCGCGATCTGCACGCCGAGTGCCGCCGGCAGGCCGTAGCCCATCGTGCCCAATCCGCCAGAGGTCATCCAGCGGTTCGGCTTCTCGAAATGATAGTGCTGCGCCGCCCACATCTGATGCTGGCCGACCTCGGTGGTGATGTAGGTGTCGAGGTCCTTGGTCAGCGCATAGAGCCGCTGGACGGCGTATTGCGGCATGATCACCTCGTGGTTCATCTTGTAGGCGAGCGAATCGCGCGCGCGCCATTTGGCAATCTGCTCCCACCACGGGTGAAGCGCTTTCTTGTCGGCCTTGGCGGTTGCCCGCCACAGCCGCACCAGATCCTCCAGCACACGCCCGACATCGCCGATGATCGGCACGTCGGTATGGACGTTCTTGTTGATCGACGACGGGTCGATGTCGATGTGGATCTTCTTCGAATTCGGCGAAAACGCCGTCAGCCGCCCGGTGATGCGGTCGTCGAAGCGCGCACCGATGCAGAGCATGACGTCGCAATCGTGCATCGCCATGTTCGCTTCATACGTGCCGTGCATGCCGAGCATGCCCATCCAGTTCTTGCCCGACGCCGGATAGGCGCCGAGGCCCATCAGCGTCGAGGTGATGGGAAAGCCGGTGAGGTCGACCAGCTCGCGCAGCAGATGGCTCGCCTCCGGGCCGGAATTGATGACGCCGCCGCCCGAATAGATGATCGGCTTTCGGGCAGCCCCCATCAGCTCGACCGCCGCCTTGATCTTTTCCAGATCGCCCTGGACCTTCGGTTGGTAGCTGGTGCGCGGCGCCGTCTGCGGCGGGACATAGATACCCCTGGCGAACTGCACGTCCTTCGGGATGTCGACGACGACCGGACCGGGGCGCCCTGTCGTTGCCACATGGAAGGCCTCGTGGATCGTTGCCGCGAGCTCGTTGACGTCCTTGACCAGCCAGTTGTGCTTGGTGCAGGGCCGCGTGATGCCGACCGTGTCGCACTCCTGGAACGCATCCGAGCCGATCAGCGAAGTCGGCACCTGGCCGGTCAGGCAGACCAGCGGGATCGAGTCCATCAGCGCGTCCTGCAATGGCGTCACCGCATTGGTGGCGCCCGGCCCTGAGGTCACCAGCATGACGCCGGCCTTGCCAGTCGAGCGCGCATAGCCTTCCGCCGCGTGGCCCGCGCCCTGCTCGTGGCGGACGAGGATGTGCTCGACCTCGTCC
This sequence comes from Mesorhizobium sp. M0998, assembly GCF_040318885.1. Classification (NCBI taxonomy): domain Bacteria; kingdom Pseudomonadati; phylum Pseudomonadota; class Alphaproteobacteria; order Hyphomicrobiales; family Phyllobacteriaceae; genus Mesorhizobium; species Mesorhizobium sp. M0998. The sequence goes on from NZ_JAMYND010000015.1 coordinate 99,717, forward strand.
TGCTGGAAGATTTCATCGTAGATTGGCAGAACCGCGCCGCCCGGATAGCCGAAAACATGCTTGACGCCATTGTCCTTCAGCGCCTGCACCACCATTTCGGCACCCGTCATTTCGCTCCTTGGCATTTCAGTTCTTGGCATTTCGCGCCGCTCATTCTGTCCACTGCTCATCGTTCTGGTCCCGTACTGTTCGCCATCTGGCGATTGCTCGTCGTTTAGTCGTGTTTCGGGCAATAAAAAAGGCCCCCGAGGGAGCCTGTGTCTTGCGCATGGGAGGTCACCGCCCGGCGGTTACACCGCCTTGCCCACGCGCTTTCCTACGAGAATGAGTGCCTTTTTCATGGTGGCGGACAATAGAATTGGTTTGACGCCGCTGTCAACGGCGAATGTGCACTTGGCCCGACGTCGGCACATCCGCCCATTATGCACCCGCGCCGCCTTTCCGCCGCGCGGGTGTTCCGTTTCAGGCGCAGAGCACCACACCCCTCGCCTTGGCCCAGCGCTCGATGATCTTGCGCTCCTCGAGCGAGGCGAGACGATTGCCGAAACCGCGCACCTGCACCGCACGGTTTTGCGGGTCGAGTTCGATCGTCAGCAACCGCTCGATCTTGCCCAGCGCCGAGCGCCGCAGCACCCAGATCGAGGCATTGCCGGCGATGCATTTGGCCGCGTATATCGAGACGCAATGATGCATCGCCCGGCTCTCGGCGACCAGATCCTCGGCTGTCTTCAACTGACGGACGAAGAAACGCTCGCCATGCGCCTTTGCCTCCTTGGTCGACGGCTGCCAGTCCCAGTCGTCCAGGCACGAGCCGTCCCAGGCGCGACCCTGCGACTGCGTCCCGGCAGTACGCGTGGTCCGCCCGGCAGCGCGGCGGCGCATTGCCTCGATGCGTTCGATCGCGGCAATGTCTCGATGCCATTCCAGCATCTGCCGACGCAGCGAGGCAAGCGTGCGACCCTTCAGGCTGTACGCCGCATCGCGCTGGTGCACGGCGCCGATATAGTCGCAAAGATCGTCGATCTCCTCCTTCGACGCGGGTTGCCCGCAGAAGAACCGTGTCACCTCGCGCCAGAAGGCCAGATCGTTACGTGGCGTGCGCGCGATTTTCGACTTGGCAAGTCGGGCCGCCAACCCGGAATCATCCGTGTAGGACCGGGCGATCACCACCCAAAATGCCTCGTCGAACGTGAAATCGCCGGGCAAGTTCAAGAAGCAATGCACCTCCTTGCGAGACAGCCACGCACAGGCGCCCGCCTTGTAAAGCGAGTCACCACGTGCCACTGCGGTATACCAAGCCTTGCGAAGCGCAATCTCGCCGGCATTCAACCCCGAGCTGTCCAGCCAGATCCCCTCGAGCGCGGCTGTAACCGGGTAGCGCGCATAGAGATGGCGCGCCGCGGCCAGCCGCAGCCGCGCGGGGTCGCGCGTCTTCAGCTTTGGACGCCACAGCGCGCCGTCGCGGATCGCCATGCCGGCAAAGCCCCGACGTGCCTCGTCGAGCGCCCGCTCGAAATCCGGAGCGGGACGCGGGACAGGAAAAACCCGCCGCAGCGTTACGGCATATGCTTCAATGCGTTCGCGCTCGGCATCCTGCCTGCGCTGGATCATGGACTTTGCCATGGCCGTTCTTCCTGATTGGAACCCTGTCAGCCGCACGCAATTCCAGCGTCGGCACGGAATGTGTCGATCTGGATCGCCGGGTCATTGACAGGTCTCCTTTCAGGACGACGGATCAGAATGGGCGGCTTCTCTAAGCTCGCCGCCAATTTGACGCAAGAGCTATTCTTTCCACGCCCGCGATGGTCTGACGGGTGTTGCAAAGGTGCATCGTTGTCGCCATCAGCGTGTCCGGCCGACGCGTTTCCAGTAGATGAGGGTGCCTGTGAGCCCGCCATGCGGCTTCAGCGCATAATCCGGTATTTCGCCGGCCAGCGTGAAGCCGAGCTTTTCATAGAGCCCGGAAGCCCCCTCCTCTTTTGCCGTGTCGAGGACCAACAGCGTGCGGCCTTTCTCCACAGCAACGGCTTCCGCCGCCTCCATCAGGCGGGTTGCGATGCCCTTGCCGCGGTAATCGAGGCGGATCATCAGCTTGGCGATCTCGGCCCGGTGCGGCTGGTTGGGAGGGCAGTCGAGCAGCAAGGTGATGGTGCCGACCAGAGCCTCGCCGTTCCAGGCCCCAAGCACCGCCCTTTCGCCTCTGGCGGCCGCCTGAAGCGACTTGTTCCAGAAGGCCGCGGCCATCTCCGGCACCAACGGATGCATGAAGCTGACCGAGCCGCCGGCAGCGACTGTCCCGATCAGCAGTTCCGTCAGCATTTTTTGCGTTCCGTCAGCATTGCTGAGTGGCCTGATTTCGATCGAACTCATGTCGTTCCCCTGTCGCCGTCCGTCAGTCGAAACGACTGGTCCGCTTCCGCTTCCTGGCCCGCCGGATTTCCGCGATGCGATCGGCGTCTTCCTCTTGCAGATGTCGCCCGCGTTCCAGCAGTTCGAGCGTGTATTCCTCATAGGTCAGGCCCAGCCGCTCGGCCTTGTGCAGCCGCATCAGCATGATCTCGCGGCTCGGCACTTTCCATGCCTGGGCATGGGCGGTCTGCCAGGCAAGAAACACATAGGGGTCGCCCTTGCCCCAGGGCGGACCGTCATAGTCGTCGAGCGGCGGACCGCCATTGTCGCAGCGTTTTGGACGGCGCGCCTTCACCTCAGCTCCTGGCCAACGCAACCAGATAGTCGGCGGCGTCCGGCCCCGGAGCGTGAAAGACGCAATCGGATGGCGCGCCGAGCGCCAGGCAGTCGCCCGGTTCGAGCCGGTGAACGATGTCTCCCTCTGTGAATTCCAGCCGCCCGGAGATCAGCCATATCTGTTGCCTGATGAAGGCATAAGACGCCGCCGGGAAACTTACCTTGGCGCCGGCCGGCAACTGGATCCGGATCAGTTCGAGGGGTATGTCGGAGACCGGCGAAAGATGCCGCCGCACATAACCCGTAGCCGGATCGCGCCAGAGCGGCTGGTCACGTTCGCGAAGCAGGCCACCGCCCTGCAATTCCGCCCTTGCGATCAATGTGGACAGCGTCATGCCGAAGGCGGCCGCAATACGCACAAGGAGTGCCGCCGTCGGGCTGGTCATGCCGCGTTCTACCGTGCTCAGCATGGCTTTCGAAACATTGGACCGCTCCGCCAGCTCTGCCAGGGACCAGCCTCGAGCCACTCTTTCGGTATGTATTCTTCTGCCGATGGTCGAGGAGATGTCGTTCGCTATATCATCCATTAATCCAATATATCGAAATTCTTCTACAGAGCAACGGCCGTTTCATCCAGTTTTCGCAAACACCTTAATGTCCGCTAAACCATCCGGCCTCATCCCACCTTAACCCCGTTCGCCTAGGCTCATCGCTTGGGAAAAGGGACCGGCGTATCCATGCTCGTTGAACGCGAAGCCTCCATTGGGGAACCGACTTTGCTGGAGCGCCGCAGGGCGGAGCAGAACGACAAGCGCATTCTGGGCAATGTCGTGCAATGCGACGGCGCGCGCGCCACCATCAGCGCCTATGCCGACGATATCGAAGGCACGGTCACCGGCCTGTGGAGCGTCGGCAAGATGATCTCGATCAATCTCGGTACATCACGAACCGTCGGCCTGGTCTATGAAATCGGCAAGTCGGATCGTGCGTGGAGCAGCGAGGGCCAGAATCCGATCGAGGTCAGCATCGAATTGATCGGCGAGGTGCGCGACGGGGCCGAACCCGGCGCGAAGCCGATCTTCGACCGTGGCATCACAACCTACCCGCATATCGGCGCCATTGCCCATCGTATCCGCAGCCGCGACCTGCAGGCCGTCTACGATCTCGCAGGTCGTCATTCGATCACCATCGGCACGCTGTCGCAGGACGAGGCGATCGACGCCAATATCGCCATCGACGATACGCTGGCGCGGCATTTCGCCATTGTCGGCACCACCGGGGTCGGCAAATCGACCGCCGTGTCGCTGCTCTTGCGCAAGTCGATCGCCGCCCGGCCCGACCTGCGCGTGCTCATCCTCGATCCACACAACGAGTTCGCCGCGTCGTTGCCCGAATATTGCGTCAGGGTCGATTCGACGACGCTCGACCTGCCCTTCTGGATGTTCAAGCTAGAGGAATTTGCCGAGGTGCTGTTTCGCGGCCGCGAGACGGTCCCGGAAGAGGTCGACGCCTTGCGCGATCTCATCCCCGCGGCCAAGAACCTCTACCGCAATCCGAACTCCGGCAACTATCTACGGCGCAGCACCGATGCGCTGACCGCAGACGCGCCGGTGCCCTATCGCATTGCCGACCTCATCAAGCTGGTCGACGAGCGCATGGGGCTGCTGGAAAGCAAGAACGATCGCCCGACCCTCAGGTCACTGAAGACACGTATCGAATCGGCGGCATCCGATCCGCGCTACCGTTTCATGTTCAACTCGCGCCTGATCGAGGACACCATCCACGAGACGATCGGCAACATCTTCCGCGTGCCGCATCACGGCCGCCCGGTGACCTGCTTCGAAATGGCCGGCATGCCGTCCGAGGTGGTCAATTCCGTTTGCTCGGTCCTGGCGCGGCTGGCCTTCGACCTGGCGTTGTGGAGCGAAGGCCGCCTGCGGCTGCTCTTCCTGTGCGAGGAAGCGCATCGCTATATGCCGGCCGATCCGCGCCTCGGTTTCGCGCCGACGCGGCACGCGCTGTCGCGCATCGCCAAGGAAGGCCGCAAATATGGCTGTTATCTCGGCGTCGTCACCCAGCGCCCGGGCGAACTCGACCCGACCATCCTGTCGCAGTGCTCGACGTTCTTTGCCATGCGGCTCGCCAACGAGCAGGACCAGGCGATCATCCGCTCGGCGATCGCCGATTCCTCGGCTTCGACGCTCGCGTTCCTGTCTTCCATGGGCCAGCGCGAGGCTATCGCCTTCGGGGAAGGCGTGGCGACGACGATGCGGATGAAGTTCGAAAAGCTCTCCGAGGATTTGATCCCCGGCACCGCCAAACGCGAGAATGCCTTGCCGTCCGAAACCGGCGACGAGGTCGACCTCGTGGCGATCGTCGAACGGCTGCGCAACGTGCCGAAATCACAACAGGCAATGCCTTTCGCGGAAGTCGTCGATCCGGGCCGGCAGGCCGGCGATTCGGACTATCGCAAGCGGTCGGCCGCACGCACCCAGCGAAACGACGATTTCGACTTGCGCTACGGCCTCAAGCCGGCGACCTTCGGCCTGCGTCCCCCAGAATGATTGAGCCGAGCGACTTTTAGGCAGCGCTCGCAGATATCAAAGCTGAGTTTCGATGGCTGTCTTGTCTATAACTGACCACACCTGGCGAATTTTCCCTCTCTGAAGCTCATAAAATACGTTCTCGGCAAACGAAATTCTCTTCCCGCTTACATCGAGCCCAAGGAACGTTCCCCTTGGCGCGCAGTCGAAGCTTAGCCGGCTCGCTACATAAGGCGGATCGGCAACCAATAGCTGAATGTTGAAATAAAGGTCCGGAATTTCGTCGAAGTCTCTCACCAACATCTCGAGATAGCCGGACAATCCGAGCTTGCGACCGTTGTGGGTCACTTCATCATGAACAAACCTCCCCAGATTTGGCCAATCCTGCTTGTTCAGGCATGCAATATAGCCTCGGTAAAGACCGGAGAGATCGGATTTAGTCACGGCAACACCTCTATTTCCGGCAAGCCCCGCAAAGGCAGCATCTCAGCTTGACGGGGTGATGTCGGTCTGCGTGCACCGGAAACGAAGAAAACGATACCAGACGGCCGGAATCACGAATTCAATGACGGAATTCAGGCACAGACGCGGTTGCGCCCTTGCCTCTTCGCCTCATAGAGCTGGCGATCGGCGCGGCGATAGAACTCCTCGGCGGTTTCCTTGCGATCCCAGACGGCAAGCCCGACGCTGGTGGTGATTTTCAGTCGGACATTGCCCGTCAGCACCGACATGTTGGCGATCGCCTTGCGGATGCGCTCGGCGAATTTGGATAGCAGCTCGGCGTCCATATTGGGCGTGACCACCGCGAACTCCTCGCCGCCCAGGCGCGCCACCACGTCGTGATAGCGTGTCATGTCCTTGAGACAGTTGGCGACCGCCCGCAACACCTCGTCGCCGACATCGTGGCCGTGGCTGTCGTTGACCTGCTTGAAATGGTCGAGGTCGAGGATCATCAGCCCTACTGGTTTCTCGATGCGGCGGAACTCTTCGAGATATTCCTTCAGCGCATCGTCGAAATAACGCCGGTTCTGCATGCCGGTGAGGCTGTCGGTGAGCGCCGCATGCTCCAGCGTCTCCGAACGCGCGCTGAGCGAAACGGTCATGGCGCGCAGCTTGCCTTCTTCCGTCGCCTGCTTTCGGATCAGCGGGTAGATGAAGAAAATGCCGAAGAACAGCGCAGTCGCCAACAGCACGCCCGTCGCAAACAGCAGCTTGTTGAGATAGACGATTTCATCGAGTTTTGAAGGCGTATTGCTAATGTCGGCGGCCAGGGTTTGCAGGAGCCCATAGGCGTAAAGCGTCACCAGGCCGGCGGCCAGGATCACAAAAATAAAGACGAAAAAGGCTGATTCCGCCTTGTGGAAACGCATCTGCTCCCCGTTGGAAAGTTCGTAGCGATCTTATGGCATGCGGGAACTTACGGACAGTTAACCTGGACAACTTCAACGCGAAATGTCCCCTCGGTGTCGACTTTTCAGGTTGCGCTCGAAGGAGGGAGTGAGAGCATCGAGTCGATCCCCCCATCAGGACGCAATCTCTGCCATTCCGGGCCCAATTGGTGCCTGAACCAGGTCGCCTGCCGTTTGGCATATTGCCGCGTCGCGATTTTCGCGCGCTCGATGGCCTCGGGAAAACTGAAGGCGCCGGCCAGCGCGGCCTGAAGCTCGCGAACACCGATTGCTTTCATCGCCGGCAGGTCGGGATCGAGGCCGAGCGCTGAAAGCTGTTTCACCTCGTCCAGTGCCCCCTCATCCAGCATGCGGTCGAAGCGGGCATCGATCCGCTCCACCAGAGCCGCTCGCTCCGGCTCGATGACGAAAAAACGCGCGCTGCTGCCGTCGATCAACGGCCGGCCACGCGCGGCCTGCCAGTCCAGGATGGAACGGCCCGACGCGTCGAGCACCTCCAGCGCCCGCACGATGCGCTGGCCATCCGTCGGCTTCAGCATCATGCCGGCCGCAGAATCCTCGCGCAACAGGATGCGGTGCAATCTCACTGCGCCCTGTTCCTGGAGCTCGTAGCGCCAGCGGTCGCGGATCGACTTCGGAATGTCGGGCATCTCCGAGATACCTTCCGTGAGCGCCCGGAAATAAAGCCCGGTTCCGCCGACGAAAATCACTGGCCGCTCCGAAAGCGTGCCGTCGTCGATCAGCTTTATGACATCACGCAACCAGGCGCCGGTTGAATAGGCGGTGGACGGATCGACGTGTCCATAAAGAAAGTGGGGGACGCGGGCGAGTTCGGCAGGACCAGGCCGCGCCGTCAGCACGTCGAGCACCGAATAGCCTTGCATGGAATCGGTGTTGACGATGACACCGCCATTGCGCTCGGCGAGGTCGAGTGCGAGCGCCGACTTGCCGCTGGCGGTCGGCCCGGCTATCAGGATCGCGTTCTTCAGGCGGCCTTCGCCCGCCCGTCCGCTGGAATTTTCGATGCCGCTGATCGCCACGCTTCTATCCCATCCCGCCGGCCGCGCATTGACGTCGACGCTAGCGAATATGGCCTCGCGGTCGGTCGGCGCAAGCGCTGTTCGCTGGCTGGCCGAAGGCATCGCCTGCGAGCTCGACTTGCCGGAGACCGCCGACGCTTCCGAAATAACGGCGCGCCTGCGTGCCGCGCTGGCTTCCGAACCGATCGACGTGGCCGTCCAGCCGGCCGAGAACAGGCGCAAGAAGATCCTGATCGCCGACATGGATTCGACGATGATCGACCAGGAATGCATCGACGAGCTTGCCGACGAGATCGGCGTCAAGGATCGCGTCGCCGCCATCACGGCGCGATCGATGAACGGCGAGATCGCATTCGAGCCGGCCTTGCGCGAGCGCGTGGCGCTGCTCAAGGGTCTCGATGCCGCAATCATCGACCGCATCATCGACAATCGCCTGACGCTAGCCTCCGGCGGCCGCACGCTCGTCCAGACAATGGCGGCCAATGGCGCCTGGACGGCGCTGATCTCCGGTGGTTTCGACATCTTCACCACCCGCATCGCAGCATTGCTCGGCTTTCACGAAAATCGCGCCAACCGCCTGATCGAGCAGGATCGCCGCTTCACCGGCCTGGTCGCCGAACCGATCCTCGGCCGCGCCGCCAAGGCCGAAGCCCTTATCGAGATTTCCGCCCGCCTCGGCCTGACGCCTGCCGATGCCATTGCCGTCGGTGACGGCGCCAACGATCTCGACATGATCCGTCTTGCCGGCATCGGCGTCGCCTTGCATGCCAAGCCGGCCGTGGCAGCCGAGGCAAAGATCCGTATCGACCACGGCGACCTCACCGCCTTGCTTTATCTGCAGGGTTATCGCCGGGAGGAATTTGTCGAATGACGCCGATCCGCACCGAGCGCCTGATCCTGCGCAACTGGGGAGATCGTGACCGCGAGCTCTTCCATCGCATCAATTCCGACGAGTTGGTCATGGAATTCTTTCCGTTTCGCCGCGACCGCGCCCAGGCTGACGCCAAGATGGAGGAGTTGCGCGCGGCTATCGATCGCGACGGCTTCGGCTTCGCGGCCGCTGAGATCGCAGCCACAGGTGAATGCATCGGCTTCGTCGGCATAACCGGAACCGATCATTTGCCATTCCTGCCGCGCGGCACGATCGAGATCGGCTGGCGGCTGGCACCCGAATTCTGGGGCCGCGGCTATGTCACCGAAGCAGCCGAAGCCTGGCTCACCTATGGCTTTGAAAGACTTGGCCTCGACGAAATCGTGTCCTTCGCAGTCAAGGATAACAGCCGGTCCACTGCCGTTATGGAGCGCCTGGGCATGATCGCCGACCCCGCCTCCGATTTCGACCATCCCGGTGTTCCGGACAGCCACACCGCACTCAGGCGACATGTCTTCTACAGGCTGTCACGCACAGACTGGCAGGCAAGAAAAAGAGCGGCCCGCTAGCCGCCCTTTTTCGTTTCAAGATCAGAGCATTGCAGGCTCCTCCGGACTCAATCCATCCGGATTGTCACAAACCTCAGCTCGCCGGTCTTCGACGCCAGCATCAACAGCGCGTTCTTGCGCCCCTGCTCCTTCAGCGCGCCGATCCGGTCCATGACGTCCTTGGGCGTTGCGACCGATTCCTGCGCGATCTCGGTGATCACCTCGCCCGGCTGGATGCCGCGTTCGGCAGCCGCCGAATCCTTGGAGACGTCGGTCACGACGACGCCGGAGACGTCGGCGGCGATGCCGAATTTCGTGCGCGTCTCCTCATTGAGCTCGCCGATCGTCATGCCGAGCACGGCAGCCGTCGAAACCGCAGGCGCCTTGTCGGCATCGTCCTGGTCGGCGTTGCCGTTTTCACCGCCGCTGGCAAGCTTTTCGCCGTCCTCGAGCCGGCCGAGCGTCACCTTGACGGTCTGCTCGACCCCTTTGCGCACGATGATCACGTCGACCGCCTTGCCGACCGGGCTCTCCGCCACGACGCGCGGCAGGTCGCGCATTTCATGGATGTCCTTGCCGTCGAATTTGATGATGACGTCGCCGGCCTGGATTGTGCCGTTGTCGACCGGCCCGCCCTTGATGACGCCGGCGACCAGCGCGCCCTTGGCGGTCGCCATGCCCAGGCTTTCGGCAATGTCGTCGGTCACCGGCTGGATGCGCACGCCGAGCCAGCCGCGCCGCGTCTCGCCGAACTGGCGAAGCTGGTCGACGACGCCCGAGGCAAGCTGCGACGGGATCGAGAAGCCGATGCCGATCGAGCCGCCCGATGGCGAGATGATTGCCGTGTTGATGCCGATGACCTCGCCGCTGCTGTTGAACAGCGGTCCGCCGGAATTGCCGCGGTTGATCGCGGCATCGGTCTGGATGAAGTCGTCATACGGGCCGGAATTGATGTCGCGATTGCGTGCCGAGACGATGCCGACCGTCACCGTGCCGCCGAGACCGAACGGATTGCCGATCGCCATCACCCAGTCGCCGACACGCATCGTGTTGGAATCGCCGAACTTCACCGCCGTCAGCTTGTGCCCTTTCGGATCGACCTTCAGCACCGCGACATCGGTCTTGGTGTCGGTGCCGACCAGCGTCGCCTTGAGCGTCACCCCATCGGAGAAATTCACCTCGATGTCGTCGGCATCGGCAATGACGTGGTTGTTGGTCACCACGATGCCCTGCTCGGCGTCGACCACGAAGCCGGAGCCCAGCGACTGCACCTTTTGCCCGCCGCCGCCCTTGTCGCCGCCACGGTTCTTGAAGAAATCGTCGAAGAAGTCCTGGAAGGGCGAGCCCTCCGGCAGCTGCGGCATCGGCACTGCGCCCGGCCCTTCAGTGCCTTTAACAGTCTGCGACGTCGAGATGTTGACCACGGCGCCAAGCAGGCCGGCGGCGAGATCGGCAACCGAGGGCGGCCCGTCGGCTGCCATCGTCGGCGCCACGAACGACGGAACGGCAATGGCGCCGACCAGAAGCGCAGCGGCCCCGGCGATGAACGTCCGCCTCGCTGCACGCAGAAGGGTGGTGGATGTCATCGAAAGGCCTCCGGGTGTTCTGAAAAAAGCGCTTCGGCAAAAAACGCCGCGTCGCGTCATGTTGGCAAGAAATAAGGCACGTTTGCGGCTATGGCTACCGCCAGAGAATAAATCCTCTGTTACGCCGGCTATCCCTGCACCGGCCCTACTGGCCGGTGCTTGGCTGAGCCGCCGGTGGCGCGGGAGCGGCAGGTGCTGGCGGTGCTGCCGCCGGTGCCGCAGGCGTTTCCTTGCTGTCCGGGTCGCGGAAGAAGCGGAAGAACTCGGAATTCGGCGACAGCACCATCGTCGTTCCTGCGCTGTTCAGCGCCGTGCCATAGGCATTCATCGACCGGTAGAAATCGAAGAAGGCCGGATCGCGCTGATAGGCCCCGGCAAACGTCGCGCTGCGCTGGGCTTCACCTTCACCGCGCAGGATTTCAGACTCTTTCTGCGCTTCGGCGACGATTTCGACCACTTCGCGGTCGGCGCGAGCCCTGATCCGCTGCGCTGCCTCGTTGCCGCGCGCCCTCAGCCGCTCGGCTTCGGCGAGACGTTCGGCCTTCATGCGGTCGAAGGTCTGCTGCGAGACTTCGGCCGTGAGATCGGTGCGGCGGATGCGGACATCCTCGATCTGCAGGCCAAGCGAGGTGGCATCAGGCCTCAGCTGATCGCGCACCTCGCGCATCATCACGGCGCGCTCTTCCGAGAGTGCCGCCTCGAAGTCGCGCAGGCCGTAGACGCGGCGCAAGGCAGCGTCGAGACGCGTCCTCAGCCGGGCCTCGGCCAGTTCGATCTGGCCGGAAACCGCGGCGCGGAACACACGCGGGTCCGAGATACGATAGGCGATAAAGGCATCGACCTCATAGAATTTGCCGCCCGAAACCTGGACACGGATGTTGTCGAGGTCGAAGCGCAGGACCCTGTTTTCGATCAGCTGGACGGTGTCGGCATCGAAGAAGGAGAATGGCGCCTTGAAATAGATGCCCGGCTGGTTCTTGACGTCGACGATTTCGCCGAACCTGAGCACCAGCGCCTGCTGGCGCGCATTGACGACGAAGACCGACGAATAGAGCAGGAACAGGATGACCGCGGCGATGACCGCAATGACGGGAAGACGGTTGGCCATCACTGGTTTCCTCCGGTGGCCGGTGCCGGCGCCTTCTGCTGCAATGCCGGCAGCGGCAGGTAGGGAACCACCCCTTGCCCGTTGCCTTGCTCGACGATGACCTTGCTCGAATCCTTCAGCACCCTCTCCATCGTCTCCAGGTAGAGCCGCTTGCGCGTCACTTCCGGCGCCTTTGCATATTCGTCATAGACCGAGATGAAGCGCTGCGCCTCGCCTTCGGCCTCCTGCACGACCCGGTTCTTGTAGGCGGCCGCGTCTTCGCGGATCTGTGCGGCCGCACCGCGCGCCTGGCCGAGCTTCTGATTGGAATACTGATTGGCCTGCTCGACGAACTTGTCCTCGTCCTGTTCGGCCCGCTGCACCTCGTCGAACGCGTCTGCCACCTCGCGCGGCGGCGCGGCGTCCTCGATGGAAATTGCGTTGACGTTGAGGCCGGCCTTGTAGCCGTCCAGCGTCGTCTGGATGATCTCACGCACCGACGCCGCAATGCCTTGCCGGTCGTCGCGGAAAATGTCCTGCGCCGGGCGCCGGCCGACCGCTTCGCGCATCGCGCTTTCGGCGACCTGCTGCAGCATGCCGCCCGGGTCGGACACGTCGAACAGATAGGCCTTCGGGTCGGAAACCTGATAGGCCACCGAGAATTGCACGTTGACGATGTTCTGGTCGCCGGAAAGCATCAGGCCATCGCCGCTGGTGCTGCCGCCGCCGATGCTGACAAGCTGCTCGGCGATGTTAGCGGTCTCGACCGTTTCGATGGGCCACCAATGGAAATGCAGGCCCGGCTGCGACAGCTCCGCCTTCGGCTTGCCGAACCTGAGCTCCACCGCAACTTCATCTGGCTGGACGGTGTACACTGCCTTGAACGCCCATAGCACCACCAGCGCCGCGGCAATCAGCCCGAACACGGCAGGGCTCGCGCCACCGCCGCCCGGCAGCGCGCGCCGCAACCGGTCCTGCCCGCGCCGGATGATATCCTCGAGATCGGGAGGCGAGCCCTGCGGGCCGCTGGGTCCTTTTGGTCCCTGACCCCAAGGCCCCTGATTGTTGCCGCCGCCCCACGGGCCGCCGCCGCCGCTCTTGTCGTTCCAGGGCATGAATGTCCTTTCGCTTGGAATTCCCTCAAGCGCCGGCTCACCGGCGCAAAATCCAATATTATTCTTCTATAGGGATGCGACGGCACGCTTTCAACGCGATCGGCTGCCGCCACTGTCCGCCTTTGGGTCCATCTAGACCTGTCGCGACCCCTTTGTCGCCTTCAATGCACGTCGCGGCGCCGCTCGTAAACCGAATAGCGTGTCGCATGGCTGTCCTTTTCGCCAGCCTCCACCTCCTGCGAGCGGACGATCCGCCACAGCGCCGGATCGATCGGCGGGAAATGGGCATCGCCGTCGACCGCGGCCAGAACATGGGTCACGTGCAGCCGATCGGCCAACGGCAGCGCCTGAGCGTAGATTTCGCCTCCGCCGATGACGCAGATCTCGTCGGCGCCGGCCATGCAGCGCCCGCGCACCGTCGCCAGCGCGATTGCGTCCTCGATCGAGTGCGCGACTTCGACGCCCTCGGCGCGCCATGCCTTGTCTCGTGTCACCACGATGTTGAGCCTGCCCGGCAATGGGCGGCCGATGCCTTCATAGGTCTTGCGGCCCATGATGATGGGCTTGCCCATCGTATCGGCTTTGAACCGCTTGAGATCGGTGGACAGCCGCCACGGCAACCCACCCTCGCGCCCGATCACGCCGTTCTCGGCGATGGCGACATAAAGCGCGAGGTCCATCAGCCGCCGTTTCCGCCATCCGACGGCTCCAGCAGCAATATGTCGATGTCATGCTCGGGGTAGAAGTTCTGCGCCTTCATCTCGAACGTCGTCGGTCCGATCTTCCTGACGTTTTCGCCGCAAAACGAGACCAGGTTCTTCGCATCGCCCTTGTCGACGGTCAGCTTGAAACTGCCGATGTTTCCCGACGCCCAGTTGCCGCCCGTGGTCAGGATATAGGCGATGCGGTTCTCGAAATATTTGGGGTAGCCGTCGGGATCGTCCTTGGCTGCCTTGCGCACGGCATTCTCGAAGGCATCGTCCATGCAGTAGCGTGTCTTGTAGGCGGCATACTGACCCTGGAACTGGCCGTCATAGAAGAAGCTGACCGAGGAGGTGCCGCCGACGCTCGGCTTGTAGCGATGCGAGACATGGACCGCCTTGTTGGCCGGAAACGTCGAGCGCCACCAATAGGTCGAGCGCAATTGCCAGAACGGCGTATAGACGGTCTTCATGCCCGAACCGTCGTCAGCAGTGTCCTCGATGATGATGCCGCGGTTGACCCAGTCGTCGGCGACCGCTTGCGGCAGCTTTGCCAGCGCTGCCTTGGCCGCATCGCCGAACGGATAGAACGGCACGCCCTGCGCCTTCAGGTCAGCGCCGATGTCGATGCCGAGCGCGAACACCTTCTGCTCTAGCTGCGGCTTTGCCGGCACCCCGTCGATCGTCACTTCGAAGCCGAGGAAATTGTCGCTCTGCGCCTCCGGAATCGCTGGTATTTCTTCGGGGTCGCCTTCGATGTCGGGCATCGGAAAGGCGACGATCGCATCGACATCCTTGTCGGTATTGTTGCGGAAGACGTAATCGACCATCACTTTTTCCGGCGAGATGTAGAGATCCTCGCTTTCCATCGCCACCGCATCGCTGCGCGAAAGGATCAGCCCACCGGTGCCGAGTTCGGCGACCGAATCATTGGCGAGCGCAGGCGTAGCCGAGAGCGCCAAGGCTGCGGTCAGGACGTAACGGAACATGGAAACTCCCCCGGCGAGAATGCCAACATGACTCTAGCTGTTCAATGTGGCGTTTCAAAGCCTTTCGGCAAATGCGCCGGCGCCTGCCGGCATGTCGTGTCGGTCTAGACACGCCGGTCCCGATCGGGCAGGAGTTCGCCCATGCGCAAGCTTCTCGTCATCGGCATCGGCGCCGGCAATCCGGAACACATGACGGTCCAGGCCATTAACGGTCTCAATCGGGCCGACGTGCTGTTCATTCCTGACAAGGGCGCCAAGAAGAACGATCTCGCCGAATTGCGCCGCCAGATCTGCGACCGCTTCGTCATTAATCCGAACTCGCGCCGTGTCGAATTCGACGTGCCGGTGCGCGCCGAGCCGGCGCCTTCCTACCGCTCGACCGTCGACGACTGGCACGAGGCGATCGCCGCGATCTACGAAGGCCTGATCCGCGACGAACTCCCTGAAGATGGCTGCGGCGCCTTCCTGATCTGGGGCGATCCGTCGCTCTACGACAGTGCGCTGCGCATCCTTGAGCGCGTGCGCCTCAGAGGCAATGTAGCGTTCGAGCTGGAGGTCGTCCCTGGCATCACCGCCATCCAGGCACTCGCAGCCAGCCACAAAATGGCATTGAACCGGATCGGCGACGCCATTTTGATCACCACCGGCCGCCGGCTCGCCGAGGAAGGTCTGCCCGAAAACGCCGGCAGCACCATCGTCATGCTGGACGGCAAATGCGCCTTCAACACGCTGGACGACAACGACGTCACCGTTCACTGGGGCGCCTATCTCGGGACGCCTGACGAGATCGTCATCTCGGGCCGGATTGGCGACGTCGGCGACAAGATCGTGACCACCCGTGAGCAGGCCCGCCGGAAAAAAGGCTGGATCATGGACACCTATCTGCTGCGCAAGCCGGGCGAGCCTAAGAAGTAACAGGGATCACACGCGGCATGAATTCCGCCGGCGTCACGCTGCGTCGATCTCGGCCTGCAGCGCCTCCATATGCGCCGCCGCTGCTGAAGACGCAGCCCGCTCGATCGCGCGGAAGCGGCTGACCACAGCAAGCCCGACCGACGTCAACTGGGCGCCACCGCCTTTCTTGCCGCCTGTCTGCGCCGCAACCAGCGGTTTGCCGAACACGCGGTTCATGTCTTCGACCAGATCCCAGGCGTGCTTGTAGGACATCTCCATGCCGCGTGCCGCGGCTGAAATCGAGCCGAAGGCGGCGATCTGTTCCAGAAGCTCGATCTTGCCCGGTCCGATGCGGCCATCTGGATCGAGATTTATCCGCAAACTCAGCGACGGCATTTGCTCCTCCGCGGTCACGCTATTCTACAAGTTCCGCGCCGATACCGCTATTCCAAAACGATATAGCGAATCATCGGCCGTTCACTCATCCGCCTCGGCGGGCAGGCCGGCGCCGGTATTCGCCCGGTCGAAGCTCACCGTCTTGACCACGGCGAAGACCTGTCGACCAAGCCGAAGCTCCAGTGTCTGCCGCGACTGTTCGGTGATGCGGGCAAGCACGGTTGCGCCATTGCAGTCGATGCCGATCTCGACCGTGGGCCCTTCGCCCGGCTCTATCGCCACGATCGTGCCCGGCAATATGTTGAGCGCGCTGAGGCCAACCGGCTGCTCGGTGGCGATCATCACGTCGCGGGCACGGATGCGGACGCGCACCGGCGCACCGACTGGCGTTGCCAGAAGCGGCACCCGGATCTCGCCCGCCAATGAGCCTAGCACCGTCATGCCAAAGGCTTCGTCGTGGCGCAGAACCGCGGTATCCAGCACGCCACCGCCCTCGCCGCGCTCTTCGGCCGGCAATAGATCCAGACGCTGCATGATCGCACCGGTCGGACCGGAAGCGGCGACCTTTCCTTGCATCAGCACCACGACGTCGCTCGCCAGCCGCGCCACTTCGGCGATCGAGTGGCTGACATAGACGATCGGAATTTTCGTCTCGTCGCGCAGCCGCTCGATGTAAGGCAAGATCTCGGCCTTGCGCCGCTCATCGAGCGACGCCAGCGGCTCGTCCATCAGCAGCAATTTCGGACTGGCAAGCAGCGCCCTGCCGATTGCCACGCGCTGCTTCTCGCCACCGGAGAGTTTTGCCGGCCGCCGATCGAGCAAATGGCCGATCCCGAGCAGTTCGACCACACCATTGATATCGGCGTAACGCTCGGCAGCCGGCGTGAACCAGCGGCCATAGCGCAGATTGCTCGCCACGCTCATATGCGGAAACAGCCGCGCATCCTGGAACACCATGCCGATCCGCCGTTTGTGCTTCGGCACGAACAGACCGGCATCGCTATCGACCAGCACGCGGCCCTCGGCCGCGATGCGACCTTTGTCGGGGCGGATCAGCCCGGCAATCAAATTGATCAGCGTCGTCTTTCCGGAGCCGGAAGGCCCGAACAGCGCAGTCAGCCGCCCGGCGCTTTCGAAACGGGCATTGACGATGAAATCGCCAAGCCGGTGGCTGATGTCGACCTGAACCGTCATTCGATGTCCATCCGCCGGCCGACACGCCGCGCCAGCACTTCCGAGGCAACAAGTGCCGCCATCGAGATGACGATCGAGATCAGCGTCAGCCTGAGCGCGCCGGCGTCGCCGCCGGGAACCTGCGTGAAAGTGTAGATCGCCGACGGTAGCGTCTGCGTCTCGTTCGGAATGTTGGAGACAAAGGTGATCGTCGCGCCGAATTCGCCCATCGCCTTGGCGAAGGAGAGGATCGCACCGGCGATCAGCCCGGGCAGGATCAGCGGCAGCGTGATCGTGCCGAATACCCATAGCGGATTGGCGCCGAGCGTGCCGGCGGCCGCCTCGATTTTGCGGTCGACGGCCTCGATCGACAGCCGGATGGCCCGCACCATCAGCGGAAAGCCCATCACGCCGCAGGCGAGCGCGGCGCCAGTCCAGCGGAAGGAAAAAACGATCCCGAAATGTTCGGCCAGGAAAGCGCCGGCCGGACCACGCTTGCCGAAAGTCAACAGCAGCAAATAGCCGGTCACCACCGGCGGCACGATCAGCGGCAGATGCACCAGACCATTGAGCAGCGTCTTGCCCCAGAACTGGCCGCGGGCAAGCACAAGAGCGATCAGGATGCCCGGCGGCAGGCTGGCAATCATCGCCACGGTCGCCACCTTGATCGACAGCCGGACCGCATTCCATTCGTCGGGAGCGAGATCCAGCAGCCAGTTCATGTGCGGTGCCGTACGTCAGTTGCTCGGCGCGAGGATTGTAAAACCTTGCGCCTTGAAGAGTTCGCCAGCCTTGGCGGATTGCAGGCATTTCAGGAATGCCGGCGTATCCCTGCTCTTCGAATCCGCAAGCTGGGCGACTGGATAGATGATCGGCGGATGGGTACCCGCGGGGAAAGTGCCGACCACCTTCACGCCAGGCTCCGCATGCGCATCCGTGGCGTAGACGATGCCGAGTGCTGCCTCGCCGGTCGACACCAGCTTTAGGGCGGCGCGGACATTCTCGGCCTGCGCCACCTTGCCTTCGACCGAAGACCAGGCACCGAGCGATTCGAGGGCTGCCTTGCCGTATTTGCCTGCCGGCACAGCTTTGACATCGCCCATGGCAAGTTTGCCGTCACCGACGAGCTTGGCAAGATCGAAACCCTTTTCGATCCTGGTTTCAACCTTGGAATCCCGTGGCGCAACCAGAACGATCTGGTTACCGAGCAGTTTCACTTCGGTTTCGGGCTTGGTCAGCTTCCTGTCAGCAAGATATTTCATCCAGTCGAGATCGGCCGAGATGAACAGGTCTGCTGGCGCGCCGCTTTCAATCTGCCTGGCCAGCGCCGAGCTCGCCGCGTAGGAAATGGTCGCCGGCTCGCCGACATCGGCCTCGCAGGCCTTGTTGACGGCATCGAGCCCATCCTTCAGGCTCGCCGCGGCAAACACGACCACCTTGTCATCGGCATGGGCCGCCGGCACCGCGGCCATCAGGATGGCGGCGAGACCCGCGATGGCAATCGTCGTCGAACCTTTGCGCGCCAGCATGAAACTCTCCTCGTCTCGGAACGCCCGAAGCCGTCCATCGATATATCCATGTGAACATAACAAGGAAAGGCTCTTTACCGCCTACGGCATTCTGAGCTGAGGTTTTCCCGGCCTGCGATAATCTTCGTTGGATACAGCGGCACCGAGGCCGAAGGAAATATTCATATGAAAATCAGCGACCAGGGATTGCGCGTCAAGTCGACGTCGGCCGATCGAGATGGATGCTGACAACGCCCGAGGGCGCAGCCGCAGTAGGCAATGTCGATATGCACGGTCGGCTATGGTGCTAGACTGCGATCGGTGCCTTGATCGTCGCGTCGGCGAAATAGTTCTCGAGCCGGAAATCCTCGAAGCGGAAGGCAAAGAGATCCTTCACCTCGGGATTGATCCACAGCGTCGGCAACGCCTTGGGCGTGCGCCGCAATTGTTCGCGCGCCTGCTCGAAATGGTTCGAGTAAAGATGCGCGTCGCCGAGCGTGTGGATGAAATCGCCGGGTTTCAATCCGGTCACCTGCGCCACCATCAGCGTCAGCAACGCATAGGAAGCGATGTTGAACGGCACACCGAGAAAGATATCGCCCGAACGCTGGTAGAGCTGGCAGGAAAGCTTGCCTTCCGAAACATAGAACTGGAACAGGCAGTGGCAGGGCGGCAAGGCCATGGCCTCCACCTCGGCCGGGTTCCACGCCGAAACGATCAGCCGCCGCGAATTAGGATTTTGGCGTATCTCCTTCAGAAGATTCGCAATCTGGTCGATGGCGCCGTCATGGCCGTCCGGCCACGACCGCCATTGTTTGCCATAGACCGGGCCGAGATCGCCGTTCTCGTCGGCCCACTCATCCCAGATCGAGACGCCGTGATCGTTGAGATATTTGATGTTGGTGTCGCCGGCCAGGAACCACAAAAGTTCGTGGATGATCGACTTCAGGTGCAGCTTCTTGGTGGTGGTGACCGGAAAGCCGCGGGCCAGGTCGAAGCGCATCTGGTAGCCGAATACCGAGCGCGTTCCGGTGCCCGTGCGGTCGCCGCGATCGGCGCCGTTTTCCAGCACATGCTTCAGAAGGTCGAGATACTGGCGCATCGGCTCCGGTCCGATTCGGATTGTCAGCCATCATAGCCGAATGACCATCGGCCGAACACAGCAAAGCGAGACGATTCCAGCAGAAGTCTCACCAGCACCGGCGGCGAGGTTGCTCAGAGCGAGCCGAGCATGCCCAGATCCTTGGCGACGAGGTAATAGAATGTCACCCGGCTCTTGCTGTTGTCGGCCGCCATAGCCTTGCAGGTCTTTTCGATAGCCGCATCCGCCTTGGCACCGTCGGTGACGCCGAGCTTGCCGGCGACCCAGCTGTTCCTGACGCGCTTCAGTTCCTCCGGTCGGTGCAGGACACTAGCGAGGAATCGCGGTTCCTGAGCGCGATGCCCAGATGCTTGACGATCTTGGCGACCGCGTCGGCATCCGCCGCCGCATCATACTTCTTTACGTCTGCGAGATAATCGGCCATCGAATTTCCCCTCGTCGGCGCCACGGGATCCGGTCGATGAGGATTGTGGCGCGCTGCCGCAAGTATGCGCTAGGTCTCCTCACCGCCACAAAGCTTCGGTTGAGACCGGCTGCAAGTCAACCCTTCATGATCCACTTTGGCACGGACGAAAGTGGCATTCCGGCCTTTCATTTTCCACCGCCAGTCCCTATATTCGCTTCGTCGGCTCGACCGACTATGGCGATAAACAGGCGATGAAATAAGCCGTTCGGACCCGGGGGCGGTACCCGGCGCCTCCACCAAAAACCGCTGCTCAGGAGCGGCTTTTGCTGGGGGCGAAATAGGATCGACGAAGGTGTAAAGATCGTACTTTTGCCCGGCATTGTACCACCGTTATCGGGCTAAACTTATAGTTGCCAACGACAACTATGCGGAAGCACGTCTCGCCGCGTAAGCGGTGCGATAGCTTCAATTCAAGCCCTAGTGGTTCGCACTTCTAGGCGGGGTTCGGAGGTACCTGGCAACAGAAACCTCCATTTCTCCCCCTTTTTGATATGCGCAGCCGCAGGCTCGCCCGATATGTGCAGCTGCGGGCCTGGGCTTTTTACGCCCTGATACGCCCTGGCGCCGCTGCGTTCATACCAGTCCCTGGCTGATCGTTTCGATCGCGCTGCCAAAGGTCTCGTCGGCAGCCTCATGTGACAGAAGCATCTCATTGTGCGCCCTGCCCGTCCTGATCATCGGAAAACAATTGGCGAGCTTGGCAACACGACAGTCAAGGAGCACCGGCCGGTCCACATCGATCATTTCCTGGATCGCATCATCAAGGTCGGCTGGTTTGTCGCAGCGCAGGCCGACCGCTCCGAACGCCTCGGCCAATTTGACAAAATCGGGCAAAGCCTCGGAATAGGAATGCGCGAGGCGGTTGCCGTGGAGAATTTGCTGCCACTGGTGAACCATGCCCATATATCCGTTGTTCAGGATGAAGACCTTGATCGGCGCGTCGTACTGGACTGCCGTCGACATCTCTTTCATGGTCATCTGAACCGATGCGTCGCCGGCGATATCGATGACGAGGCTGTCCGGATGTGCGATCTGCACGCCCAGCGCCGCCGGCAGGCCGTAGCCCATCGTCCCGAGGCCGCCCGAACTCATCCAGCGGTTCGGCTTTTCCAAGCCGTAGAATTGGGCCGCCCACATCTGATGCTGGCCCACTTCAGTGGTGATGTATGTGTCGCGATCCTTCGTCAGCGCGTAGAGACGCTGCACCGCATATTGCGGCATGATCACATCCTTGTTCATCTCGTAGGAGAATGAATTGCGTGCGCGCCAGCCGACGATCCTTCTCCACCAGTCCTGGAGGCGGCCTCCCTCCGGTTTCTGAGGCAATGCGCGCCATAGACGAACCATGTCATCGAGAACATTGCCGACATCGCCTTGTATGCCGATATCGACGTGGACGTTCTTGTTGATCGAGGACGGATCTATATCGATATGGATCTTGCTGGAGTTCGGCGAAAAAGCGTCCACACGCGAGGTCACGCGGTCATCGAAGCGCGCGCCGACACAGATCATGACGTCGCAATCGTGCATCGCCATGTTCGCCTCATAGGAACCATGCAGACCGACCATTTTGAGCCAGTTCTTGCCGGAGGCGGGGTAAGCTCCAAGGCCCATCAGCGTCGAGGTGATCGGAAAGTCGGTCAGTTGAACCAGCTCCCGCAGCAATCTCGATGCTTCCGGGCCGGAATTGACGATGCCGCCGCCGGCATAAATAACGGGACGGCTGGCATTGGCCATCAGTGCTATCGCCTGGCCGATCTTGCCGATATCACCCTGCAGCTTCGGTCGATAATTTTTCAGCGCAGCAACACCCGATGGCGGGGTGTACACGCCGGACGCAAACAGAACGTCCTTTGGCATGTCGACGAGAACAGGCCCCGGTCGCCCCGACCGGGCGATGTGGAACGCCGTATGGATTGCTGACGCCACGTCATTGACGTCTTTGACCAAAGAGTTGTGCTTGGTGCAGGATCGCGTGATACCAATCGTGTCACATTCCTGAAAGGCATCGGAGCCGATCAATGTTGTCGGCACTTGTCCGGACAGACAGACGATCGGCACTGAATCCATCAGAGCGTCCTGCAGGGGCGTCACGGCATTCGTCGTGCCTGGGCCTGATGTGACCAGCATCACGCCGACCTTGCCCGTGGACCGGGCATAACCCTCCGCGGCATGGCCGGCGCCCTGTTCGTGGCGCACGAGGATATGTTTGATGTCGTCCTGCTGGAATATCTCGTCGTAGATCGGCAATATGGCCGCGCCGGGATAGCCGAAAATATGCTCCACACCATTGTCTTTGAGTGCGCGGAGAACGATCTCCGCTCCTGTCATGCGGTTGCTCGTATGCTGAATGGAATTATCGCTTGTCATGGTTCTGTCCCGTAGCGTGATGAGGATGGGTTGACGGGGCGTCGCCGAAATCGGGCGTAAGAAGAATTTCGGGCATAAAAAAAGGCCCCGTCGGGAGCCTGTTTGTGGCGCACGGGTGGCTGTCGCCGGATGGTTACACCATCCTGCCCGTGCGCTTTCCTACCACTGCAAGAACGATTGCGATCTTCATGATGATCGCTGCTACACAGAAAATCGCGCATCGTCAACGTCTCAGGCTGAGGCGTCTCAGGCTGAGGCGAAAGCCCAAGGGCCTCCCATCATCGGAACCTCCGATGGCAGCATTCGTTTCTTCCCGTTTCCCTTCTTCTACGCCTTTGCGGGACAAGGCCTCAGTTTCTCGCCGCGTGTGGTCATGCCCGGCGAGCTGCCTCATGGAGAGATAAGATGAACCAGGAAACCACACCAAAACACGAACGCATCCTGATCGTTGGCGGCAGTTCCGGCATGGGGCTGTCGCTGGCCGAACAGCAGCTTGCCGCCGGCGCCGAGGTTACGATCGTCGGCCGCTCCGAGGACCGGTTGTCGGCCGCACGGCAGCGCTTGCCTCACCCGGAAAGGCTGAGGACGATCGCCGCCGACATCACAAGCGAGGACGAGGTCCAGCGCCTGTTCCGGGATGTCGGCACGCTCGACCACATCGTCTCGACCGCCGCCGACGTTACCGGCGTCTATGTGTTGCTTCCCGAGATGGATATCTCGGTGGCGCGGAAAGTGATGGATTCCAAAGTCGTCGGACCGCTTCTTCTTGCCAAGCATGGCGCGCCTCGTCTGACGCCCGGGGGATCGATCACGCTGACCTCGGGCATCGCCGCCTATCGTCCGGCGGCGAAAGGCTCGGTGGTGGCAGCCGTTAATGGGGCACTTGGCTCACTCGCCTACGCGCTTGCCGTCGAACTGGCGCCGATCCGCGTCAACGTCGTTTCGCCCGGCTGGGTCGACACGCCGATTTGGGATGCCGTCGTCGGCAGCGGAAAGACAGCCGCGCTGGACGCCATGGCAAAGCGTCTGCTCGTCGGCCGGATCGGCCAGGCAGCCGACATTGCCCAAGCCATCACGTCCCTCATGCACAACGGCTTCATCACCGGAACCGTGCTTCATGTCGATGGTGGCCAGCGACTGGTCTAGCGATGGCCAAAATTTCGCGGACCATTGCAAGGAACAGCCGCAGCACCGGCGCTTGAATGCGGCGGTGGCGCCATACCATGGTGACCGGCGTCACCGGGCTGCTTCCGACCCAGGGCAGCACGACGATATTGGCGTCAGCCGCGGAAGCCACGAGACGCGGGACCAGCGCGCATCCAAGACCGCCTTCAACAAGGCTCCGTATCGCGCCCATGCTGGCGAACTCGCCGACGAGTTTTGGACGGTCAGGCAATGTTGCGGCAAACGTTTCGTCGAACATCCGCCTATAGACGCAACCGGGCTGGGTGACGAGGAAGGCCTCGTCGGCCAGATCGTCGGGCGTTATGGCAGAATATCCGGCCAACCGGTGATTTGCCGGCATTATGGTGACGAGCTCTTCTAATGCCACTTGCTCGCTTCGCAGCTCCGGCGGCGCCGCCGGGACGGCTCCGAAATGGAAAGATACGTCCAGCGCCCCGCTTGTCACGCCGGCACGCAACCCACTGCTATCGTCCGCCCTGAGGTTCAGTTCCACATCGGGATGGCGCCGATGGAATTCCGCCAGCACAGCTGGCAAGCGTGTCGAGCAAAGCGTCTCCAGGCCGCCGACAGTCAGGCGACCGGCAACCGTGCCGCTCGCGTCGGCGACTGCGGAACGGGCTTCGTCCGCGAGGTCGAGGAGATCGTTTGCATAGTCCAGCAGGCGTTGTCCCGCCGCCGTCAGCTTCAAGCCACGCCGTGATCTGTCGAACAGCGACGTGCCTAGATCGCTTTCCAGCGCCTGGATCTGTTCGGTCACGCTCGATTGGGCAAGATGAACCCGCTCGGAGGCGCGTGTGATGTTCAAGGTGGTGGCGACCGCCACGAAGGTTTTGAGATGTCGAAGCTGCATGTCCTGAACCCGTCATATAGGCATAGGCTGCTTTGAACCGGGACCGCAAACGTGAAAAGGCCGGGAACATCGCCCGGCCTTTTTGTCTCGATAAGCGAAGTTTACTCCGCCGGCGCTTCCGCGACGTCCCGGCTGCGGCCGAGCGTTATTTTGGCCAGTGTGAAGGAGATCGCCGCGCAGAGCGTGATGCCCGCCACCATCGGCAGCGGCGTGCCGTCGAAAAACACGCCGGCGACGCCCATGGCGACCGCGCCGATGGCGAAGTGCAGCGTGCCCATCAGCGCCGACGCGGTACCGGCGATCTCGCCATGCTCTTCCATGGCCAGCACCGACGTCGTCGGGATGACCAGGCCGAGAAAGCCGTAGCCGATGAACAGCAGCGCCGCCATCACGTCGAGCCGGTCGACACCCGATGCCATCACCGCGAACAGCACCACCATCGTCGTCGCATAGCCGGTCACCGCGACGCGCACCACGCGCTGCAGCCCGAACCGCTCCGATAGCAACCCGGTCAGCTGCGACATGCCGATGAAGGCAACCGCATTGATCGAGAAGAACACGCTGTAAACCGAAGGCGACAGGCCATAATGGTCGATCAGGATGAAGGACGAGCTCGACAGATAGACGAAGAAGCTCGCAATGCCGAAGCCGGCGATGGCCGTCAGGCCAAGGAAGTTGCGGTCGCCCATCAGGAAGCGGTAGCCGGAAAGTGCCGTCCCGAAGGACGACCCGGCGCGCTCCTCGACCGGCCGTGTCTCCTTGAGCGAGGTCGCCAGCAGGATGGTGGCGAGCACGGCCGCGCCCGTCACCGTCCAGAACACGGCGCGCCAGCCGAAATTCTCGATGATCTGGCTACCGGTCAGCGGTGCCAGGATCGGCGACACCGAAAACACAAGCATCAGCAGCGACATCAGCTTGGCGGCCTCGGTGCCGGTATGCAGATCGCGCACGATCGCGCGCGGCACGGCCATGCCGGCGCTGGCGCCGAGCCCTTGCAGGAAGCGGAAGGCGATCAGCCATTCGATCGAGGGAGCCAGCGCCGAGCCGACGCCGCCGACCATGAACAGCGCCAGGCCGCCGTAGAGTGGCAGCTTGCGGCCGACCATGTCGGAGATCGGTCCGACGACGATCTGGCCGAAGCCCATGGAAAGAAAGAAGATCAGCAGGCTCATCTGCACCGCAGCAGTGCCGGCATGCAGATCCTCTCCGATTGAAGGCAGGGCCGGAAGATACATGTCGATGGCAAACGGGCCGATCGCGGACAATAGGCCGAGCACGACCGCAATGCGGAGGAATTTGGCGTTCATGATAGCAGGCTCTTTCGAATTCTGGTTGCCGCCGAGGACCGGCGTGTAACCCTAGGACGTTCCATCCCGTGGAGTTCCGACTCTTCTGCGGAACGAAACCCCCTTCGTGCGAGTCCACAAATTTAGACAGGCTTGTCTAATTCGTCAACCACCTCTATATAGTTTTGCATGAAGGCCAACGTCTCTCCTGACATTTTCCCGCCGCGAGGCCACGAGGCCAAGCGCATGTCGATTGTCGATGCCGCCGCCTCGGTCTTCTGCCGCGAAAGCTTTGCCGGTGCCAATATCGACATGATTGCCGCCGAGGCCGGCGTCTCCCGCCAGACCATCTACAATCATCACGGCGACAAGGAAAAACTCTTCGTTGCCATCGTCCGCGACCTCACCGAACGTTGCAATGCCGGCATCTTTGCCACGATCTCCACTTTTCCCGATCAGCCGAAGGATCTCGAGGCCGACCTCATCGCCTTTGCTGTGCGGATGAACCACAACTGCATCTGCAACCGCGACGGCAAATTCCTGCGCAAGCTGATCCAGACCGAGGGCGGGCGCTATCCCGAGTTGTTCGCCGAATGGCGCGAAGAGGGACCGGGCAGGACATGGCCGGCGATCGCCGCCCGCTTCGCCCGCCTCGCTCATGCGGGCTTCCTTGACATCGACGATCCCGATGTCGCAGCGCGCCAGTTCATGGCGCTTGCCAATGCCGAGTTGCAGACGACGTTCATGCTCGGCGGCACGCCGACCGAGGACGAGGTGGTGCAATCGGCGACAAATGGCGTGCGCACCTTCCTGCGCGCCTTCGGCAAGCGGCAGCCTATGGCCCGGGCGAGCAAACAGGGCGCGCTCGCCAGCGCTTGACGATCAAAGCCGTTTGGCGATCAAATCGTCGCCAATGGGCTTCGCTTCCGCACGCCGGCGATCTATATCCGGTTTACGCCGCGCTCAAGCTTGATTACAGCTATCAGGACGATTCAACGGAACCCGACAGCCACATGGCCGACGACCACATCCGCTACGACATTCTGGCCCAGGAGGCGTTGCGCGGCGTCATGCGCAAGGTCCTGGCCGAAGTCGCGCGCACCGGTCTCCCGGGCAACCATCATTTCTTCATCACCTTTCTCACCGGCGCGCCGGGCGTGCGCGTGTCGTCGCGGCTGCGCGAGCGCTATCCCGAACAGATGACCATCGTCATCCAGTTCCAGTATTGGGACCTGAAGGTGAGCGACACCGGCTTTGAGGTCGGGCTGTCGTTTTCCGACGTGCCGGAGAAACTGGAAATCCCGTTCTCGGCCGTACGCGGCTTTTACGACCCGTCCGTCAACTTCGAGCTCGAATTCGACGTCAAGACCGATACCCCGGCGGAACAGGAGACAAAGGCCAAGCCTGCTCCCGAACCGCTGGCCATCGTCGCCGAGAAAAAGCCCGAGTCGAAGAAGAAAACCGCCGAGGCGGAAAAGAAGCCTGCCGCGGCCGACGCCGTCGCCAAGGGCGCCGACGTGGTGTCGCTTGACGCCTTCCGCAAGAAGTGACCCGACGGGCGGCGTGACATGGCCGAGATCGTCAATCTCCGTCAGGCACGCAAGCAGAAGGCGCGAGCCGAGAAGGAGCGCCTGGCCGAACAGAACCGGGCGCTGCATGGCCGTTCCAAACCCAGCCGGGATCGCGACCGCCTGATCGCCGACAAGGCCGATAAATTCGTCGCCGGCCATCGCCGCGAAAATTCGGGCGATTCGGACAAATCCGATGCTTGAAGTGTGAGTAGGATCGTCTCGTGAGCCCGGTGGAAAAGCGCTCGGTCACCATTCGCGGCCACCGCACCAGCTATTCGCTCGAAAAGCCTTTTTACGACGACCTGGTCGCCATCGCGGCCGTGCGAAAACTGACGCTCGCCGCCCTTGTCGCCGAAATCGACGAGAGCCGTCCGCGGGATGCCAATCTCTCCTCGGCGCTCCGGCTCTATGTGCTGGATTGGGCCAAGCGCAGCAAGTTGTAGCCTTCAGGCAACGCTATCCTGTTTCCTGCGCCGGATACGGAAGCTCAGCAAAGCCGAGCGGTCGCGTTCTTCGGCCTGCCAAGCGGCGTATCCTGCAGTTTCAGGTCGGCGAGCGTGAACTGGCCAAAATAGGCGATGTTCGTGGCAAGCCGGATCAGCTTCAAGAGGGCAATGCCGGCAAACAACCCCGCCGTCGCAACCACCACCGCTATGCCGGCAATGAGCAGCACCCGGGCATCGGTGGTAAAATCGCGCAGATGGCTGGGGTTGGCGTGATCGGACTTCATTTGCAGACCTTGCTTTCTGGCGGCGTGCCGACTTGCGGATGGGTCGCCGGCCGTGCCACCGAAGATGGCGGGCACGAGCGATGTTGGTGACACCACGCCAGCATCAGGCCCTGCTTGCAATCAAAGGGTTCCCCGGCGGAGGGCCAGTGACCATTGGCGACCTCGCGGAGCGCCTGCGCATCCGCCATCACAGCGCAGTGGAATTGGTCAACCGTCTTTGCGAAGCCGGGCTGGTCGCGAGGGACCACGACGAGGAGGACCACCGCCGCGTGCTGCTGCGGCTGACCGAGCGCGCCGACGACAGTCTCGCCGATCTGTCAGCCGCTCATCTCGACGAACTCGGGCGGATCGAGCCGATGCTGAAGCGCTTGCTTGCTGGAGGCGACACATAAGGGATGCGCCGTCACCCGCCATTCAGCGATTTCAGCAGATCGTCGATCGACGAGGGATCGAGCTTGAGCTTTGGCGGGGGCTGCACTGGCGGTGGCACGTTGTTTGCGGCCGGTGGCTCCCGTTCCGCGCGCTCCGCCGCGGCCTTGCGTTCGGCGTCGAGCCTTGCCTTCTCTTCCGAGGCGATCCGCAACGCCTCTTCCGCCCTCTGGCGTTGCTGTTCTTCGGCCTGCGCGGCTTCCTCGGCAGCCTGTTGCGCCGCCTTGGCTTTGGCTTCGGCATCCGCTGCGGCCTTTGCAGCCGCCTCGGCTTTCGCCCTGGCCTCGGCTTCGGCTTTCGCCGCTGCATCCGCCTTTGCCTTGGCTTCAGCCTGCGCCCTGGCCTCCGCTTCGGCTTGGGCCTGCGCCTCAGCTTCGGCCTTTGCCTTGGCGTCCGCTTCAGCTTTCGCTTTGGCCTCAGCCTGCGCCCTCGCCTCCGCATCCGCCTGTGCCTTGGCGTCCGCTTCAGCCTTCGCCTTGGCTTCAGCCTGCGCCCTCGCCTCGGCTTCGGCCTGGGCCTGAGCCTCGGCTTCGGCCTTTGCCTTGGCGTCGGCCTCGGCCTTCAGCCGCGCTGCTTCCTGTTGCCTGCGCAGTTCCTCCGCCGCTCTTTCACGCTCGGTTTGCAGCGCAGCGTAGTAGCGCACCTCACGCCGCAGCCTTTGTTTCTCGAGCAGTGCGGCTTGCATGGCTTCGACCCGCTGCTGCTCCTTTTCCAGCGCACGCTGGGTCAGGAACTGTGCCAGCGGCTCGCTGTCGAACTGCCGTTTGGTGGCGCCAAACGGCCCGTCGACGCTGAAATTCAAAATCGGTTCGGAGCCGACCAGCGCCTCATCGCCGGGCCGGTAGGCGATCTCGCCCTTGGCATCGACGGTGCTGGTGTTCAGATCGGCGGTGATGTCGGCGGACAGCGTCGCGCCCGGGCTTTCGAATTTGACCGGCGGCGCCCTCAGCGTGCCGCCGGCGATGGTGAAGGCAATATCGGTGTCCTGCGCCGGAAAACTGCCCGCCGCGGCGATCTGCGGCACAAAGCCGGCGGTGTTCGACGCGTCGATATCGCGCCCTATCGCGTCGGCCTTGGCAATGAATGCGCCAAAGGCATCGGGATTGAAGCCGGCAATAGTCATGCCCTTCAGCGTCGCCGTGCCGGAACCGGACAGCGCCGCAACCATCGCGTCGACCGATTTGCCGCTGGTCGAAAGCGCCGTCGAGAACTCGCCGCTTCCGCTGATGCCGGCCTCCGGCAGCACGGCTACCAGATCGGCGCCGGCGAGTTTCATCTGACTGGAGAAAAGCCCGGTGCCGTCATTGTTCTTGAGCTCGAACAGGCCACTCAACGCGCCGCCGAGGAACTTTGCCTTGAGGTCGGAAACGCGGATGCCCTCCTGGTCGAGCTGCAGCGACAGCGCAGCGTCATAGGCGGTGGCAAGCGGGCCGGCGGCAAGCGACGCCGCCGTCAGATCGAGATCGGCGGTAAATGGCAGACTGGATTTCTGGCTGAACGGTGCTGTCGGCCAGGTCCTGTCATTGACAAGGAAGGCCTGGTCACCGAACAGCATCACCGCCATCGGATCGAGGTCCAGCTCGTCCAGCGACAGCGCGCCGGCAAGATGCGGCAGCCCCTCTTTGATGTCGATATTTACGTCACCGGAGACCGCCGCTTCGTTGACGGCGCCGCTGAGGCCGCTCAGCACCAGGAGACCATTGCCGTAATCGGCATCGGCTGCAAGCGACGTCGACATGCCGGTGCCCATGCCGGGCAGGCCAACGCCGGTCGTCATCAGCCATGGCTCGATGTCGGCCGTTTCAAGGCTGACCTTGCCCTTGGCGGCCGCGCCTTGAGCCGTGTCGGCAATTGTCCCGTCGAAACCAGCTTTGAAGTCGTTGCCGGCCAGGCTGAATCGTGTCGCCAGGCCACCGCCAAGCGTGCCTTTGGCCGAGACCTCGGTGGTCGCCTCGCCGAGCATGCCGAGTGGCAGCGCCGGCAAACCGTAAAGCGCCAGCAGCGCCGTGGCGTCGGCATTCCTTGCGTTGAAGGTCAGCGTCACCGGCGCTTCGAGAGGCCGGTCGAGCGCCCCTTTGCCGGATAACGACGCCGAAAAGGCCGAGCCACCGGCCTTGCCCTGTGCGCTCATTGCCAGTCCAGTCGTACCGTCGCCATTGTCTGCGGCACTCGTGACCGCATCGATACGCGCATCCTGGAACAGCTCGGGATAGGCAGCAGCACGCTCCGCCAGGCCCTTCAGCACTGCATTGTCGGGATAATGCTGGACGGCGACGTCGATCAGCGGCTTGAGGTCGACGGCGACCACCGAGGCGTCGAGCTTGCCGGTCGGGCTCGCCGGGAAATCCTTGATTCGACCGGTAGCGCTGATCGAGGCGCCGGCAAGTCCGCCGACCGACAGGCGATCGATCTCAAGCAGCCCATCGCGCAATCTAAGCGCGGTGTCGACGCTATCGGCGGTCAACCCGCCGGCGCTGACCGGCCCGGCCTTGATCTGGAAATCGAGGTCGCGGTCGGAAAAACGGTTGGCGCCCTTGTCGCTGACGAAGATCGAGGCGAAGGCGGCGAGCCCGTCGACATCGAGTTCGCCACCTTCCAGTTGCATCAGCACCGATGGCCTTGTGTCGTCGGGCTGGCTGGAATCGATGCGGCCGGAGAACTTCGCCTTGCCGAGGATGAGTTCGAGATCGCTGAAGGCCTGGTGCTTCTCGCTCAAATCCACCTTGGCCTTGAAGCCGGCGGCCGGCAAGCGGCGGATCGCCTCGTCGACGTCCTTCGACAGCCATGCGGCGAAGCCGGAGGGCTGCGCCACCGCCAGAAGCAGCGATCCGGTGAAACCGAAATGGTCCTCGACGCTGACCATGCCGTTGGCTTCCAGCTTGGCGCGGCCGGGCAGCGTGGCGGCCAGCGATTTTACCGCCCAGCCGCCCTCGGCTGGCTCGGCGGACAGGTGCACGTCGCGAACGGTGGTATCGCCTGCCACCACCGCCGGCAGTTTCACCTCGACCGTGCCCGGTATGGTCGGCCTCGGCAGATCGAGCAGCGCCTGCTCCAGCGCCGCCACCCGCTCGGACAGCGTCAATCCGGCACCGGCCGCCGCCCCCACGGCCTCGTCGAACTGCACCTGCGCGCCATTGGCCTCGATCGAGAAATGCGGCTTCAGCCCAAGATCGACCGCAGCCTTGCCGTCGGCGGTGTAGGGATTGTCGCGTGGCCCGGTCTCGAAGCGGAATTCGTCGACGCCGAGCTTCTGGTGGTCGAGCGAAAACTTGCCGTTCAGCCTGAAGCCCGGGTCCGGTTTGCCGGCGCTGACTTTCAGCGCCTCGCCGCCGGTGCCCAGCTGCCGCGCCGCAGTCTGGTCTGCGCCCGATATCTTGAACTGGCCCGAATAGACGGCGGCGCCCTCGACGAGGCCCACATTGCCGTCGGTCTCGATGACCAGCGGATAGGCGTCCGGATCGGCCTTGAGCCTGAGCCGCATTTGCCCGTCCGGTTCGGCCTTGCCGGTGGAAGCGGCGATCGTGGTCCGCAACCCGTCCAGCAACAGCGAGCCGTCCAGCCGCCAGGGGCCGGCCAGCGACTTGGCCGAGATCGTCGAGTTGATCTCGGAAATAAGATGGCTGCGCCCGCCGGCGGCGTGGCTGAGCGCGATCTGTCCTTCCGTCACCGTCAGCTTCTCGATGGAGATCTGGCCGGGATCGAAGGGCGAGGACGGCCGTATCGTCCAGTCGACCGTGCCGTCGGCGGCGATGTCAATCGTCGCCTTCGGCCGCACTAGGCGCATGTCGAAGATCAGCACCTCGCCGCGCAGGAATGGCGCGAGTTCTGCATCCATCGAAAAGGTTTCGACGGTCATCGCCGGCTGGCCGTTAGGGCCACCGGCAACGGCGACGTTGGAAAAGGTCACCGAGGGGAACGGCAACAGCCTTGCCGTCGCATCGCCTCGCACGGTCACCTTGCGGCCCAGGACGGCACTGGCCTCGCGCTCGAAATCGGCACGGTAACCTGTCCAGTCGACAAAGTACGGCACCACCAGCGCCGCACACAGCACCAGCACAAGAAGCCCACCGAAGATCACGAACAGGCGTGCGAGCATGAACTCCTAGACAGTTGATAGTAAAGTCAGTGGCACTCTACCCGCATCAGCGTGTCGATAAAGAGGCAAATCGGGGCGCGGCAGCGGCCTAATGTCAGTCCTTTCCCGGCAGTATCTTCCCCGGGTTCATGATGTTCAGCGGATCGAGCGCCTGCTTGATCGTGCGCATGATGTCGACGCCATGGCCGAGCTCATGCCGCAGGAAGCCGATCTTGCCCTGCCCTATGCCATGCTCGCCGGTGCAGGTTCCATCCATGCCGATTGCCCGCATGTTCAGCCGCGCCACGAATTCTTCCGTCTGCGCGATCTCCTTCGGATCGTCCGCGTCCATCAGCACCAGCACGTGGAAATTGCCGTCGCCGGCATGGCCGACGATCGGCGCGACCAGTCCCATCTCGGCAATGTCGGCCTCGGTTTCGGTCACGCATTCGGCAAAGCGCGAGATCGGCACGCAGACATCGGTCGACAGCCCCTTGGCGCCGGGCCTGAGCGTCAGCGACGACCAATAGGCGTCGTGCCTGGCCTTCCACAGTTTCGTCCGCTCCTCGGCGACGCTGGTCCACAGGAACGGGCCGCCGCCATATTCCTCGGCGATCATGCCGAAGGTCTCGGCGTGCTCGGCAACGCCGGCATCACTGCCATGGAATTCCACGAACAGGCACGGGCTTTCGGGGT
Organism: Mesorhizobium sp. M0998; assembly: GCF_040318885.1. Lineage (NCBI taxonomy): Bacteria > Pseudomonadati > Pseudomonadota > Alphaproteobacteria > Hyphomicrobiales > Phyllobacteriaceae > Mesorhizobium > Mesorhizobium sp. M0998. Next base: position 133,022 of record NZ_JAMYND010000015.1, read on the forward strand.
AGTCGAGCTTCGAATAGCTCTTCATCGCCCGCATCTGCAGCGCATTGACCAGTTCGATGCGCGCCACCGGAATGCCCATCTGGATCGTTGCGATCACCGCATTGCAGGCCGCCTCGACGCTGGGAAATGGGCAGACGCCGCCGGAGATCGCCTGCGGAATACCTTGCAGCCTCAGGGTCAGCGAGGTGATGATGCCGAGTGTGCCTTCCGAGCCGATCAGCAGCCGCGTCAGATCATAGCCGGCCGAGCTCTTCTTGGCGCGCTTGCCGGTCGTCACTGCTTCCCCGTCGGCCATCACCGCCGTCAGCGACAGGACGTTCTCGCGCATCGTGCCGTAGCGCACCGCGTTGGTGCCCGACGCTCGTGTCGCCGCCATGCCGCCGAGCGAGGCGTTGGCGCCCGGGTCGATCGGAAAGAACAGGCCGGTGTCGCGCAGATGCCGGTTGAGATCCTCGCGCGTCACGCCGGGCTCGACGGTGCAGTCGAGGTCCTGCGGATTGACCGCAATGATACGGTTCATGCGTGACGTATCGAGCGAGATGCCGCCGCCCGGCGCATTGGTGTGGCCTTCCAGCGAGGAACCGACGCCAAAGGCGATCACCGGCACGCGATGTGCCGCGCATGCGCGCACGATCTCCTGCACCTCCTCCGTCGTCTCGGCAAAGGCGACGCCGTCCGGCGCCTGCGTCGGGATATAGGTCGTGGTGTGCGCGTGCTGGGCGCGGATCGCCTGGCCGGTCTGGAATCGCTCGCCGAGCCGCTGCTTGAGGATGCCGAGTACGGCGGCAATGCCTTCTTCGTTGCGCTCGACCGGATTGAGGTCGCTTAGAGCCATCGATTCCTCCGCGAATGGACCAGCGTCCACCCTTGTTCTGCATCTACGGATGCGTAGTCTCACCAACCACGCTCTGTCCAGTCCACGCTCATCCCGGCATGACGAGAAGGAAGTTTCCGATGCCCATCCCCGCCCCTTTCGTCTCCCGCGCCATGGACATCGAGGAGGCCTGGATCGACTACAACGGCCATCTCAACATGGCCTATTACAACGTACTGTTCGACCGGTGCTCCGACGAAGCCTTCGAGATGATGGGGATGGGGCCGGATTACGTGAAAGAACGACGGCTGACCATCTACACCGCGGAAGTCCATGTCTGCTACGTCCAGGAGTTGCATCTCGACCACAAGGTCACCGTTTCGTTCCAGCTGCTGGACCATGACGACAAGCGGCTGAGGGCCTATCAAGAAATCCGCCATCTCGACGGTTGGCTCGCCGCCACTTCAGAAACATTGTCGCTGCACGTCGACATGGCTGGCCCGAAGGTAGCGCCCTTCCCCGCCGACGTCCTGGCCAGGGTGGAAGCGATGCGCGCCGCCCATGCCGCCCTGCCGATGCCGGAGCGCGCCGGCCGCTCGATCGGTATTCGTCGTAAGCCGGCTTGAACCACGGTCCAACCGCCGTTAACCTTACCGAGGTTTTAACGTGAACAAGCCGAATTGAGACGTTGAACGACTCAGCGCGGCGTTGGAAAACCGTCCGCATCGAATTGCGATACGGGCGGCGGAGCAGCAGCGGTTCGGGGAACGTGCATGAAAACCGATATCAAGGTCGAGGCGGACAGGCTGGCGGCTGACCCACGCATCACCGACTATGATTTCTGGCGCTCGCTGAAGAACCTCAACAACGAGATCTTCCACATCGCCAACAACAACGAGCCGATCCCCTTCGCCATGATCCGCTGGCGCGCCATCCTGAAGCAGGCGCGGATGAAACGCGGCCACGCCTGAACGGTGGGGGAAGAAACAGACCGGCCGTCCGGTTTGCATTTCTGATGATGTGCTGACGAACGATCCCAAGTGTCAAGGCAGCCGCTTCACCGCCCCCAGCGGCGAACGCGCCACGACAGGCGATGATTGGATAATCGCCGTATTGGTCATCGCGAACGGAATGATCCGGTCGATCACCCGCTCGAGCTCGGCCACCGAGGCGACATGCGCCAGCGCGATGAAACAGTCTTCACCGGCGACCCGGTCGCATTGGGCGATTTCCGGTAGGTCGCGGATGATTTCGGCCACGACAGCGAGCTGGCCCGGCACCGGCCTGATCCGCAGCCACGCCGACAATTTCATGCCGAGCGCGGCCGGATTGATGCGCACCGTGTAGGCCTCGATCACGCCGCTCTCCTGCAGCCGCTTGATGCGCTCGGCCACGCTCGGCGCCGACAGGCCGACCGACCGCGCCAGTTCGGCGGTGCTGGTGCGCGCGTCCTTTTCCAGCAGGCGCAGGATTTTCAGGTCCGCCGGATCCAGATCGCTATTTTCATTTCGAAGGCGTTTCAGCGGAATGCTCCTTTCTTTCGGAAAGGAAATGGCCGAAATGCCCGGCCATTATCCATATCAATGGCAAAAATCGCCTGCGATACTGATCCCATGCAAGATCGGACGCAAGCCCCCGCAGCAAGTCCGGCACTCGCCGGCCCCGCCTTTATCTTGGCAAACGCGGTCCCGCCGCATCTCTGGTTCGGCGTCAGCGCCGTGTTCCACTATCTCGGACCGGCCTTCGCGGTGCTGCTGTTCCCGCATGTCGGCGTGCTCGGCATGGCGTGGCTGCGCATTGCCACCGCGGCGCTCGTCTTTGCCCCGCTGACCCGACCGTGGGCGGTCTTCGCCCGCGCCGATCGCTCGACGCAGTTGCTGCTTGTGGCCTTCGGCGCCTGCCTTGGCGTGATGAACTGTTCTTTCTACCTGGCGCTCGATCGGCTGCCGATCTCGCTGGTGGCAGCGATCGAATTCGTCGGCACGATCGGCGTCGCGCTTGTTGGTCTCAGAAGCCCGCGCAATCTCGCCGCCCTCGCAATCGCTGTCGCCGGCACCCTGTTGCTGATCGACGTCAAATGGTCGAGCGATCCCGTCGGCCTGTTCTGGGCCTTCCTCAACGGCACGCTGTTCGTTGGCTACATCGTTCTTGGCCACCGCGTCGCGCGCGCCGGCGCTGGTGACGGCATCGCCGGGCTGGGTGCCGCCATGGCGGTCGCCCTTCTCGTCGTTCTGCCGATCGGTTTCGCCGATGCTCTGCCGGCTTTCTCGGCGCCGCCGCTGCTGCTTGCGGGGGTCGGCGTCGGCATCTGCTCGTCGGTCATTCCCTATATTTGCGACCAGCTTGCCATGTCGAGGCTGCCGCGCTCCAGCTTCGCGCTGATGCTGTCATTGCTGCCGGTCACCGCAACGTTGATCGGCGTCATCGTGCTGCGGCAGGTGCCGAGCCTCACCGACTGCCTTGGCATCGCCCTGGTGGTGGCCGGCGTCGCCCTTCACAAACCGGCGCCGGCGCCGGACTGATCAGGCCAGTTTCTCCTTGAGGAAGGCGATCGTCCTGCCCCAGGCGAGGTCAGCCGCCTGCTTGTCATAGCGGGCCGCCGACGTGTCGTTGTTGAAGGCATGGTTGGCGCCTTCATAGACATAGACCGAGTATTCGACATGGGCCGCGTCGAGTGCCTTCTTGAAGGCATCGATGCCGGCATTGGTGCGGGTGTCGAGCCCGGCATAATGCAGCATGAGGGCGGCCTTGATCTTCGGCACGTCCTCGGCCTGTGGCTGCATGCCGTAATAGGCGACGGCGGCGGCGAGGTCCGGCGCGTTGACGGCCAGCATGTTCACCGTGCCGCCGCCCCAGCAGAAGCCGACGGCGCCGACCTTGCCGTTGCCGTCCTCGTAGCCTTTGAGGTAGGCGACGGTTGCCACGGCATTGGCGGCGACCTGTGCTGGATCGAGCTGGGAAAACAGGTCACGTGCCCTGTTTTCATCGTCCGGCGTGCCGCCGAGCGGTGTCATGAAGTCCGGCGCAAGCGCCACGAACCCTTCCAGCGCCACGCGCCGCGCCACATCGCGAATATGCGGGTTGAGACCCCTGTTCTCGTGCACCACGATGACCGTGCCAAGCTTGCCGGTCTGGTCCGCCGGCATGACCAGATAGCCCTTCATCTCGCCGGCGCTGCCGGGATAGCTGATGTCCTTGGCTTTCACCCGCGGATCGTCTTCCGCCACGATTGCCGCCTGGGCCGAGTTCGCCGCCAGCAGCGGCGCGATCGCGGCAGCTGCCGCACCCGATCCGGCAAGCCTGGTCAATTGCTCCATGAAGCGCCGTCGGTCGAGCGTCAGATGCGTGTATTCGTCATAGGCGTCGATCATCGCCTGGGTAATGACAGGCTCGGCGGCAATGGGTCCGGCAGGTTTTGTCATGGCGCGCTCCTCGTCGGCGCCCCCCGCGGCAACATAGAGCCGAAGCTTGCCTGGTCCAGTCACGGCTGAGTGAGGCTGCCGTAAGTCCCTGCACGACGCCGTGATGCCGCGCGCCGCACTGTCGTTAAATTTTGGTCCTTTGTGGCAATGCTAAATGCACGCACCACGATGTAAAAAGAAGTTACCGGGCTATGCCTCACTCGGGCCATTTGGCGAACGACAATGGCCATTTGGCGGGAAAAGAATGCCTGATTGACGACGAAGGAATATGCCATGACCTTTCCCTCCCCGCTTCTGGCAAGTGGGTTCGCCCTCGCCGCTATGGCTTTGCTGGCGCTGCGGTTCACTGCCTTCACCGCATTCAAACGATCGTTGATCAAAATCCGCGCCAACCGGCACCCGCCCGCAAACACCAAAGCCTGAGGAAAGGTCATGGACGTTCAGGACATCATCAACACCGTCTCCCAGAAATCCGGTCTCAACCAGGCTTTGACGGAAAAGATCGCCGGCACGATTTTCTCGGTGCTCGAACACGAGGCGGAAGGCACGACCCTGTCCAGCTTCTTCGCCAAAATCCCGGGAGCCGACGCCCTGGCCAAGCAATATGATGTCATGGCTCCCGGCGCGGCTTCCGGTGGTGGCCTCCTGTCCTCGCTGGAGGGCGCGCTCGGTGGCGCTCTCGGCGAAAAGACCGGCGCGCTGATCAACGGCGTCGCCATACTCAAGGCATCAGGCCTTACGCTCGCACAGATCAGCCAGGCCGGCACGATGCTGGTCCAGCAGGCCGAGGCAGCCGCCGGCCCGCAGCTGACCAGTGAGGTACTTGCATCGGTACCCGACCTGAAAGGGCATCTCGGGCTCTGAAGGAACTTCTCTATTTCGGCAGCGTATAGGCCATCACATAGTCGCCCGGCTTGGTACCGACCGAGCCGTGGCCGCCGGCAACGATGACGACCAACTGCCGTCCGTCGGCTACCGTGTAGGTCATCGGTGTCGACTGCCCGCCGGCCGGCAGCCGCGCCTGCCAGAGCTGTTTGCCGGTCGTCAGGTCATAAGCGCGCACATAGTCGTCGACCGCCGCACCGAGGAAGGCGACGCCGCCGGCAGTGATCATCGGCCCGCCAATGCCGGGCACGCCGACCTTGAATGGCAGTGGCAATGGCGTCATGTCGTAGACGGTGCCGTTGCGATGCTTGTAGACGATCTTGCCGGTCCGAAGGTCGGCGCCCGCCACATAGCCCCAGGGCGGCGCCTGGCAGGGAATGCCGAGCGGCGACAGGAACGGCTTCAATATCACTGCGTAAGGCGCACCGTCATTGCGGTTCAGGCCCTGTTCGCTGCCCTTGGTGTCGCCGGGCGGCGGCACGTCGGCGCGCGGCACCAGCTTGGAGATGAACGCCAGGTATGTCGGCATGCCGAACATCACCTGCCGGACCGGATCGACTGCCACGCCGCCCCAGTTGAAGGTGCCGAAATTGCCGGGGTAGATCAGTGAGCCCTGCAGCGACGGCGGCGTGTAGCGGCCCTCATAGCGCAACTTCCGGAGCTCGATCCGGCAGGCCAGCTGGTCGAACATGGTAATGCCCCACATGTCGGCACCGGTCAGCGGTTTCGGACTGAAGCTGAGATCCGAGACCGGCTGCGTCGGCGAGGTATGGTCGCCCTCGATCGCGCCGCCCGGTGCCGGCACTTCCTTGACCGGAACGATCGGCTCGCCGCTGCGCCGGTCGAGCACATAGAGGTCGCCCTGCTTGGTCGGCCCGACCAGCGCCGGCACCACGCCACTTTCCGTGGTGATGTCGACCAGCGTCGGCTGCGCCGGCACGTCCATGTCCCAGAGATCGTGGTGCACGGTCTGCCGCACCCAGCGCAATTGTCCGCTGTTGAGATCGAGCGCGGTGATCGACGAGGAGAATTTCTCGTCATTGGCGCTGCGCCCGGCGCCGAGCTGGTCCGGCGTCTGGTTGCCGAGCGGCACATAAAGCAGGCCGAGCTTCTCGTCGGCGCTTGCCGTCGACCACATGTTGGGCGAGTTGTTGGTGTAGGTCTGGTCCGGCGGCAGCGGCGTCGTCTGGTCCGGATTGCCGGAATCCCAATTCCACAACAGCGCGCCGGTGTCGGCATCGTAGGCACGGATGACCCCGGACGGCTCCTGCGTCGAATAATTGTCGTTGACCGCGCCGCCGACGATGATCTTGTTGGCGACGATCAGCGGCGCCGAGGTCGAATAATAATAGCCCGGCTTCGGATATGGCATGTTGGCGAGCAGGTTCAGCGTGCCGCCTTCGGCGAAAGTCGGGCAGACCTGGCCATTCGCCGCATCGAGCGCGATCAGCCGGGCGTCGGATGTCGGCAGGTAGATGCGTGTGGCACAGGGCTGGCCGGCGGCGACCTTGGCATCGGCATAATAGGACACGCCGCGGCAGGTCTGGTGCTGGCGGTCCTTGTTGAGCTTGACCTGCGGATCGAAGCGCCATTTCTCCTTACCGCTCGCGGCATCGATGGCGATGGCGAAATTATGCGGCGTGCAGATGTAGAGCGTGTCGGCGATTTTTAGCGGCGTCACCTGATAGGTCGTCTCGGCGATGTCGCCGGGCCCTTTCACGTCGCCGGTGCGATAGGTCCAGGCCGGCTGCAGATTGGCAACGTTTTCGGCGGTGATCTGGTCGAGCGGCGAATAGCGCTGGCCGTATTGCGTGCGACCGTAATAGTGCCATTCGCCAGCCGGCACGTTGCCGCCAAGATCGGCCGTCGGCGTCACCTTGTCGGTGTTGAGTTCACCCGCAATATCCTTTGGATCGGTCGTCATCGAATAGCCGGCGACGGCAAGCGATGCCAGCACGGCGAGGATCAGCGGCGCGCGTCCGTCGGGACCGGTAAGCCCGCGCCGCGCCCATGGCGTCAACAGCCATAGCGCGACAAGCACGATGATGCCGCCGCGCGGGCCGAGCTCCCACCAGTCGAAGCCGATCTCCCAAACCGCCCAGGCGAGCGTGCCGAGCACGATCGCCGCGTAGAGCCACAGCGCCGTGGATCTGCGCCTGTAGAGCAGCCAGGCCGCGACAAGGAAAGCTAGACCGACGATGACGTAGTACCAGCTGCCGCCCAGCGTCACGAGCCAGATGCCGCCGCCGCCAATCGCCAGGCCGATGAGGAAAAGGATCAGGGAGGTGATGACCACAGCCAAGACGGTGCTCCTTCGACTGGTGCGCTCCGCGACGCGTCCATGGGCAACCCCGCATTGCGTTCCTGCCCCCACGCAACTTTCTCCGGCCCGCTTCCACTGTCAAGCAAGCTCGGCGTTTTACGGTGCCGGCCCATCGCAAGCCCGGCGTTTTGGTTAGCAGACCCATCCAGATTGTGAGTCCACCGACTGGACAGAGAACAAAACGGAGACACTTCTGGCCTTTCGCTGCCGAATCACTACATTCGGGGGGAGATGTCCGGCTTTTCGGAAGACATGCCCTTTTTTGACGAACCGAACGCGCGGCCCGTGGCCCCGTCGGGCATTGCCGCGCGCGCCATGGCTGCCCGCAGCAACCAGAACAACGCGCCCGATTATCTCAACGGCCTCAACCCCGAGCAGCGGCTGGCGGTGGAAACCACCGAAGGCCCGGTGCTGGTGCTGGCCGGCGCCGGCACCGGCAAAACGCGCGTCCTGACCACCCGCATCGCCCACATCCTTGCCACCGGCAAGGCTTTCCCCTCGCAGATCCTCGCCGTCACCTTCACCAACAAGGCGGCGCGCGAGATGAAGCAGCGCATCGGCCTGTTGATCGGCGAAGGCAATGTCGAGGGCATGCCGTGGCTCGGCACCTTCCACTCGATTGGAGTGAAGCTGCTGCGCAGACATGCCGAGCTGGCCGGGCTCAAATCCGACTTCACCATTCTCGACACGGATGATGTCGTGCGCCTGATCAAGCAGCTTATCCAGGCCGAAGGGCTGGACGACAAGCGCTGGCCGGCCAAGCAGTTCGCCCAGATGATCGACGGCTGGAAGAACAAGGGCCTTGGCCCCGCCGACATCCCCGAGGGCGATGCCCGTGCCTTCGCCAACGGCAAGGGCCGCGAGCTCTACAAGGCCTATCAGGAGCGGCTGCAAACGCTGAACGCTTGCGACTTCGGCGATCTCCTGTGCCATCCGATCCGCATCTTCCGCGCCAATCCGGACGTGCTGAAGGAATACCACAAGCGCTTCCGCTACATCCTCGTCGACGAATATCAGGACACCAACACCGCCCAGTACATGTGGCTGCGGCTGCTGGCACAGCGGCCGCAATCCTCCCCCCTTGAGGGGGAGGTGCCCGCGCACGGCGGGGAGGGGGTTTCCGCAGAAGGCGCCGCGATCACGTCGAGGCCGCGCCCCCGGTGGATAAACCCACGAGCACGGAACCCACCACACCGC